>JACPSW010000174.1 GCA_016193045.1 Candidatus Rokuibacteriota bacterium | reverse complement strand
CGTCACGTGCGCCGCCATCCCCGCCCTGAGCGTGTGGGGATTATTGGTCCGGTGGTCGAGCAGGATCTTGACCGGGACGCGCTGGACGACCTTGACCAAGTTCCCCGTCGCGTTCTCGGGAGGCAGGAGCGAGAAGCGGGAGCCTGTCCCCGCGCTGATGGACTCGACGCTGCCGGGGAACGTCTCGCCGGGGAAGCCGTCCACCGCCACCGCGACCTGCATCCCCGGGCGCACGCGCGACAGCTGAGTCTCCTTGAAGTTGGCCACGACCCAGACGCTCTCGAGCGGCACGACGGCCAGGAGGGGCTGCCCCATCTGCACCACCTGCCCCGGCTCGACGGTCTTCTTCGAGACGATCCCGGCCATCGGGGCCCTGACCTCCGTCTCCCGGAGCTGGAGCTCGGCGTAGGCCAGGTCCGCCTCGGCCTCCTTGAGCCGCGCCGCGGCCCGGCTGGCCTCGGCCTCCTTGACCGTCACCTGGCGGAGCTGGCTCTCGGCGCGCGCCAGGGCGGCGCGACCCTCGGCCTCGCGCTGGCGGGCCTGGTCCACCGCCAGGATCTTCGACTGGAGCTCCGCCTCGGCCTGGACGACTTCCTTCTCGGCCTGGCCCAGCCGCCGCCAGGCCGACTCGTGGCCGGCCTCGGCCGTCTCGAAGGCAGACTCGGCCTGCTCGAAGTCGCGCTGGGAGACAAAACCTTCCTTCAGGAGCCGCCGCATCCGCTCCAGATCGAGCCGCGATCTGCGCTTGACCGACTCCGCCGCCGCTGCATCCGCGCGGAGGGCGGCAACGGCCGCCCGGCGGGCCTCCAGGCGGGCGCGCGTCTCCTCGACCACCGACTGACTGGACTTGACGCCGACGACGGCCGCCTCGAGCGCCGCCCGCGACTGGTCCACCTGGGTCCGCGTGGTATCGCGCATGAGCGGCACTTCCGTGTGGGCCGCCCGGCTGCTCGCTTCAGCCATCGCCACCGCCGCCACGGCCTGGTCCCGCCGGGCCCGGTAGTCCCGGGGATCGATCCGGACCAGCAGGTCGCCGCCCTTCACGGCCTGGTTGTCCCTCACGAGGACCTTGGCCACCTGACCGGGGACCTTCGCGCTCACGACGGCGACGGAGCCTTCCACGTAGGCGTCGTCGGTCCACACGTAGCGGCTCGCGTAGTACCACGCGTAGCCCCCGTAGGCGAGGGCGCCCGCCCCGACCACCACGGCCGCCGCGATCAGGAGCCGCCGCTTCACGCTCGCGACTCCTTTGCCATCGCGCGGTCGATCCAGGCCAGGATTTCCTTCCCGGACTGTTCCCAGCCCTCCTCCAGCATCAGCATGTGAGCGTGCCCGGCCATCTCGACGTAGTCGGCGTCGTACTTGGCGGCGATCCGGCGCTGCACGGCGGTGGGCGTGATCCGATCCCACTGGGCGCCCACGACTAGCGTGGGGCACTCCACCCGGTTCTCGTCCACCGGGACCAGCCCGAAGGCCAGCTCCCGCGCGGCCCGGCCGGATTCGGGCACCAGCCGCGCGTAGGCCTCGGCCCGACGCTCAGGGGGAAGACGGTTCAGCAGGAGGGCATCGGCATGGGGCCGTGTCGCGAGGAACGGGCGACTGGCGGCCATCGGAAAGGCGTAGCGGGCCATGCGCCGCAGGACCGGCCAGCGGAGGACGAGGATGCCCTTTGGCGCCGCGCTCGTGAGGAAGACGGCGGCGCGCGTTCCGCCGACCTCGGCGACCTTCTGGGCGATCAGCCCGCCCATGGAATGCCCCACCAGCACTACCTCGCCGAGCACCCTCAGGCAGTCGAGGACATCCTGCACGTAGTCGGAAACCGAAACGTCGCCGAGGTTTGGAACCGGCCGGCTTCCCCCGTGCCCCCTCAGGTTCAGCGCCCAGGCGTCCCAGCCGGCCTCGGCGGCCGCGCGGAGATAGCTCTCCCAGTACCAGCTGGACCCCCACATGCCGTGAACGAAGAGGAGGGGAACCGGCTTGGCGGGGCCGCGCGGCCTAGTGCGTTCGAGGAGGAGATCCCCAATTCGCTCCATGCGGGAACTTCCCCTCAATTGCTAGCACGCGTCAGGGGGCCGGGTCAACGTGGGGCCAGCGTGACGACGCGCTCGCTGGCGTCGATGGTGACCGTGAACCGCTCCAGGAAATCCCGTCCGAGGAGGCCTTCGGCCTGCTTCAGGTCGGCATCGTGGACGAGGATCAGCAGGGGGCCGGCCTTCGCCTCTCCCACCTCCACCGAGTTCACCTGCACCAGCTCGCCCTGGGCCGTCCCGGTCACGCCCTTGATCTCGGCCCGCGGCGCGCCGGCCGTGGAGATCCCCAGCCTCCAGAGCGCCATCGGCGTCAGCAGCGTCCGGTCGGCTCCGGTGTCCAGGATCAGCGTGACGGGTCCGGCGCCGTTGATCCTCGCGCTGACTAGAATGGGCGATCCGGGCGTGAAGGGGATGCGGGTGATCCCTTGAGCCGGCGCGACGGCGGGCGGCGCCATGGGGGACGCGGGGACGAAGCGGGCCCCGGAGCGATAGGGCTCCGGGACGCTCTGGAGCTCGTTCGTGTAGTGGACCGTTCCCTGCTCGTCCTCCCACTGGTACATCTGCGCCCACGCCGCCGCGGGGAGAAGCGTGATCAGAAGGAGGACGAACCCGGCCCACGACACCTGCATCCCCACGTCCTACGGCGTTAGGTGGCGGCGAAGCCAGCCCAGGCTGAGGGCCACGGCTTCACCGCGGTGGGTCATGTCGCTGAGGCGGTGGTCGGCGCCCTTCAGAACGTGGAGCTCTCTGGGGTCGGCGGCGCGGTCGAAGAGGGTCTGGCCGTGGCTCGGGGGGACGACCTCGTCCCGCTCCGCCTGGATCGTGAGCGAGAGGGCTACGCCCGCCGGGGTGTCGGCGAGGGCGCCGGCGGCCAACTCGTCGAAGAAGGCCTCGCCCAGCCCCGCCACATCTTCGGCCGTGGAGCGCTGAAGCCCGCGGAGCGTCGCCGGAGCGTTCCAGGTCACGACCGGCATCGCGGGGCGCCACCGGGCCGCCACATGGAGGGCGACGAAGCCGCCCATGCTCGAGCCCAGGAGGCCAAGGCGACGGTTCAGCGCCGGGTGTTTCATGAGAAAGTCCAGGACCGCTTCGAGGTCGGCGATCCGGCCCGCGACGGTGCTCCCCGCGTAGGCGCCACCGCTCTCGCCAGAGCCGCGGAAGTCGAAGCGGCAGAGCGCCAGTCCGGCCTTCGGGAATTCCCGTCCCAGGAGGAGGTACTTCTCGCTGTCCTTGGAGGCGGCCAGGCCGTGGCAGGCGACGACGCAGGGCGAAGGGATGCGGGGCGGGAAGTGCACGACCAGCGCCAGCTTCTGCTCGCCTATTGCGATCCGCTGGGCCTCTTCGTCGATTGCCATGCGATGCCCTGTTCGAGCGGGGGCTTTGCCCCCGCAACCCCGGGGGGAGGCATCGGAAGGGGGGCGGAGCCCCCCTCCGAGTTTTAGGCATACGGCAGGTCGAACAGCTGGCAGGCGTTCGCCGAGAGGCGGAACATCACCTCGTCCACCGGCAGCTGCTTCAGCTTGGCCACCTCCTCGGCGACCCGCGCAGCCATCCACGGCTCGGTGGGGAGCCCCTCGAACTCGCCCTTATAGGGCCACGGGCTGTCCGTCTCCACCAGGAGCATCTCCAGCGGGACCCATTCGACTAGCTCCCGGTCTCGATCCCGGTACACGACTTCCGGCGTGACCGACACCAGGTAGCCGGCTTCCACGATCTGCCGCGTCACCTCGGCCGGCGCCTTGTGCCAGTGGAAGACCGCCCGCTCGATGCCTCGCTTCTTCAGCAGGCCCAGCGCCTCGACGGCGGCGCCGTGAGGGGCGTGAAGGACGACGGGCAGGTCGTAGCGCGCGGCGAGCCCCAGCATCCGGTCCAGCCGCTGGCGCCCGCGCACCATGAGCGTGGCGGGGTCCGGCGCGGCCTCGAGGCAGTACCAGGGGAGCCCCACCTCCCCCAGCGCGACGAGCCGGGAGTGGTGCTCCCGGACCTGGTGCTCCACCTCCTCCACCTGGGCGTCGGTCACGCCGGTCCATTCGGGATGGCACCCCAGGCACGGCCAGATGGCCTTGCCGTGATGGCCGGCCACCTCCAGGGTCTTCGCGTTGGTCGCCGGGTCGCATCCCACCGCGACGATCCCCCAGACGTCGTGGTCGATGGCCCGCGTCAGCGTGCCCCGAAGATCCCTGAAGACCGGCTCGTGGAGATGACAGTGGCTGTCGATCATCATTGCGTGTGGCTCTCCATCATTATTTAGTTGCCGGCGACGACCATGCGCGCGATCCGCACAGTCGGGGCCGATGTGCGGTCGCGCAGGACCAGGTCGTTGCCGACGCCGTCGATGGCCTGAAACATCTGGAGAAGGTTCCCGGCCACGGTGACCTCCTCCACCGGATACGCCACTTCGCCGTTTTCGATCCATTGCCCCACGGCCCCCCGCGAGTAATCGCCGGTGACCATGTTGATGCCGAAGCCGATCAGCTCGGTCACGTAGAGCCCGCTCTTCACCGACCCGATCAGGTCCCCGGGGGACGTCTCCCCCGCCGCCAGGTAGAGGTTGGTGGTGGCCACGCCCACGCCGCCCCCGTCCCGCGCGGCGTGGTGCGTCGAGGCGAGACCGAGCTTCCGGCCGCTGTAGGTGTCCAGGAGATAGGACTCGAGGGTGCCGGCATTGACGAGCACCGTCTTCCCGATGGCAAGCCCCTCGCCGTCGAACGGCCGGGAGCCGAGGGCGCCCGGGATGCCGCCGTTGTCCACCACGGTGACGCCGGTCGCGGCGATCCGCGTGCCGAGCCGGACCAGCAGGAACGAGGCGCCGCGGTAGAGCCCGGGCCCGGAGGCGGCGCCGGCCAGCGTCCGGACGAGGCTCGCCGCCGTCTCAGGGTCGAAGATGACCGGCGCCTCGCACGTCTTGACCTGCCGCGCGCCGAGGCGGCGGAGGGCGCGCCGGCCGGCGATCCGCCCCACTTCCTCGGGAGCGTCGAGCCGCTGGCGCCGGCGCGCAAAGCTATACCAGGAATCGCGCTGCATTTCCCCGTCCGCCGACGCCACCGGCGAGACGGTGAGGCCGAAGCTCGAGGTCGGGTAGGAGCCGAAGAAGCCGTGGGACGTCGCGTAGGCGTAACGGGCCCGGCGCTCGAAGAACTCGGCGCCTTCGGAGTTCGTGATGCGTGGGTCGCAGTCGAGCGCGGCGGCCTCGGCCCGCCTGGCAATGGCGATCTTCTCTTCCGGGGTGAGACCGTGGCCCTCGGGATCCTCGAGGCCCAGGTCGGGAACCGTCGAGGCGCACTCGCCCGGCTCAGGCAGCCCGGCCACGGGATCGGGAGCCGTGAGCCGCGCGAGCGCGACGGCCTCGTCGACCAGCCGCTCGACCGATGCGCGAGAGAGGTCGGAGGTCGAGGCCGACGCGGAGGCCGTCCCCACGAATACGCGCAGGGCGAGCCGCTGCTCCCGCGAATGGGTGACGGTCTCGACCTGGCCGAGCCTCACCCGGACCGAGGAGTGCTGCTCCTCCACGAGGTACGCGTCGGCTTCGGTGGCCGCGCGCTGACGCGCCCGTTCGAGAAGGCCGGTGAGCAGGTCACGCACGGGTCACACCTGGGTCCCGCCCACGGTGATGCCGTCCACCCGGATGGTGGGGAGCCCGACCCCCACGGGCACCGACTGGCCGTCCTTGCCGCAGGTCCCCACCCCCTCGTCCAGGCTCAGGTCGCGGCCGACCCGGGACACCCGCTTCAGGACGTCGGGGCCGCTGCCGATCAGCGTGGCCCCCTTGACGGGCGCGGTCAGCTTGCCGTCCTCGATCAGGTAGGCCTCGCTCGCCGAGAAGACGAACTTCCCGTTCGTGATGTCCACCTGCCCGCCGCCGAAGGCGACGGCGTAGAGCCCGTACGGGACGGAGCGGATGATCTCCTCGGGATCGTCCTGGCCGGCGAGCATGAAGGTGTTCGTCATCCGCGGCATCGGCGGGTACGCGTACGATTCCCGCCGGCCATTTCCCGTGGGCGCCATGCCCATGAGGCGGGCGTTCAGCCGGTCCTGCATGTACCCGCGAAGCACCCCGTTCTCGATGAGCACGTTGCGGCCGGTCGGAATGCCCTCGTCGTCCACGTTCAGCGAGCCGCGGCGATTCGGCAGCGTCCCGTCGTCCACCACCGTCACCAGCGGAGAGGCGACGGGCTCGCCGATCCGTCCCGAGAACGCCGAGACTTTCTTCCGGTTGAAGTCGCCCTCGAGCCCGTGCCCCACCGCCTCGTGAAGGAGGATCCCCGGCCACCCCGGGCCCAGAACCACGGTGAGGGTGCCTGCCGGCGCCTCCACGGCGCGGAGCTTCAGGAGCGCCTGCTTGACGGCGTGCCCCGCGAAGCGCTTCCAGCGCTCCCCCTCCAGGAAGAAGTCGAAGGGCACGCGGCCCCCGCCGCCGTACGTCCCCATCTCGCGCCGCCCGCCGTCCTCGGCGATCACAGTGACGTTGAGGCGGGTGAGCGGCCGCACGTCCCCCACCGTCCAGCCCGAGGCGGTGGCGATCAGGATGATCTGCTCCTCGCTCGAGAGCGAGGCGATGACCTGCCGGACGCGCGGGTCGGCGCCGCGGGCCGCCTCGTCGATGCGCCGCAGGAGCGCTGCCTTTCCGGCGACGTCGGCGGCCACCGGCGTGACGGCCAGCGAGTAGAGATCGTGGGGCCGCCGGTCGGGCTTGACGGCGACGACCGCATCGCCCGCCGCGCGCTCGGCGATGGCTCGGGCCTGGCGCGCCGCCTCCTCGAGACTGCCAAGCGTGACGTCGTCGGTGTGGGCGTAGCCGGTCCGCTCGCCGGACTGGGCCCGCACCCCGGCGCCCTGGCTCACGTGGCGGGAGGCCTTCTTGACGGCGCCCTCCTCCAGGAGGAGCTCTTCGTCGACCCGGTACTCGAGGTAGAGGTCGGCGTCCTCGACCCGGCCGACCAGAGCCGCGCCAAGGAGCCGCTCGAGGAGGGAGGAGGTCACGCCGAATCGGTCTTCAAAGAAGCGCTCGGGGCGCGCGATCTCTCGGGTCTCTGAGCTGGCCTTCATGAGGTCAAAAGGGACTTCATTCTATCATCCACCCCGTGCCCTTCCCTCGCTTTTTTCGGCGCGATTCCGGGCAAAATGGCTCTCCGGGAGAGATCCTGTTTTGGGTCACCCCGACAAGAGTTTACGCTATGAAGATCGAGACGTCACTTAAGGGAGCTCTCAGCGGGCCTGCATATACCCCTGGACGATCTCGTGGAGCCGCCGGAGCCCGGCCATCACCGACGGGCCGGGAGCGAGGATGTCGGCGCCATTCAGCTCATAGATCCGGTTCGCCTTGACGGCCGCGACACGATCCCATCCGGGGCGGGAGCGAATCCGCTCGGGCTCCAGCTTCTTCCCGCACCAGGAAGCGACGATGATCTGGGGGTCCCGCCTGACCACTTCGTCGGGGTCCACCATCCGCCCCGACGCGGCCGCCTTCTCCCGGAGCTCGGGGAAGATGTCGTTTCCCCCGGCGATCTCGATGACCTCGGAGACCCAGCGAATCCCGGCGATGAGGGGATCGGGCCATTCCTCGAAGTAGACCCTGGGCCGGTCAGGCCAGATGCTCGAGAACTCCCGCATCTGCCTGATCTCGTCCTGCATGTCCTGGATCAGCTCCCGCGCGGCTGCTTCCCGTCCGATTACACCTCCGATCATCAGGATCGTCTGGAGGATGTCGTCAAAGGAGCGCTGGTTCGTGGCGAAGAGGGGGATGCCGGCGCCGACGAGGTCCCGCACGATGTCTTTCTGGAGGTCGGAGAACGCGAGGACCAGATCGGGGGTCAGCGAGAGGATCTTGTCGAGCCTGAAGGTGGTGAAGCCGCCGACCTTCGCCTTCTCCCTGACCTCGGGCGGCCGCTCCGCGGTGCCGGGGATGCCCACCACCCGCTCCCCCGCCCCGAGGGCATAGACGATCTCCGCCGTCTCCGCCGTCAGGCAGACGATCCGCTTCGGAAACTCGATGGGGCCCTTACCGTACATCCCCCTTACCCTCCCCTCAGACGAAACGCCCCTCACCTCTTCTCCTCTCCCCACCGGGGAGAGGGAGGGTGAGGGGGAGAGGATGAAGGTGAGGGGGCGTCCATCGCCTCGGCGTCGAAGACTTCCCGCCGTGCGACCCCCCGCTGGAAGGCAAGGTACTCCCCTTTCGTCATCCTCGGCTTCGAGGACCGGAGCACCTCGCGGGCCAGGGCCCCATCGTCCCAGAGCAGATCCACCGCCGTGAGGGCCAGCGCCTTGGCGGGAGCCACGTAGGCGAGAAGGGGATCGGCGATCGCGAAGTCGGCCCCGTGGTGGCCGCCCGCCGCCCCACCCATGTAGGGATGGACGACCGGCATCACGTGGGAGAGGTCGCCCATGTCGGTGGATCCCGTGCGGTGCCCGGCGCTGGCGAAGTGCTCCTCGCCCAGCAGGCTGATGGCGTTCTCCCGGAAGACCTTCGCCATGGCTTCATTGTTGAAGAGCGGCAGATAGCCCGGGAGCGTCTCGATCTCCACCTTCGCGCCCAGCGCCAGGGCGCCGGCCCGCAGCGCCCGATCCACCTTGACGTTGGCCGCGAGGATCGCCTCGACGGTCTTCCCGCGCACGTAGGTCTCGATGCGCACGAGGGATGGGATCACGTTCACCTGGGAGCCGCCGTGGGTGATGATCGGGTGGACGCGGATCGTGTCCTCGTCCCTGAAGGTCTCCCGGATCGCGTTGATGGCCTGGAGCCCGATGGTGGCGGCGTAGAGCGCATTGATGCCGCGGTGCGGCGCGCCCCCGGCGTGGGCCGCGCGGCCGAGGTAGCGGACCGTCTTGACGATGCAGCCGTTGTTGGAAACGCCGACGGCCGCCTTCCGGTCCTCCGGGCGCGCCGTCGTGTGGATCATCATGGCCAGGTCCGCGTCGTCGAAGTGGCCGAGCCTCAGGAGCTCGGGCTTGCCGCCGAGGAACTCCAGCTTCCCCTGCCGCGCCTGGTCCACGCGCCACTCGACGTCGCCGTACTCCTCCGCCGGGACGGCGAAGAAGACGATGCGCCCCGCCAAGGCCTCCATCGCTTTGACGCCCACGAGGCCCATGGCGGCGCCGAGCAGTCCGGCGATCTGGGCGTTGTGGCCGCAGGCGTGGGCCGCCCCCGTCGCGGGATCGGCCAGGGGGTGGTCGCCCACGACCAGGCCGTCCAATTCTCCCAGGAGCGCCAGCGTGGGCCCGCCCTTTGTGCCGCGCGCCTCCGCCCTGACCCCCGTGAGGGCGAGCCCGGTTTTCGGCGCCAGCCCCAGGCCGGCGAAAGTCTCCTCCACGAGGCGCGCGGTCTTGATCTCCTTGAAGCCGAGCTCGGGGGCGCGCCTGATCTGCTCTCCCAGCCCGATGATTTGCTCGGCCCGCCGATCGATGGCCGCCACGATCTCTCGCTTGACGTGCTCTTTGGTCCGCATCAGATCTCCTCACGACCCATCCAGCGTTCGAGGGCGGGCGGCTCCCAGCGTGAGAGCGCGTCCAGCAGGCGCTCGGGATTCGCCTCGACCACCACGAGCGAACCGTGGAACTCCTCAAGGTCCGACGACGCGCAGCACACTCGCTTCATCGCGCGCCCCCCGCAGTGCGCATCATAGGAGACCGAGAGCTTGGCGCAAGCCGGTCTCAACCCGGGCCAGATCGGGCTGAGACAAACGCCCCAGGATACGTTTAGTGATCTGCTTATCCACCCCGAGCACCTTTGAAATCCGGACCGTGCTGGGATGTCGGAGCCCCACCGCCTGCCAATCCCGGAGGGGACAGTCGCCTGACCCCGGGCGGCGATAATACCGAGGCTGGCTACTGATCGGGCAGACGATCACGTCGGGAAGGCTGCGATGGAACCCCTCGGCGCTGACAACCAACGCCGGCCGTGGCTTCACCCCCGAGTGATCCGAGAAGGGAACGTTGACCACGACCACCTGCCCTCGTCTAAAGGTAGTCGTAGAGCGCATCGTCCTCCCCTTCCCACGCCCGCCGGAGCCGATCAGCCGCAAGCTGTTGCCACTCCAATCCCTCCAGGTCCCGCTCAGAGATCGGCTGGATCAGCGCGTACGGTCTGCCGTGATGGGTAACGACAATAGGCTCCTTCTTTTTCCTCGCCCTGGCCAGATACACGGATAACTGGTTCTTGACATCAGCGACGCTGGCAAATCGCATGGATCCCCTCCTTAAATTATGGCCATAAGTATAGCCACAATGAGCGAAGGGTCAAGAAGTCCCGTGGGCTACTTGGCGAAGCGGTCGGGGCGGAACGGGGTGAGATCCAGGGATGGGGCGTGATCCACCAGGAGCTCCCGGATCAGCCGCGCCGTGATGGGGGCCCAGAGGATCCCGTTCCTGAAGTGTCCCGTCGCCACGACCAGCCCCTCGAGGCCCGGCCAGGGGCCGATCACCGGCAGCTCGTCGGGCGCCCACGGGCGGAAGCCCGCCCACGTCGCCTTGACGGGAAGACGGGCCAGGGCCGGCGCCAGGCGGATGGCGGCGTCGAGAGCGCTCCGCACGTACTCGGCGGTCACTTGCTTGGCGAAGCCTGCCCATTCGACCGAGGCGCCGATCAGGATCTCCCCGTTGACCCGCGGCACGAGGTAGTGGTCCCCGACGTGGAGGAGGTGACGGTGCCGCCGCGGGATCCCCTCCAGGCACACGATCTGCCCCCTCACCGGCCCCACCGGCAGGCGAAGCCCCGCCGTCGCCGCGAGCTGGCCGCTCCACGCTCCCGCCGCGAGGACCACGACGGCCGCGCGGATCCGATCCTCACCGACCTGCCCTCCCGTGATCCGATCACCGGCCCTCAGGAACGCCGCCACCTCCCCGGTCACGAAGCGGACCCCTTCCTGGGCCGCCGCGCCGGCGAGAGCCGTGACGAGCCGCGGATTGTTGACCCAGTGGTCCTCGGGGAAGAACAGCGCGCCGCGAATCTCGGCGGAAATGTCCGGCTCCAGGCCGAGCGCGTCGGCGCGGCTCAACAGCTCCGCTTTGAGCCCGGCCTCGCGCTGCCAGGCGCAGGCCGCCCGTCCCACCGCCTCATCACCCTCGTCGAGAAAGCAGTGGAGATTGCCGCCCGTCTCGTACTCGATGTCCAGGCCGGTCCGCTCACGGAGCTCGAGCGCGAGATCGGCGTAGAGCGCCTTGGAGGCGAGCCCGAGCGCGAGCCGCGGGCTCGGCGCCGAGCTCTCCGCCTGGGGAGCAAGCATTCCCGCTCCTGCGCTCGAGGCCTCGCAGCCCGGAGTCCCCCGCTCCACGAGGGTGACCGCGAGGCCGGCCTTGGCGAGCTCGTAGGCGATGGCGCAGCCGATGACGCCGCCCCCGACGACCAGGATGTCGGCGGTCCGCGCCATCACGCGCTCCCCAGGACTTCGATGAACTGCTTGGTGGCCTCGCCCGCGCGCTCGGCCCCGAAGATCGCCGAGATCACGGCGACCCCATGGGCGCCCGCCGCCCGGACTGCGGCGACGCGGTCAGCCGTGATGCCCCCGATCGCGAAGACCGGGACACTCACAACCTTGACGACATCTGCGAGGGCGTCGACTCCCTGCGGAGGCCCGTACGCTCGCTTGGACGGCGTGTCGTAGACGGGGCCGAAGACGATGAAGTCGGCGCCATCCCGCTCGGCGGCGCGGGCCTCGCCGACGCCGTGGACCGACGCGCCGATGGAAAGCCGCGGCGCCCGCTTTCTGAGAGTCGCGAGGGGCGGCGCCTCGTGGCCCCGCTGAAGCCCATCGGCGCCCACGGCCAGCGCCGCAGCCAGCCTCCCGTTGATGAAGAGCCGCGCGCCCACCCGCCGTGTCACGTCGCGGAGCGGCCGGGCGAGGGCCAGGAACTCGGCCTCGGGGAGATCCTTCTCTCTCAGCTGAACGGCCCTGAGTCCCGCGGCCAGACATTCCTCCACGACCTCAACCAGCGTCCGCCCGATCTGCGCGCGGTCAGTCACCAGGTAGAGCCGAAAGTCCACCATCTTCGACTCGCCCCCTCACCTTAACCCCAATCCGAAATAATGCCGGGCGTTTCTGGACAGGGCCGCGGGTCCTGCCGCCGCGAACAGCCCCACGGTGCTCGCTCCCGCAAGCAACAGGCTCTTTCCTCCCCCGAAACGTCCCCCATTCCTATCCAGTCGCCTTTGAGGCGGTCCGCTCCGCGCCCTGGGGCGCCCCGTTCGCCGCGTCACCCGCGGCCCTCGACCCCCTGCAACACGGAGTATTTCGTCGGATCAAGGTTAATCCTCTCCCCCGACGGGGGAGAGGGCAGGGTGAGGGGGAACTCCTAGCTCGTCCACTCGGGCAAACCTTCTATGGGTGACGACGCCGTCGCATAGAGCTTCTTGGCAATCCGGCCGGCCTTGAAGGCGAGCCGTCCGGCCTCCACCGCCATCCGCATGGCGCTCGCCATCGTCACCGGGTCGCGCGCCCCCGCGATGGCCGTGTTCATCAGGGCGCCGTCGCAGCCCAGCTCCATGGCGATCGCCGCATCCGAGGCGGTGCCGACCCCCGCGTCCACGATGACCGGCACCGTCACATTTTCGAGAATAATCTTGATGTTGTACGGGTTGCGGAGGCCGAGCCCTGAGCCGATGGGCGCACCCAGCGGCATCACCGCCGCCGCGCCGGCGTCCTGGAGCTTCTGGGCGACGACGGGGTCATCGTTCGTGTAGGGCAGGACCGTGAAGCCTTCGCGGACGAGGGTCTTGGTCGCCTCCAGCAGTCCCAGGACGTCGGGGAAGAGCGTGCGCGAGTCACCGATCACCTCGAGCTTCACCAGCTCCCCCAGCCCCGCCTCACGCGCCAGATAGGCCGTCCGCACCGCTTCATCCGCCGTGTAGCAGCCAGCGGTATTCGGCAGGAGCGTGTAGCGGGCGGTGTCGATGTGATCGAGGAGCGATTCGCCCGTCCCGAGATTCACCCGGCGCACCGCGACCGTGATCAGCTGCGCACCCGAAGCCGCGAGGGCCTCTTTCATGATCTCGAAGGATGGATACTTGCCCGTCCCGACAATCAGGCGGGACTGGAACTCCTTCCCGCCAAGCACCAGCGGCGTGTCGTGCATGGTTACCCACCTCCCATCGGGCGGACGATCTCGACACGATCGCCCTCCCGGAGCACTATCTCGGCATACGCGGCCTTCGGCGCCACCTCGCGGTTGAGCGCAACGGCCGTGTACTCCCGGCGGATCCTGAGCTGGCCGAGGAGCCCTTCGACAGTCAGCCCGTCCGCCACATCCATGGCGTTCCCGTTCACGATGATGGTCATAGCAAAAAACCGCACCCGTGGGTGCGGTCCTCAATGGTCCGACCTCGCCGCGTTCCCTTCGCTGGGATTATCCAGATCAGGTTCGAGGGGTCCCGGGCCGCACCCGGTTCTCAGGAAACCTCCCCCCGCGACGACCACTCATATTATATACCTCTTCTCCCTCCTCCCCTTCACGCGACACGCGAGCGAAGCGAGCAGCCTTATCGGGCACCCGACCCTTGCGGTCGGGTCGGGGTGAGGGGGAGAGGGTTACGTTCCGAGTTGCCGGGCCAGTTCTTCCGGGTCGGTGGTGGGCGACTGGCAGACGTAGCGCTGGCAGACATAGGCCGTGGCCTTGCCACCGACCAAGGGACGCGATTCGAGGAGCGGAATGCCCACGCGCTCCGCCGCCTCGCCGTCGGCGCAGCCGACCACGACGCGGTTGGGGAGGTAGCGGCCGAACACCTGGGTCAGGAGCGGCTCGAGGCCGTTCTTCCCGGGCGGCCAGACGAGGGCGACCTCGCTCACGGGGCCCAGGTGGTAGTCGAGAGCACAGAGGAAGCGGCCGAAGCCGGTAGGGTAACGAGTCATCAAGTCCGCCATCGGGCGCAGGGCGGTCAGGGCAAGGGACTCGTATCGCTCTTCCCCGGTCAGGATCGCGAGCCTGAAGAGCACCTCGACCGCCACCGAGCTGCCGCAGGGCACCGCGTTGTCGAAGAGGTTCCGGGGCCGCACCACCAGCTGTTCATGGTCCGTGCCGGTGTCGAAGAAGACCTCCTTCTCTTTGTCCCAGAAGAGACGGAGGATCTCGTCGGCGAGCCCGCGGGCTTCGTCGAGCCACCGGCGGTCGAACGTTGCCTCGTATACAGCCAGGCACGCGTCGGCGGTCATCGCGTAATCTTCGAGGTAGCCCAGGAGCTTGGCCTCGCCGTCCTTCCAGGAGCGGAGCAGGCGCCCGTTCTTCCGCATGGCCGAGAGGACGAACCCGATGTTCTTCACGGCGGCCCCGGTGTAGTCGGGGCGGCCGAAGGCCCGCCCCGCCTCGGCGAAGCCGCGGCAGGCGAGCCCGTTCCAGGCCGCCAGGACCTTGTCGTCCCTTCCCGGGTGGACCCGTCGTTCTCTTACCTCGTAGAGCCGCTCTCGGGCTCTGGCGATCACGTCGGCCTCGGCTGGCTCCCGGGGAACCCAGAGGATGCTCTTCCCCTCGAAGTTGGGCCCATCGTCCACACCCCAGTAGCGAAGCACCACACGGGCGAGGTCCCCGTCGCCCAGCGCAGCGCGGACCTCCTCGGGGGTCCAGACGAAGAACTTCCCCTCTTCCCCTTCGGAGTCGGCGTCCTGGGAGGAGTAGAAGCCGCCTTCGGGATGGGTCATCTCGCGCAGGATGTAGTCGAGCGTCTCCTCCGCCACGCGGCGATACTCGGGGTCCCCGGTGGCCAGCCAGGCGTGAAGATAGAGGCGGGCCAGCTGGCCATTGTCGTAGAGCATCTTCTCGAAGTGCGGGACCAGCCATTGGGCGTCCACCGAGTAACGATGGAAGCCGCCGCCGAGCTGGTCGTACATTCCCCCGCGCGCCATGCGCGTGAGCGTCAGCTTCAGCATCTCCAGCGCTGTGGGATTCCCCGTCCGCCGCCAGAAGCGGAGGACGAAATCCCAGATCATCGGCTGGGGGAACTTGGGGGCCCTGCCGATCCCCCCCTGGCGCTCATCGAATTCGCCCGACACCCCCTGGAAGGCGGAAAAGAGGATGTCGTGGGTGAGGAGGGTGGCCGAGGTCCGAAGGCGCTCGCCCTGAGCCATCTGCTCCACGAGCTGGCGGCCCGACTGGAGAACCTCCCCCTTCCGGTCCCGGTACGCGTCGGCGACGGACCGGAGGAGGCGGGGGAAGGCCGGCATGCCCTGGCGCTCGACGGGCGGGAAGTAGGTCCCACCGTAGAAGGGCACGCCGTCGGGGGTGAGGAAGACCGTCATGGGCCACCCGCCGTGACCGGTCATGGCCTGGACCGCTTGCATGTAGATCTGGTCCACGTCCGGCCGCTCCTCGCGATCCACCTTGATGTTGACGAAGAGCTCGTTCATCAGCCGGGCGATCTCGGAATCCTCGAAGGACTCCCGCTCCATCACATGGCACCAGTGGCAGGCCGAGTAGCCGACGGAAAGGAGGATCGGCTTGTCCTCTGCTTTGGCGCGGGCGAAGGCCTCCTCTCCCCACGGGTACCAGTCCACGGGGTTCCCCTTGTGCTGGAGGAGGTACGGGCTGGTCTCTTTGGCGAGTCGGTTCATGACCGCGTGGAGCCGTGGCGGTAGAACGGCAGGGCCGTGACTCGAGCCGTCAGCGTCCCACCTTCGTCCTTCACCGCCACGGCGGTCCCCGGCTCGAGATGCTCCCGCCGGACGAAGCCGAGGGCGATGGGCCGGTTGAGGGCAAGCGAATGGACCGCGCTGGTAACGCGTCCCACGTCCGTGCCCTCCACTTCAATCACGGAGCCGGGCTTCGGCGCTCGATCGCCGTCGATGGTGAGCCCGGTGAGCGCTCGGTTGACGTGGCCGCGGTACTTGATGCGGGCCACGATCTCCTGGCCGATGTAACACCCCTTGGTGTAGCTCACGTAGGGCTCGGAGGAAATCTCGGGCAGGAGCACCGTCTCGTCCACGTCATGGCCGTACCACGGTACGCCCGCCTCGACTCTCAAGACGTCGAGCGCCGTCACGCCGATCGGTCTCAGGCCGACGGGCTTCCCCGCTTCCAGAGTGGCCCGCCAGACCTGCTCTCCCGCCGAAGCGGGAGCGTAGAGCCAAGCCTCGGATTCCCCCGTCTCCCCGCCTCCTGTGACTACCCGGATCGCGACGTCTCCCGCCTTGCGCTCGGCATGAGCCCAGGGCGTCGAGAGCAGCGGCTCGCCGGTCAGCCGCTCGACGACCGCCGGCGTCTTCGGGCCCGCCACCATGAAGAGCGCGGTCTCGGCGCTCACATCCTTGAAGTACGCCTTCTCGGAGATCAGGTACTTGTCCAGCGTCTGGAGCGTCTTCGCCGCCAGCCCCGAGCCGAGCGTCAGGAAGAGCCGGTCCTCCAGCGCCAGCACGGTGAGCAGCGCCAGAACCTTCCCGTGAGCATCCAGGAACGCCGCGAGACACCCCTGCCCCGAGGCCAGCGCCTTCACGTCGTTCGACAGCATCCCCTGGAGAAAGCTCACCCGGTCGCGGCCCGTCACTTCTATCACTTCGGATGGGGACCGGTCCGAGAGTCCCGCCGCCGTCCGGACCGCGCGGTACTCCGCCTCGGGGTCGCCGTAGGAGAAGGGAAGCTCCCAGCCGCAGGGCGACGCGAAGACGGCGCCGATCTCGGTATGGAGGGCATGAAGGGGAAGACGGTTAGCCACGGACTTCATTGTCAGGGGGCTCCGGGATGATGTCAACTTGCCAGCCCGCCCTGAAATGCTCATGATAAGGATGAGACGCCATGGACCTCTCCGGACAGCAAGCCCTTGCGTTGGCCCGGCAGGCTGTCGAACACTACGTCTGGGGCTGGGGGCTCTTGCCTCCGCCGCCCGATCCCCCGCTGTTGCTCACCGTGCCTGGCGCCGCCTTCGTCACCCTCCGGCTGGGTCGGGCCCTTCGGGGCTGCATCGGCACCCTGGGGCCCACCAAGCCCACGCTCGCCCACGAGATCATCACCAACGCCGTGGCCGCGGCGGCGAGCGACCCCCGCTTCCCGCCCGTTGGCGTGAAAGAGCTGTCGGCGCTTCTCTACGAGGTGGACATCCTGGGGGCGCTGGAGCCCATCCCCGACGAGGGCCACCTCGACGCCGAGCAGTACGGCGTCGTGGTCCAGGCGGGCCAGCGCCGGGGCGTGCTGCTGCCCGCTGTCGAAGGCGTCACCTCCGCCCGCCAGCAGGTGACCATCGCCATGGCCAAGGCCTCGATCCGGCCCGACCAGGCGGTGAACCTTTACCGGTTCACGGTCACGCGCTTCAGGGAAGTGGAGTGAGGGCCTGGAGCGCTCGCCGGCGCTTCCAGCGGCGGCTCCTCATCTGGTACCGACTCCACGGCCGCGATCTCCCGTGGCGGAGGACGCGCGATCCGTACTCGATCCTGGTCTCCGAGATCATGCTCCAGCAGACCCAGGTGGAGCGGGTGATCCCCAAGTACCACGAGTTCCTCAAGCGCTACCCCACGCTCGAAGCGCTGGCCCGGGCGCCCGTCAAAGAGGTCAAGCGGACCTGGTACCCGCTCGGCTATAACATCCGACCGGTCCACCTCCGCGGGATCGCCCGGGAGACGGTCGCACGCTACGACGGCCGGCTGCCGTCCGACGAGAAGGCCCTCCGCTCGTTCAAGGGGATCGGCCGCTATACCGCCGGCGCCGTGCTCTCCTTCGCGTTCAGGAAGGACGCCCCGATCCTGGACACCAACGTCCGCCGGGTGCTGGGGCGGGTCTTCCTGGGGCCGCGGCGCATGAAAGCCCTCCGCGGCCAGAGAGCCCTCTGGGATCTTTCGGCGGCCCTCGTCCCGCGGGGCAAGGCCTACGACTTCAACCAGGCGCTCATGGACTTCGGCGCCACCTGGTGCACGCCGCGCCAGCCCCGCTGCCTCCCCTGCCCCATGAAGGCCTTCTGCAAAACCTCCCCCCTCACCCTGCCCAACTCAGATGTCCCCTCACCTCTTCTCCCCTCCCCAGCGGGGAGAGGTAGGGTGAGGGGGAGAGGATTAAGGTGAGGGGGCGGGGGGGGCGCGACAACCGTGGACCGGCCTGACCCCGTCACCGAGGTGGCGGCGGCGGTGATCGGGGCCGGCGGCCGTTACCTGATCACGCGTCGGGTCAAGGGTCACCTCGAGGGATTCTGGGAGTTTCCGGGGGGCAAGGTCAGGCCGGGAGAGACGCTCCCGGAGTGTCTTCGGCGCGAGGTCAAGGAAGAGCTCGGGGTCGAGATCAGCGTTGGGGAGAAAATCGACACCGTCACCTGGCACTATCCCGAGCGGAGCGTCATTCTGCACTTCTTTCGGTGTGGGATAACCAGCGGCCAGATCATCCCTCAGGAAGGCCAGGCCTTCGCATGGGCGGCGCCCGAGGAACTGGAGCGCTACAAGTTTCCACCCGCCGACGCGTCCATCATCCACCGTCTCAGAGGCGCTCGCCCGTAACGGGAACTGCCACGGCCTGCCGCCGGGCGCTCCAGAAGAGGATCGAGAGGAAGACGACGAGCCCCAGGAGCTGGTTCTCCGTCCCCTTCACGACCATCAGCGCCGCCGCGACCAGCAGGGCCCCGCGCCCCCAGGGCCCCAGCGGGCCGAAGGCGTGACCGATCAGCCCCGCCGCCAGCGCCACCGCCGAGCATCCTGCGAAGACCGACATCAGAGCGATGGCCGGCCAGGAACCCTGGAGCAGGAGCTCCGGGTGATAGACGAAGGCGAACGGCACCAGGAAGCCCGCGATCCCCAGCCTGAATGCCTCTAGGCCCGTTGTCATCATCTCCGACCCCGCGATGTTCGCTGCGGCGAAGGCCGTGACGGCGTCAGGCGGGGTAAGGTCGGAGAGCACGGCGTAGTAGAAGACGAAGAGGTGGGCGGCCAGGACCGTCACCCCCAGGTTCCCCAGGGCGGCGGCGCCGACGGTCACGGCGATGATGTAGGCCGCCGTCGTCGGGATCCCGGTCCCCAGAACGCTCACCACGATGAAGATGAGGATCATCGCGATCACGAGGATCCCCTGGGCGGCGCTCACCACCGCGCCCCCGAAGGCCAGCGCCGTGCCCGTCCGCGTGAGCGTCCCCACCACCATGCCGGAGCCCGCCAGCGCCACCGCGATCGTCGCCGCGCTCCCCGCCGCCTCGACGAGCGCCTCGCCCAACTTCTTCGGCGTCATCCAGGTGGAGCGGTCCAGGTAGGAGAGCCCCAGCGTGATCAGGATGACGTAGAAGGCCGCCTTGGTCGGCGAGTAGCCGTCGGCCAGAAAATAGACGATCAGGAGAAAGGGCAGCGCGTAATAGGCGCGGCGGAGCACCGGCCTCCACGACGGCAACTCGGCCTTCGACACCGGGCGCATCCCCGTCCTGAGAGCGATGAAGTGGACCATGGAGAAGACGCCGATGTAATAGAGGATCGCGGGGATGGCCGCGGCCTTGATGATTTCGAAGTAGGAGACGCCGGTCACCTCGGACATGACGAACGCCCCCGCTCCCATGACCGGTGGCATGATCTGCCCCCCCGTCCCGGCGATCGCCTCGATGGCCGCGGCGGTCTTCGGCGTGTAGCCCGCCCGCTTCATGAGCGGGATCGTGAACGACCCGGTGGCATACACGTTCGCCACAGTGCTGCCGCTGATCGTCCCGAAGAGCCCCGAGCCGACCACGGCGATCTTGGCGGGGCCGCCGCGCATCCAGCCGGCGGCGCGCACCGCCAAGTCGATCACGAAGCTTCCGACGCCCGCCTTCATCATCACGCAGGCAAAGAGGACGTAGATGAAGAGGATGTTGGCCGAGATGCCGGTGAGAAAGCCGTAGATCCCCTCGTCGCCCGCGAGGAACATCATCTCCACCATGCGGGGAAAGGTGTAGCCCTTGAAGTGGAAGAGCCCCGGCATCCAGGGCGAGGTCGCCAGGTAGAGGAGAAAGACGGCGATCGTCACCGCCATCCAGCGCGAGAGCGAGCGGCGGCAGGCCTCGATCACGAGGAGAGCCATGACCGAGCCGAGGACGACCTCGACGGGAAGGACGGGCGAGGCCCCCACCCAGCGCTCGTTCAAGCGCTCGACGTTCACGATCTGGTAGGCGGAGGCGGCGAACGCCAGGGCGGCGGCAACCCAGTCCACCGCGCTCGGGCGGTGCTGGGGGGAGCGGCGGCTGAAGGGAAACAGGAGGTAGACCAGCGGGACGAGGAAGAGCAGGTGGAGCCCGCGCATGACTCGGGGCTCGAAGACCCCGTAGCCCGCGGTGTAGAGGTGGAGGAAGGAGGCCGCGGCTGCGTAAGCCCCAGCCCCCCACCCCACCACCCCGCTGAGCCTTCTCATGCGGGACTTAAGGAATTACTTGAGGTAGCCCTTCTCCCGGTAGTAGCGCTCGGCGCCTGGGTGCAGCGGGAGCCCCGTGGCGAGATGGGCCCGCGTCGGGTCGTAGGGCCGGAGGCTCCCGTGGATCTGGCGCACGCGGTCGGGGTTGTCATTGATGGCCTGGGCCAGCCGGTACACGAGGTCGGCGGGCATCTTCGCGGAGACCACGATCGTCGAGCCCATCGTCGCGGAAACCACCGTTTCCTTGGCGTTGGCCGCCTTCGGATAGGTGTTGGGCGGGATCGTCCCCTTCCCGAGACCGAACTTGCCCAGCTGTGCAAGCAGCGGCTCCGAGAAGGCGAGGAGCTTGAGCGAGCGGCCCACCGAGGCCTCGGTCACCGCGGCTCCGGGGAGCGCCAGGAAGGTGAACGTGCCGTCCACGTTCCGGTCCTTGAACATCCCGGCCTGCTCGGTGTAGTTGCCGCGGAAGAACTTGGCGCCGGCGGCCTCCAGATCCTTGTAAGAAGTGCCGTAGAACTCCAGCACCTTCCTGAACACCCACTCGTCCGAGGTCCCCGAGGGCGAGACGGCCAGGCGGATCGGCTTCTTGCCCTTGAAGATCTCGTCCATGGTCATGCCGGCGTACGGCGTGTCCCCCCCCACGTACATGTGGAAGGTGTTGAGGCTCATGTTCCCCGCCAGGGCGCGGAGCGAGGCGTGCTTCGTCCCCGTGTACGGGTCCTCGCCCATCGTCGCGGCGTTGAGGAGGGGTGGGAGCCCAAACCCCATGTCAGCATCGCCCTTCTCGATGATGGCGGGATTCTGGGTTCCGCCGCCGGGAATGACCTTGACGGTGATCCCGCCCTTCTCTCGAATCAACTCGGCGAAGCCGCCGGCCATCTGGTACCAGCCGCCACCCACCGGTCCGGCCGTCCACGTCAGCGCCTGCTGGGCGCCCGCCCCGCCGATCCCGAAGACGCTGACTACCGCTATGAGGACGATCCAGCGCAGCAGATGGGTCCGCATGGTTTTGTCTCCTTCGCTAATGGTGCTCCAACGAGCTGAAGCAACTAGTCACGCGTCGATCAAGGTGCCGGGCCAAATAACGAGCCAGACAAGGCCCGAGGGAGGAGGGCACCGGAGGCGTACGCGGTTGTACGTTGAGGATGCCCGACGACCGAGAACACAGTATGGCGAAGTTAGTTGGCACGGCACT
>JACPSW010000165.1 GCA_016193045.1 Candidatus Rokuibacteriota bacterium | reverse complement strand
GAGGATGAGGGCGGCGGTGGCGAAGTAGATCGTGGGCGCGGGTCCGGCCTCCCCCGCGAGCAGGGCGAGGAGGGCCGCGACCAGCGCCCAGACGGAGCCGCTCTCGAGCACGGTCGGGTGGCGGATGAAGCGCGCCGCGACCAGGCCGAACGCGAGGACGAAGGCCAGCAGGGCGGGCTGCGGGAGGCCGAGCGCGCGAAGCCAGGCCGACTCGACGAAGACGTAATCGAGCCAGGCGGCCGCGGGCGCCAGCTCGGGGCGCGAGATGAGGACGACGACGGCCGCCTGGAGGAGGAGAACCATCAGCTTCACCCGCCCGCGCGGTGTCAGGAGGCCCCGCTCGGACAGCCAGGACAGGGCCGCGAGATCGAGCGGCAGCAGGAGGGCGACCGCGCGGGCCACGGGCGGGCTTCCATAGAGAAGCCCGCGGTCGGCCAGGGCCAGAACCAGGAGCGCGAGGACCAGACGGCTCCGGTCGAAGCGCCACGCGAGCAGGAGGCCGACTCCGAAGACGCCGTAGAAATAGACGGGGAGGAACGCCGGGAGCGAGTCCCGAAAGGCCGCGTGGGAAGACATGATGGTGGCGGCCACGAGCAGGACGCCACCCGGCAGGAGACGCGCGAGGGCCCGTTTCACGATATTTTTTATGCTATCATCGCCCGGCTGGAGGTGACATGAGAATCGGGATCGTCGGCGCGGGCGCCATCGGATCCATCGTGGGCGGGCTTCTCACGAAGGCCGGCCACGACGTGACGCTCATCGACCAGTGGCCCGAGCACGTGGAGACGATGCGGGCCCAAGGCCTCCGGCTGAGCGGCACGTGCGGCGACCACGCCATTTCGGTCACGGCGCTCCACATCCACGAGGCCCAGTCGATCCGCGAGCCCTTCGAGGCCGTCTTCATCGCGGTCAAGTCCTACGACACCGAGTGGGCCACCGCCCTCGGCCTCGCGTACCTGCGGCGGCCCGCCGGGGTCGTCGTGGTCTTCCAGAACGGGATCAACGATGAGCGGGTGGCGGCCATCGCCGGCCGGGAGCGGACGCTCGGCTGCGTGATCACCATCGGCGCGGGGAGGTACGAGCCCGGCCACGCCATGCGCACCGACTCGGGCAAGCTCGGCTTCAAGATCGGCGAGCTGGACGGCCGCGACACCGAGCGGGCGCGCGAGCTGGTGCGGATCATGAACGACGTGGCGCCGGCCACGCTCACGACGAACCTCTGGGGCGAGCGCTGGTCGAAGCTCGCGATCAACTGCATGGCGAACCCGCTGGCCGGCCTCTCCGGCCTGGGCTCCGCCGAGGTCCGCTCCCAGCCCGTCCCGCGCCGGATCGCGATCCAGCTCGCCGCCGAGGTCGTCACGGTCGGCCGCGCCTACGGCCACGAGGTGGAGCCGATCTTCGGCATCGAGGCCCAGCGCATGGTGGACGCCGCGGAGGGCCGGGGGCTCGCGGAGGTCGAGGCCGACATGGCGGCCGGCACGAAGTTCCTGGCCGGCGGGCGGCCCTCCCTCCTCCAGGACGTCCTGAAGGGCCGCCGCACCGAGGTGGACTACCTGAACGGGTACGTCGCCGCAGAGGGGCGGAAGGCCGGCGTCAAGACGCCCTTCAACGACGCCATCGTCGCACTCTTCGGACGCTACGGCGTCGGGACGCTCAAGCCGGACCCGAAGAATCTCGATCCGCTCGTCCGGATGCTGCCCCGCTGAGAGGCTATCGCGCCTCGGTGCCGTGCACCGGCGCGAACAAAGGATCCGTCCGCCAGCGCCGGACCGCCGCCGACTGCTCCGGAAACACCGAGGCCAGACGCGCGAACTCCTCACCGCTCGCCTGGAAGAACGCCTCGTAGAGCGCCTTCTGGAACGGGCCCGGCGCCACCGAATGGCGGCAGCGGACCCCGAGGCGCAGGGAGAGGACGTGCCGTTCGGCTTCGGTGAGGGGATGCGGCGGCGCGACAACGACCTTCGGGTGTTCCGGCTTGTGGAAGATGGACCTCGCGTCGTCAGGCATATCAATCACCTCCCAACGAGCGTTTCCACCCTTTGAAGACAGCATAGAGAATGCCACCCTCCCTCCGCCGTCATCTACTCGGGAAAGTTGCGTTCCTCCCTCGCGGGGGCCGTCCGGATGCCGCGGTTACACGTCGCCCGTGCCAGCGCCTCAAGGAGCGGGTCCTGGCGCGAAGCCCGTGAGCCGCCCGAGCTCCCGCTGGGCCTGCTCGAGACGAGCCTGGGCTTCGGTCAGCAGCCGCTGCCAGCGGGTGAGCTGCTCCTCCGTATTCTTGACCTGCCGCTGCCACTGCGCCACCGCCCGCTCTTCGCGCCGGATGGCGTGCTGCAGCTCGACGGCGTGGCGCTGCAGGGCTTCGTAGTTCCGCCGGGCCGCGTGGAGGCGCTCGCGGACCTCGCGCACCACGCCCCACTGCTCGGCCTTCTGCCGCGCCAGCTCCTCCCGCGCGGCCGCTTTCTCGACGCCGCGCCTGACCGCCGCGGACAGCTGCTCCTCCTGCCATTCCAGGAGGGCCAGCGCGTGCCGCGCTTCGGTTTCCTCCCGCTCGACGGCCGCCACGGCCCGCCGGGCCTGCTCGAACGGGCTTGCCGCGGTCTCGGCCTGGATCGTCGCTACCACCGCGCGCGGCGGGGGCCTCAGGCTGCCTGGGTGCGGAGCCGCGTGATCGCCTCGTTCATGACCCGCGTCAGCGCGTCGGCGATCTCTTCCCGTTCCCGCAGGTGCCGCTCGGTGCCGGCCCGGAGCTGCTTCACCTCTTCCCGGAGCTGATCGCTCTCGTGCTCGCTCGACTCCAGGCGATTGCGGAGCTTCTCGTTTTCATAGACGAGCCCGCGGAGCTGCTCGTTCTCGCGCTCCGCTGACTCCACCGCTCCCTGGAGCCGGTCGTAGTCCTGGAGGACTCTCGACACCGCTCCGAGGTAGTGGTTCTGCCCGTCCTCGATCCACCGGCCGACCTGCTCGCGAACCTCCTGAGACTCTCCGACGATCATGCGCCCCCCCTTGCGAGATTTGGGTTCACACCACAATGTAGTAGCCCGCTATTCATCTACCGCAAGATCTTGGGCCTCGTCAAGAGGGAAATATCGGGGGTACGCTGACGGCGGGCATATGGACCGACTCGGCGCCTACCTGATCCCGGGAGTAGACCTCCGCCTGGCCGCGGACCTGGCCCGCGAGGCCGAGGGGCGGGGCTACGAGAGCCTCTGGGTCACCCACGGCGCCGGGCGCGATTCCTTCCTGGTCCTTTCCGCCTATGCCCAGGCCACGCGGACGATCGGGCTCGGCACCGGCGTCGTCCCCATCTACCCTCGGCATCCCGTGGCGCTCGCCCAGGAGGCGCTGACCCTGGCCGAGCTCTCCGGTGGGCGCTTCCGGCTGGGCATCGGGGTGAGCCATCGCCCGACGATGACGGACGGACTGGGGATGGAGATGGGGAGCCCGATCCCGGCCATGAGCGAGTACGTGGCGGTCCTCCGGAGGGCCCTCTCGGGGCAGGTGGAGCACGCCGGGGCCCGCTACCGGGTCCAGTGGAAGAGCGCGCTGCCGAGGCTCCCGAAGCCGCCCCCCATCCTGCTGGCCGGCCTCTCGGCGAGGATGCTCGATCTGGCGGGGGAGATCGCCGACGGCGCGGTGCTCTGGCTCTGCGCGCCGGCCTACATCCAGAAGATCGCGCTTCCCGCCATCGCGCGCGGCCGCGCCAGGGCGGGGAAGCCCCTCGACGGGTTCGAGGTGGTGGCGGCCGTCCCCCTCGCGCTCACCGACGATCCGAAGGCCGCGACCGCCCTGTTCAAGGAGGAGCTGGTGCGCTACCTGATGCTCCCCTTCTACCGCGCCATGCTCGCCGCCAGCGGCTTCGGGGAGGAGCTGGCGGCGTTCGACCGCGATCGGAGCGCCCGTTCGGTTCCTGACCGGCTGGCCCGGGCCCTCGGCGGGATCGGGGACCGAGCGGTCCTCCGCGAGTCCGTCGCCGCCTACCGCAGCGCCGGCGTCACGCTCCCGGCCGTCCGCCCCATCGCCTTCCCGGACGCCCCCCACTACCGGCCCACCCTCGACGCGCTGGCTCCCTGATCCCCCCCCGCGCCGCTTTGCTCAAGTAGACGCTCAGGGGCGCCGGGCGACGATCGAGGCCAGGTCCTCCGCCTCCCGCGCCCGCAGGATCTCGAAGCCGTCGAAGGCGGCCTTCAACTCCCCGGGATGGAGCCGGTTGGCAGGGCGCTTCGGCCCCTCGGCCCCTGGCGGCTCGCCGACGAAGGTCTCGAAGACAATGATTCCACCTGGCGAGACGGCGGCCCGGATCCACGGAAAGAGATCGCGGTTCAGGTAGCGGAAGACGCAGACGAGATCCCAGGACCCGCCCGGCCGCTCCTCGGGACGCCTCAGATCCGCTACGCGCGTCATCAAGGACTCGCCCAGCCGCTGCGCCAGACGCTCCGCGCGCTCGAGGGCGTCGGGCAGCCGATCCACGGCCGTCACTTCCAACCCCCGGAGGGCGAGCCACACGGCGTTCCGTCCCGCCCCTGTCGCCAGGTCCAGCGCCCGTCCCGACGGCGGAAGCCAGTCCTCCACTTCGGCGAGCCAGGGGGAAGGCCACACGGTCGGCCGCCCAGGCCCCGACTCCGCCGGCACAGGCCACGCCGCGGGGTCCGACGAAAGGAGCCTGATCGCCATTCGCCCCTGAGCGCGAAGCGCCGCTCCTGCCGCGCGCGCGCGCCCCGGATCGTCGGCCACGAGGAAGACGGGCTGGTCCCGGGGCGGGAGGGCGAAGGGCCACTGGGCGATCTCCGCCGGCTCGAGCCGCCAGGCACCCGCCGGGTGGAGGCGCTCGAAGGCCTCCCGCGAGCGCAGGTCCACGATACAAGGAAAGCGGCGGAACAATTTGTCCCGGGATGCCATCTTGACCTTCTCGGCCCCCTTACCCTCTCCCCCTTGCCAGCCTAAGCAGTTGAATTCAAAAGGGTCTCAAACTGCAGAGGGCTCGGCATTTTCTTTGCTCCTCTCCTCGCCCGGGAGGACCAGCATGACCAAGGAAAGGCGACGATACCCCAGGGCCGCCGTCGAGTTCAACATAACCGTGGAGACCCCGGCCGGCCCGTGGCAAGGCAGGACCATGAACCTGAGCCCGGTCGGGATCAAGGTGGCGCCGCTCAGGCATCCATTGCTCCTCCCGGTCGGGACCAGCGTTCAGATCCGGTTCCCCACGCACGATCGGGAGCATCCGTTTTCCCTCCAGGCCGATGTCGTCCGCGCCGATTCCGATGGCATCGCCTTCAGATTCGGCAGCGTGGGGGCCCAGGAGTTCAAGCGTCTCAAGAGCCTCGTCGATTCTAACCTGCAGCGCGAGTGGCAGGAGTTGCTTCAGCAGATAGAGGCCCGGCACGCGCCGGCCGCCGGCGCGAGCAGCCTGGTGGACAGCGACCGCTCCGAACTGGACCGCTGGCAGGCCTTGCTGGATCGGCTCGGATTCGACAGCCTCCAGCTACCGAGCGACGGCGTCCTGACGGGTCAGTGGCGAGACTTTCTCAAGCGGCTCGAGGCGCAGGCGGACGAGAAGCCCACGAAGCAGTCGCCGCGCTGAAGCGATCAGGAAGTAGCGGCGAGCCCGGAGCGGCGGGTCGGGCGGCCGTCAGACCCGGTTCCCCAGGACGTGAGGGCCTCCTGGCGCGTGGCGTACACGGCGAGGACCTTGTCCAACCCGGTCATCTCGAAGATTCGGAGCGCGTACCCAAAGAGTCCACACAGTCGGAGATCGCCCCCGCCCTCGCGGGCTCGTTTCAGGGCCCTCAGCATTTCGCCCAGCCCCGAGCTGTCCACGTACGTGAGGCCTCCCAGGTCCAGGACGAGTCGGATTTCCCCCGCATCGAGATGCTCCTGGAGCACCCGGCTCATGCGGACCGCGGAGGCCAGGTCGAGCTCTTTGTCGGGGACCACCACCCTGATGGGGCTCATCGGCGTGGGAAACCTGCAGGGTTCGTGCCGATACACCCTGGAGTGCCGGAGCGTCAGAAGATGTTGAATCTATTGTGGCCTCCATAACCCACCCCGAATCCTGTCCGGGCCTGGCGGACTTGATCGGCACGGCCAGGTGACGAAAATTGGATGTACAATGTTGGACATGGCGCTCGAGCAGCAACTCGACGAGCGGCTGAAGCAGGCCCTCAAAGAAAAGGACACCCGGAGCGCCGACGTGGTGCGCATGCTCAAGACCAAGCTCTCGGAGCGGCGCACCGCGAAGGGCTTCTCGGGTCCGGTGGATGACGCCCTCGTCCTCGACGTCATCGGCGCCTACCGCAAGCAGCTCCAGAAAGCCGTGGTCGAGTTCGAGAAGGTGGGCGAGCGGGGGGCCGCTCAGGTCGCCCAGCTCCGCTTCGAGATCGAGTTTTGCGACCGCTACCTGCCGAAGGGTCTGGAGGAGACGGCGCTGCGCGCCCTGGTCCAGGAGCGCCTCGGGGCCCTGGGGATCACCGACGCCAAGCAAGTCGGACGGCTCGTGGGCGACGTCATGAAGACGCACAAGGGACAGGTCGAGGCCGCCGACGTCAAGCGGATCGCCGAGGAGCTCCTCAAGGGCTAAGCATCGCCGCTGACAACCCCTGTCAGTGCAACTCCCCAAAAGCGCTCCGAAGGGCCGCCCCTCCTCGGCGGGGGTGCGTGCCGTTCGCTGACAAATCGGGAGGTTCCGCCCCCCCGTCCGCTGGCATCCCCCTTGCTCCATTCGGTGTCAGACACTGGTGTCTGACACCGGCTGTGCTATGGACCGGCGCGCCCGAGCGCGCCTGAAAGGGGAAGCGACATGAAGAGAGTGGTGGCCTGGGTAGTGGTGATCGGCTTCGCGATGGCAGTCACGGGGTGCGCGACGCCCCAGCCCAGCACCTACGCCTATCCGGCGAAGGGGCAGAGCGCTGAGCGGGTCGCTCGCGACCAGAACGAGTGCCAGGCATGGGCCAAGCAGCAGACCGGGTTCGACCCCGGCACCGACACGGCCAAGGGGGCGGGCGTGGGCCTGCTCGTTGGCGCGCTGGGCGGCGCGGCGGCGGGCGCGGCCATCGGCGCGGCTACCGGGCACGCGGGGACGGGCGCGGCCATCGGCGCGGCGGCCGGCGGGATCGGCGGCGCGGGCGTCGGCGGCGGCTACGCGTACTCGAAGAGCAAGGACGGCTACGACCGGGCCTACGCCGCGTGCATGTCCTCGCGCGGGTACACGGTGAAGTGAGGGGGCGAGGGTTCCAAAATCTCTCCCTCTCCCTCGTGAGGGAGAGGGTTGGGGTATGGAACGCGGCGCCGCCGGCGCCCCGGGGCGCGCCGGCGGTCACTGGGGCGGGCGGGGGAAGTAGACCCCCCGCCGGCTACCGGTTGTTCAGGGACACCTCCTGGGTCGCGCGGAGCCGCTGGACGAGCTGCTCGTAGGAGGACTTCTGGATGATCGCGTTGAACTGCGAGCGGTAGTTGTTCACCATGCTGATCCCTTCGACGCTGACATCATAGATGTACCAGCGATTGCTACGCCGGAACATCCGAGCCTCGACCGGGATCTCGGTGCCCCCTTTTCTCAGGATCCTCGCGCCGACGACGGCATAATCGCCATCGATCGACTCACTGACGTAGCTCACCCGCTCGCCGCTGTAGAGGCTGAGCTTCGAGAGGTACGCGTTCTCGAGGAAGTCCGCGAAGACCCGCGTGAATTCCTCGCGCTCCGCCGCGGTCCGCGCTTGCCAGTGGCGCCCGAGGGCGCGCTTGGCCGTCTCGGAGAGGTCGAACACTTCCTCGGCGACCTTCCGGATCGCGCTGCGGCGCTGCGCATCATTGAGGGCCGGATCCTTGAGGACCTTGAGGACCTGGTCGGTGTACTGGCGCGCCTGCTCGGTTGGCGCCCCGGCCCACGCCTGGACGGCCAGGCAGAGGCCGAGGGTTGTCGCGAGAATGGCTAGCCCGATGCGCTTCATAGTTGCCAGCTCCTTTCGATGAGTGCACTTGCCCAGCTGATTGCACTCCAGTAGAAGGCCGCGGCCAATTCCTCGAGCTCGCCCTTGCTGCCAGCTGGCAGGCTGAGTCCGTGGCTGACCAGGTAGAGGACCAAACCGTACTTGGCGATGGTGTTGAGCAGCGAGAGCCAGTTCACCACATCCTCCTCATCAGGAACGCACGCGACCCCCTCTAGAGCAAGGCGGGTGCCAGGGGGAGGAGCCGGCGTAACATCCTTTCAAGTCAACAGAAATTCGCTGAGCGGCCGTACCGTCGGAGGGGTGAGCGCTGGTCAGAATGTCACCACTTGGCCAATTCGGCCAAGGGGGTATACTGAATGGTGTTGATACAGCGCCCGTCAAAAGGTAAGAGAAGGAAAGAGTGAAAAAGTCAGCTCTGGTTTCGCTTCTGGCGGTCGCGCTGCTTCTCGCTGCGGCGGTGCCGAGCGATGCATGGCGGAGGCACCGCGGCGTCCGGGGCCACGTCTTCATCGGCGTCGGACCCTCGTTCTGGTGGGGCCCGCCGCATGCGTACTGGTGGTATTATCCGCCGCCGTACTACGTCTACCGGCCTCCGGCGGTCATCGTCGAGCAACCGCCGGTGTACATCCAGCAGCCGGTGCCGCCTCCGCCGCCGCCGCAGGTCTACTGGTATTACTGTCCCAGCGCGCAGGCGTACTACCCGAGCGTTCCGACGTGTCCCGAGGCATGGGTGAAGGTCCCGCCGAGGCCGCAGTGAAATCCGCCGTCCTTCCCCTCGCAGCGGGAGTGTTCCTGACGGCGTGCGCGACCGTCCCGACGGGCCCGAGCGTGATGGTGCTGCCCGGCGGCGGGAAGAACTTCGAGCAATTCCAGGCCGATGACGCGGTCTGCCGCCAGTGGGCGGCGCAACAGACCGGAACGACGCCGGGGCGGGCGGCCACGGAGAGCGCCGTGGGCGGGGCGGTCATCGGGACGGCGGTCGGGGCGGCGGTCGGAGCCGCGGTGGGCGCGGCGGCCGGGAGTCCGGCGACCGGGGCCGCCGTTGGCGCGGGCGCCGGGCTGCTGGGCGGGACGGCGATGGGCGCGGGCGCCGCCGAGGGCGCGCGCATGACGCAGCGCCGCTACGACGTCGCCTACATGCAGTGCATGTACGCCAAGGGCAACCAGATCCCGGTCCCGAGAGGGTCCCAACCGGCGTACACGGCGCCGCCCGCTCCTCCGCCACCTCCTGCGAGCGCGCCGCCGACCATCCCGCCACCGCCGGCGGGAACCCCGCCACCCCCGCCCCCCGGAGCTACGCGGTAGCCCTCCGCCTGTCACTCGGGCAGGGTGGCGGTGGTCTCACCCTCCGCGACGAGCTTGAACTATCGGACCGCTTCGGCTCTCTAGAGACCCCTGCGTCCCACAACCCTGACGTCGACAGCGAAGGCTCCTCGGCCCTCCTCCCGCACGATCAACGGGTTGATGTCCATCTCTTCGATGGCGTCCCCCGCTGTTTCGGCCAGGGTGGACAGCCGCAGGAGCGCGTCGATCAGGGCTTCTCGATCGCGACGCGGCTGTCCCCGAACGCCGTCGAGAATTCGTGCGGCTGCGAGTTCTCCGATCATCCTTTCAGCTTCACCTCGCGAGAGTGGCGGGAGCCCGTGAACGACGTCGCGGAGCACCTCCACGAGGATGCCGCCGGCTCCGAGCGTCAGGACGTTCCCGAACTGCGCGTCCCGAACGAGACCGAGCAGGAACTCCGATCCACCCGTGATCATCTGCTGGACCAGCAGCCCCTCGCCGGGTTCTCCCGCCAGCCGAGTTCGCGCCACCTCCAGCAGGTCCCCGACCGCCTCCCGGACGGCGTGCGCGGTCGTCAAGTTCACCCGTACGGCGCCGGCTTCACTCTTGTGGCTGAGCGCCGGCGCGAGTAGCTTGACGGCGACGGGAAAGCCGAGTTGTGCCGCGTTCTCGACGGCTTCGTCGGCATCGCGCACGATGGCCTCGCGAGGACCCTCGATACCGATATGATCGAGGAGGGCGCGGGCCTCCAGGTACGGGAGGATGCCCCCCCGCTCGAGCGCTTCCCGGCGGGGAGCTGGAAGGACCCCGACCGAATGGGCGGCTTCGACGAATTGAGTCCGCCGTCCCGCTTCGACAAGAATCCTCAGGCCCGCGGCGAGGGCCGGCAGCGTCGTGTACAGCGGGATTCCGGCCTTGCGGATGATCGCGCGCCCCTCCTCCACCATCGATCCCCCTAGCCAGCCGACGGCGAGGGGTTTGGGCGATTGGGGCGCGAAGAGGACGATATCCTCCGCCATGCGTCTGGCGGCATCCGGGGGCGCCATGGACAGGACCAGCGCAATACCATCCACCGATGGGTCCTGGGCTGCCGTCGCCAGCGCGGCCTGGAGGAGCCGCGGTGAGGCAAACAGCTGGCCCGTGACGTCCACCGGATTCTGACATGCGGCGAAGGGAGGGAGGATTTGTTGCAGGGTCGTCACGGTGTCCGGCGACAGGAGCGGGATCTCCAGTCCCGCTTTGGCGAAATGATCCGCGGCGAGGACCGAGACCCCACCGGACCCGCTGATGACCGCCATCCGGGCGCCCGGCAGCGACCGGTGCTGGGACAGCAGCCGACATGCGTCCACCAATTCTTCTATATCCTCCACCATGACGATCCCGGCTTGCCTGAATGCCGTCCGATAGACGGCGTGGGATCCGGTCACCGCGGCCGTATGGGAAAGGGCCGCCCGGCGGCCGGAATCGGTGCGCCCGGCCTTGAGGACGACGATCGGCTTTCCGAGCTCCCGGGCAAGCCGTCCCACACGCAAGACTTTGCTTCCATCCCGAACGCCTTCGATGTATGCCGCCACGACCTCGGTGTGGTCGTCGTGGAGGAACGCCTCGATGAAATCCACCGCTTCGAGCAACGCCTGGTTTCCGCTGCTGACGAAGTAGCTGAACCCCAGCCCTTCGTCCTGCATGCGATTGAACGTGGTGGTCCCCATGGCGCCACTCTGACTGACAAACGCGATCGGGCCCGCGAGGAGCCCTTCTTCCAGGTGCGCCGAGAAGCTGGCAGTCAGGCGGCGCCAGACGTTGATGACCCCCACCGAATTGGGCCCACAGAGAAACATCCCGCTTCGAGCGGCAATGGACGCCGCCTGGGCCTGTAACCGCGCCCCTTCCTCCCCCGTCTCCGCGAAGCCGGCCGAGAGGACCACGGCGGCGGGGATCCCGTGCTCGCCGCATGCCTCCAGCGCGGCTGGCACCCGGGCGGCCGGCACGCAGATCACGGCGAGGTCCGGCACCTCCGGCAGGGCGCGGACCTCGGGGTACGCGGCCAGCCCCAGCACCTCCCCGGCGCCGGCATTGACCGGATAGATGCGCCCTTTGTACCCGTGGCGCAAGAGATACCGGAGCGGGCGGCCGCTGATCTTCTGGGCGTCCGTCGAGGCGCCGATGATCGTGACCGATTCCGGCTCCAGAAGCGGCTGCAGCCGCCTGCCCCGTCCGGCTTCTACGGCCCGTTTCACTGTGCGAGCCAGACCTTGGTGTACGTCGTATCGTCGTAGAAGCTCGGGGGATATCTGTGGTTTCGCACGCGCTTGTCCTTGAAGAACCAGCCCTGGGGCCACCCGACGACGACCAGCGGCGGCGACTCCAGCGTCAAGAGATAGCGCTGGAGCTCCCAGTACACCTTCTTGCGCTTGTCGGCGCTCCCCTCGCGCAGCCCCGCGTCGATGAACTCGGTGGCCCGGGCGTCGGACCACTTGGTGTAGTTGCGTCCGCCCTGGGGCGAAAAAAGCAGCGAGAAGATGTCCGCCGGGTTGGCTGACTCGGGGCCATGGTCCTGCGTGGCGATGAACTCGAACTCGCCCTTCGCGTAGTTCGCCCACCCGACCGCGCTCTCCAGCGACTGCAGCTTGCCCCGGAGCCCGATCCGCCGGAGCTGGGCGAGCACGAGCTGAGCTCGGTCCACATAGTCCCCCCAGGCTCGGACGGAGGCGTTGAACTCCACACCCTGCGGATAATGCTTGGCGACGAGTCGCGCCGCCTCCGCGATGTCGGCGTCCTTCGGCTGGCGACATCCCGGCATCTTCCGGACCTCGTCTAGCGGGAGGGCGACCTCCCCCGACAGTTCTGGATTGAGCAGAGCGCAGGGAACCGCTGCCCCATCCAGGCCCTTCGCAACCAGCTCCTGCCGATCGATGGCGAGGTTGACGGCGCGGCGGATATCGGGATTATTGAAGGGCGCCTTGCTGAGATTCATCTGGACGGTCGCGATGATGTTGATCGACACCTTGCTGATCTCCACCTCATCGCCCCGGGCGGCCTTGAGCTCCTCGGCCTGGCTCTTGGTCAGTAGCGGCCACACCGGTGACAGCATGATTCGGCCGGTTTTTGCCGCCGTAAGCTGGGCCGCTGCATCCTTCAGAATGAAGGTCTTCACCCCATCGAGGTAGGGAAGCGCCGGGTCGAAATACAGCGGGTTCCGCTCCAGCTCGATGAGATTCCCGCGCACGTACTGTTTCAACTTGAATGGTCCCGTCCCGATGAGCGCCTCGGGCCGCATCATGTCTCCGTACTTCTCGAGGATATGCTTCGCGGGGACGCGGCACCACACCGACGACATGGCCGTGACGAAGGTCGTAGCGGGGAACTTCAGCTGAAAGCGGACGGTGGCTGGGTCGATGACGTCGACGCCGGCGACGATCGGCTTCAGGCTCGCCCCGCACCGCGGGCTGCGGAACGCGGGGTTCAGGATCCGGTCGAAGCCCGCCTTGACGTCGCTCGCCGTGAAGGGTACACCGTCGTGCCACTTGACGCCGGAGCGGAGCCGGAAGGTATAGACTTTTCCATCCGTGGACACCGTCCAGTTCTCGGCGAGGTCCCCGATGATCGCGGTGGGGTCATCCGGATCATGCTGAAGGAGACCGCTGAAGATGCCCGCCGTTGCCCATACCAGCTGTCCGCCTGACTCGGTCTGGAAGTCGAGGCGCCCGGGGTCCGTATTGATGAAGGCGGTGAGTACTCCTCCACGCCGCGGCTTATCCTGGGCGGAGGCGTCGGGGGCAACGACCAGGGCCGTCAGCACAAACGTGACGCTCAGCAACGCGAGAAATCGTCTCATGGGACTTCCCTCCTTCGCGCTCGATGAGGTTCCATGGCCTGTTCCACCGGGGCGTTGCGTCTCGATCGGCAACTCTGAAATCTCTGGCGCTACCACCTCCCGTCATAAGGGGGCTATCGGAGTTCGCGTCGGAGGCGGGGATCGAAGATGTCCCGAATCGTGTCCCCGAGCAGGTTCAAGGACAGGACGGCGAGAAAGATCGCAAGGGCCGGAAAGATCATCAACCAGGGGGCCCGCGCGGCATCGACCATGCTCGCGGCGAGCATCGCCCCCCAGGAGGGCTCGTCGGGCGGGATTCCCACGCCGAGGAAGCTCAGGGACGCCTCGACCACCACCGCGTAACCGATGTTGATGCTGAACAGGACGATGTAGATGGCAACGCAGTTGGGAACGATGTGGCGGAGAACGATCCGGGCGCGCGAGCAGCCGATCGCCCGTGCGGCCTCGATGTAGGCGGTTTCCCGTATGGACAGGACGATCGGGCGGACCGTCCGTATCGCAGTGGGGGTCAGCAGGATTCCCAGCGCAAGGATCACGTTGTTGACGGATTGCCCCACTGCGGCCATCACGGACAGGGCGAGAACGATCGGGGGAAGGGCCATGAGCATATCCACACACCGCTGGGTCAGCGTGTCCACCGGGCCGCCAAAGTACGAGGTCACGATCCCCCAGAAGGTTCCCAGCGTGATCGAGACCCCCACGGAGACCAGGCCCACATAGAAGGTCAGCCGGGCGCCCCAGATCAGGCGGCTGAGCACATCTCGCCCGAGCTTGTCGGTGCCCAGCAACACTCCTGCCCCGGGCGGGAGATAGGGGGAAAAGATCGTCTCGTTCGGGCTGTAAGGGGCTATGTGGGCAGAAAGGATCCCGAGCGTTGCAAGCACGAACACGACGACGGCGCTGAGCAGCCCTACGGGTTGGCGAAGCGATGCCCGGGCCGCCCGAGCTGTTCGCCCAAGGGAGGACGGGACCATCGTCGGCGTCGGCCGGAGCGAAGCCGTGTGGCCCTGGGGGCCGGTGAGCACCCCGTCACGCATATCGCACCCGCGGATCGAGCCGTGCGTAGAGCAGGTCGACGACGAGGGTGGTGGTCAGAAACACCAGGGCGATGAAGGTGACGACCGCCTGGAGAAGCGGATAATCTCGATACTGGACGGCCTGCATCAGAGTTGATCCCATCCCGGGGACCGAGAAGATCGTCTCGACCACCACGATCCCCCCCAGGAGCCGTCCGGCCCACCACCCGATGAACGTGATGACCGGCAGAACCGCATTCTTGAGGGCATGACGGTAGACGACGGCGAGCTCGCCGAGGCCTTTTGCGCGGGCCGTTCGGACGTAATCCTCCCCAAGGACCTCCACGACCTGGGAGCGGGTGAGGCGGGCGATCGGCGCCCCGATGTAGAAGGCCTGGGCGAGCGCCGGCCAGATCAGCTGCTTGAGGTTCTCGCTCGGGCTCGTCGAAAAGCTCACGAACTCCAGGGGCGGCGACCAGCCGAACAGGCGGACCAGCAGGAAGAGCATGAGCGTGCCGATGAGAAAAATCGGCAGCGCCAGGCCGCACACGCTGAGCAGCCGCGCCACCAGATCGATCCAGCGATTCTGATGGGTCGCCGAGAGCACCCCGGAGGGGATGGCCCAAGCAACGGCGAGCACCAGCGTCAGCAGGGCGAGCTCCATCGAGCGGGGGACCCGCTCCGCGAGGATCTCGAAGACCGGCTGGCGCTGAGTGTAGGAGTAGCCCAGATCCCCGCGCGCCGCCCGCGCCAGCCACTCCCCGTACTGGACGAGGACCGGGAGGTCGAGACCGAGCTCCGACCGCAGCTGCTGGACTTGTTTCTGCTGGACCTCGCTGGCTTCGGTGCCGGCCTGGAACACGAGGATCTCCGCGATGTCGCCCGGCACCACCCGCATCAGCACGAAAATAAGGAGAGAGGCCCCCAGGAGCGAGGGGATGAATAACAGGAGCCGCCGGACCAGGTACGTCAGCACCGGCTCTCGTCCCGATCGGGCCGGTCGGCCCGTCTGGCCACGAGATGCACGTTCTCGCACTCCAGGACCACGTCTCCCCGCTGGGTTCGGCACTGGCTCTTGTGAATTACGATGCCGCGAGGCGTTTTTCGGCTCTCCCGCTTTTCCAGGATTTCGATCTCGACGTGGATCGTGTCTCCCGGCCGGACGGGGCCCAGCAGCCGCACACTTCTCAGCTCCACGAGCAGCGCCGACGGTTCCCACGTCAGGGCCTGCTCCTCGAGCCCCCCCATCATCATCAACACCATGCGTCCGGGCGCCAGGATCCCACCCGCCTTCGTCGTCCGCGCGTACTCCGCGTCATTGAAGATGGGGAAGGGCATCCCGGCGAGTCCCACACACAGCGTGACGGCGGTTTCCGTGATGGTCTTCCCGGGACTCTTGAATTTGTCCCCCACCTGCAGATCTTCGAAGAACCTCACCCCTTATGCCTCTCGGCCGCACAGCACCTTCTGTGCGTAGTCCCAGCCCTGCTTGGCCGCGGCCCGATTTGCGTCGAGCAGCCTGCCCGGAACCCTCGCGTCGATGGCCTTCTGCACGTGCTCGAGGGTCGCGACCCCGGTCAACGCCGCGACGGCGGCGACGCAGACCATGTTCGCAGCCTTCGCCGCGCCCGCCCGCTCCGCGATCTCCCGCGCCGGGATCGGGACGACCCGGTCGGCTCGGATGCCGCGCTCGGGCACGAGCGACGGGTCGGTGAGAACCAGGCCATCGTCCGCCACCCGATTCGCGAAGTGATCGAACGATCTCTGGGTCAGGGCCACTAGCACGTTCGGGCTCGTTCCCCAGGGAAACGCCGTATCGCTGTCGCTGATGACGACGTCCGCGTAGGAAGGGCCACCCATGATCACGGGCGCGTAGAATTGTGACTGCGACGCGTAATGCCCGCCGTACACGCCGGCCGCCTCGGCGAGGACTATCCCCGCCAGCACGAGCCCCTGTCCACCGTCTCCTGCAAACCGCACCTCGGTACGCATTCGCCCGGCTCCCATGGTTAACGGTTTCCGGCGAGCTTCGCCGCCGTCGCAAAATACATCTCGACGAATTCCGGCTTCTCTTCCTGGTGCAGCACCCCGATCTCCCACTTTCCCGGCTCCGCGCGCCTCGCCTCGGCCCCTCCCGGAGCACCGGCGCGCACTGAGTTTTCCTTGAAGAGCGTGAGCCATTGAGTGGCTTCGGGCATCCCGTTCCGTTTCCCGTAGAGGACATGGCAATGCTGGAGGACTTCGACCACGGAGAAGCCCTTGTGCCGGATCGCTCGTTCGAGCATGTTGGTCATGTGGATGGCGTGGTACGACGTGCTGCGGGCCACGAAGGTCGCCCCGGCGCCGATCGCCAGCTGGCAGGCATCGAACGGATACTCGAAGCAGCCGGCCGGCGAAGTCTCCGTGACTCCGCCGAGCGGCGTGGATGGGCCGTACTGGCCTCCGGTGTTCGCATATCCGAAGTTGTTGCAGATGAGCACCGTTATATCGACGTTTCGCCGGGCCGCGTGGATGAAGTGGCTTGCCCCGATCGCCAGCGCGTCCCCATCTCCCTGGATGGTGATGACGGTGAGCTTGGGGTTCGCGAGCTTCAAGCCCACCCCAACGGCGGGCGCGCGTCCGTGGGAGCCGTGGATATGATTGCTCTGGAAGTACTCGCCCATGATCCCGTAGCAGCCGCTTCCCCCGACCGTCACGACGGTGCTCAGATCGATCTCTAATCGGTAGAGGGCGCGTGCCAGGGCGGATTGGACGATGCCGAGGCCACACCCGGGACAGTAGCGAAACGTCTCGCCCGCCTGGGCGTCAGGGAGACGAGCCGTCGCTTTCGCCAACTCCACCATCGGAATCGCCATCCTCCTCGCGCTGGTCATTGTCGCTACCTCCCGGCCATGGCGTTCAGGACGCCCAGGATGTCGTCGGGCCACATGTAGTACGAATCGACGCGATTGATCGGGTGCACAGGAATGCCGCTGGGCCCGAGGACCCGCTCGACTTCGCGGACCATCTGGCCGAGGTTCAGTTCCGGAACCAGGACCAGCTCGGCCTTCGCCGCGTGCCGGCGGACCGCGTCCTCCGGAAACGGCCAGAGCGACACGAGCTTCAGCACTCCCACTCTCCGCCCGTCTTGACGCGCCGCTTTCATCGCGGCGAGGGCGGCGGACACGCAGCTTCCGTAGGCGACGATGACCACCTCCGCGTCCTCAGTCGCGAAGGGCTCCACCCATTCGATCTCGTGCCGGCGGTGAAGGACCTTCGCGGCGAGGTGTCGAAGGTGCCAGTCGGCTTCTTTGTAGTCCCACACCATCCCGCCGCCGCCCGCCGTCTCGGACCCGTGGGTAGTCACCTGAAACACGTTGCGATAGCCCGAGCCGATGTCGGCCAGGGGAGGAACGTCCTCCAGCCTCTTGCAGAGATACGTTCGGTAGTCGGAGGGCGCGCAGGTCGGGCGCGGGCGCCCCTCGATCCGGACCTCGTCGTAGTCGGGCAGCTCGACAGCCTGACGCATGAGCCCGACGTGCATCTCCGACATGACGAGCACCGGCATGCGAAGCGTTTCGGCCAGCTCGACAGCCCTGACGGTGGTCCAGAAACACTCCGAGACGGACGAGGGGGCGAGGGCGATCGTCTGGTGATTCCCGTTGAAGCCCCATTGGGCTTGCATGACATCCATCTGGGCGCCGTGGATGGAACCGGTCGAAGGCCCGATGCGCTGGACGTTGATGATGACGGCGGGGAGCTCGGCCGAGGCCAGGGACGCGATGCCCTCCTGGACGAGGTTGAAGCCCGGCCCCGACGTCGCCGTGGCGACGCGCTGGCCCGCCGCTGCGGCGCCGAGCAGCGCGTGCATGCTCCCGCACTCGTCCTCCATCTGGACACACACGCCCCCCAGGGCAGGCAGCCGGTACGCAAACCGCTCGAAGATCTCCGTCGCAGGCGTGATCGGATAGCCCGCATAGAACCGTACACCGGCGGCGATTGCGCCTTCGGCGCAGGCCTCGTTCCCCAGCAGGAGCACGCGTCGCGACTGGGCGTGTTTGTTAGACATGAGCCGCCTCCTCGTGCGCCGCGTAGACTGTCACGGCCCAGTCGGGGCAGAGCACCTCGCAGAGCCGGCAGGCCGTACACTTTTCGATCTTCCCGACGGCGGCTTTCTTTGTTATGGGCATCGGGACGAGGACCTGCGTCGGGCATACGTCGATGCAGATTCCGCAGGACCGGCATCTGGCTTCTTCGATGAGAACTTCCGCTCGCAATCGCTTCACTGGCTCAGCCTCCCTGCTTGGAAGGAATTGCGCATCCCGCCCGCCGCCGCGACGGGCTGGCCGCCGACCAGCGCCCCGACGGCGCTGGAGATGGCCTGCGCGGCGTGCAGCACGGGCTCGGTCGCTTCGTGAAGACGCTGGGACGACATGCGGGTCTTGGGCGCGAACAGGCCGACGCTGGCGATGCACTCGTCGCCGGCCCCATAGATGGCCGTCGCGATGCCCGTCCCGCCGGGACCGGTCTCGTCGGTGCTCGTCGCGTAGGCCTTGCGGCGCACCTCCAGGAGCTCGCGCCGCAGTCGCTTGGCGTCCGTCGGGGTGGTCGGGCCGAGCCGGACGAGGGGCGTGCCCGCGAGATACTGGTCGATCTTCTCATCGGGCATCATCGCCAGGAGCAGCTTGCCGGTCGCGCCGGCGTAGAGCGGAAGTGGGCGGCCGAGGGGCAAGGTGTACCGCAACGGGTGAGGGCTCTCGAGCTGGTAGATGCAGAACCGCTGAAACTCGACGCGGATGCTGAGCGTGACTGTCTCGCCGAAGGCTTCCCACAGCTCTCTCATCGCGGGCTGACTCTTCGAGATGAGGTCACCGCGGTGGAGGAGATTGGCCGCCAGCGTGGCAATGCCGGCGCCCAGCGAATACACGCGATCCTGGGGGTTCTTGGCTATGAGCCCCTTGTGCTCGAGCGTCGAGAGCAGGCGATGCACCACGGGCTTGCCCAGGCGCACGCCGCGGCAGATTTCGGAGAACCTCGCTGGCCGGGGACTGGTCGCCAGCCAGTACAGGAGGTCCGCGGCTCGCGCGACCGTCTTCACGAGGTCTCCCTCTTTCATCGCTGGCCCCAGCTCGGTCCGAATAGCGGATCAAAGGAAAACATTTCGGACCAAAGTAACCACGCGGCCCACTGGAGGACAATCCGCAAGATCATTCAATTTTCTGGGTCAATTGTCCTATCTCGCTTTTGCCCCGGTCACGGGGTAAGCTAGCGAACGCGATGGATTCAGAACGACAGCGTAAAGTGGCGCTCGTCACCGGCGCCTCGCGCGGGATCGGCCGAGCCATCGCGGTCGAGCTGGCGGCCGCGGATGTCACCGTGGTCATCAACTATGTCCAGCGGCGCGAGGAGGCCGAGGCCGCCGTGGCCGCCATCCAGGGCGCGGGCGGTCGGGCGCTCGCGGTCCAGGCGGACGTGAGCGACCGGGGGGCCGTGGAGGCCATGTTTCGCGCGATCGATGAGCGGTTGGGGCGCCTGGACATCCTCGTCAACAACGCCGGCATCGCGTCCCGCATCGATTCCATCACGGCCATCACCGACGAGAGCTGGCATCGCACGCTGGCGGTGAACCTGGACGGGGCCTTCTTCTGTCTCCGGGCGGCGATTCCGCGCTTGCGGGCCGCCGGGCGGGGCCGGATCGTGAACATCTCCTCCGGCGCGGCGCTGACGGGCGGGGCGATCGGGGCCCACTACGCGGCGAGCAAGGCGGGGCTCCTGGCGCTCACGGCGAAGGCGGCGCGGGAGCTGGCGCGGGAGGGGATCGCCGTCAACGCGGTGCTGCCGTCCGTCATCGAGACCGACATGCTCGATCAGATCGCGCGGGGCCCCGAGGCGCGGGAGCGGCTCAGCACGGCCTTTCCCATCGGACGGTTCGGCCGCCCCGAGGAAGTCGCCCGGGTGGTGCGGTTTCTCTGCCTGGACGCTCCCGACTACCTGACCGGCGAGTTCATCAGCCTGCGCGGCGCCCGCCTCTAGGGCCAACTATGCATGAACGCGAGCGCCGCCTCGCAGGCGCCCCCTCACCCTGCCCTCTCCCCCGGGGGCGAGGGTTCCAAAATCCCTCCCTCTCCCTCGTGAGGGAGAGGGTCGGGGTGAGGGTGACCCGCGTCTTCGCGAATAGTCCAGGCTAATCCCCCTGAGCCGGCCCTCTTGAGTAAAATTACTCACGATATTGAGTAAATCGTTACGCCCGCAAAAATACGCGCATTTCACCCCCAGCGGTTGCTGCTGGTGGGGGCCCAGGGCATTCCGGTCGAAGACTTCCTGCTGCGGCCAGCGACGGCCTGGATCGAAGACTAAGTCAGCCTGATCCTTCGGAGGGCGCGGGCGGCGGCGCGGGCCTTCTTGGGGAGGCGGCGGGGGTTGCCCTTCTTGCTCGGGGCCGGGGCCTCGTCCTCCTCGCCTTTCTCTTCGGCGCCCGACCCCCCGGCCTTTCCGAGGCGCGCCAGGAACTCGTCGGCCCTGACGGCGATGGCGCCGGCGCGGCTCGCAGCCTGGCGCACCTCGCGATCATTGGAAACCACGGCGCCGCCGCCCGTAGCCAATCGCGCCAGGACCTGATCAGCTTGCTCCCGGGCGCTGGAGAAGATCACGCGGACCCCCGGCCCGCCCGGGGCGCTGCCGCCACCCCGCTCGCCGTCGAAAACCACGGTGAACTGGTCGCCGGAGCGGCGCGCCGCCGTGGAGAGCAAGCGGCAGAGCGCCTCGCGCCCCGCCTGGAGAGTCTCCCGCTCCCGGGCGGCCAGCTCCGGGTCGCGGCGGATCACGTTGTAGCCGTCCACCAGCCAGCGCATCAGACCGTGGCGATGAGCCGCGTCATGGCGAGCCTCCGGCGTCGGGGCGCTTGGCCACCCTGACCGTCACCGTCTCCTCCCGGCTCTCGAAGGGGAGGACCGCGTCCACCAGCTCGGCCGGCCACTCACCCCCGTGGACGCGCGCCGGCAGGGCGCGGACGTCCAGCGCGGCCACCTCGCCCCAGCGGCCGTGGCGGCGCAGGAGATCCTCCAGCTCCTCGCGCCCCGGCTCGTCCTTGAGCGGATAGTGGAAGCGCTCGCCGCGGCTGATCCGGGCATAGTGGGCGGTGCCGAAGACCGCTTCGAGCCCCTGGGCGTCGGCGTAGTCGGCGATCCGCCGCTCGAGGGCCTCGATCTCGGCGTCGAGCTCCGCGACGGCGGCCTGCTTCTGGGCCTTCAGCTCGGCCAGCCGGTCCACCCAGCCGACGGCCTCGGCTGCCGCCGGCGACGCGGCGATCTCCTCCCGGTGCCGCCACGCCGGGCACACCGGCTGATACGAGCACGTCTCGCAGTGCGCGGCCACCCGCGTGGGGAAGGTCTCGTCCCGCTCGATGCCGCGGATCCGGGCCAGCGTCTCCCGCCGGAGCGCTTCGAGCGAGGCCGGCGCGCGCCGGCTCCGCAGTTCCAGATCGTGGGCGAGGAAGTGCCAGACGAGCTCGATCTCGCCCGCCATGGGCCAGAGGTGACGGACGCCCAGCTCGTAGAGCCCGAGCTGCCGGTCCTCGTCGAGGGCCGCCTGGGACGGCAGGTACTGGCCCGTCTTGTAGTCGCGGATCTGCCAGAGCCCGTCCCGCGCCCGCGAGAGGCGGTCCAGGACCCCCTGGAACCAGACCCCGCCGTCCCGGTCCAGGGGGAAGAGGATCCGCCGCTCCACGGCCAGCGTGTGGTCGCGGTCGAAGGGGGCGTAGCGGCGGTAGTAGCCCTCGAGCTGGCGCTCCCCCGCGCGGCGGTACTCCTCGGCCGTGAGGTCGGGCGCGCGGATCAGCACCTGGTCGTGCCAGTTCTCGCGCCAGGCCTCCCGGAAGAGCTCGACCAGCCCCTCCAGGGACGGGACCCGCCCGAACCGGATGTTCTTGTAGAGGGTTTCGAGGGTGTCGTGGACGCGGTTGCCGAGGAACCGCTCCACCGTCTCCACCTCCGGGACCTCCAGCCGGTCCAGGTACTGGAAGCGGTACTGGCGCGGGCAGGTCTCGTAGACGCCCAGACGGCTCACGGAATAGACCGGCACGTCCCCCACCTCCCGATGAAAAGAATATCCTCCAACCTCGTGCCGTCCTCAAGCGCCTCGAGCCCGCAAGCGCTCCTGCTCATCTTGAGGTCACAAATTGTGATCTCAAGTTTGGCTCACCGGGTCGTCATCAGCGCTCACGCTTTCCTGTATCGGTTGTATTGCCACAACAATCGTGCTATCGTCGGGGCACACGAGGGGAGGAGGTCCATGAGCGAAGGCCCGTTCCTGAACATCAAGGCACCCAAGGCGCTGCTCGAGCGCCTGGATGACTACCGCTTTGCGATGAGAAAGCCGTCGCGCGCCGAGGCAGCCCGCGAGCTGCTGGACCGCGCCCTGAAGGCCTTCTTCGAGGTCTCCGAACCAGAGCCGGTGCGGCCGGGCGACCCCGACTATTCGCTGGTCCGCGCCCGTCGCCGGCAGCCGGCAGACGCCTTCCCGATCCGCCAGATCGAGGCCCGCCTAGCCCGGTTCAAGAAGGCCCAGGCCGGGTGAAGCTGCGGATCCGCCGTCGCGCCAAGAAAGAACTTCTGGATATTGACGACGACGCGGCCTTCTTTGCCATCCTCAAGGCCCTGCTGGATCTGGGGGAGGATCCCCGGCCCCGGGGATACGACAAGGTAGAGGGGAGCGAAGGCATCTTCCGCGTCTGGGTCGGCCGCGACTGGCGGGTGCTCTACTCCATCCGGGCGGACCGGAACGAACTGACGGTCGAGGCCATACAACTCGGCTAAATCGCGATCCTGAGCGGCCACCGGGGAATAAGGTAGTTCCCACATTAATGTGGTAATAAATGTGGTAATGATGTCCTTCCGAGGTTCCCGGCTTTCCTGGCACTTCTCCCTCTCCCTCGTGACGGAGAGGGTAGCGGGTGCTCTACTCCACCCGATCGGACCGAAACGAGTTGGTCATCGAGGCTGTCCGAAGGAAGGACGAGAGGACCTCTCGCCGGTGAGGGCAGCGGGGCCCGGTGTGATCCCTCCGGATCCCGTCAGTTGAGCGTACTCGCGGTGGGCCTGGTCCACCCGGGCCTGGGTTTCAACGAGCAGCCGCTCCAGGCGGGTGAGGTGTTGTTCCGTCGCCTGGATCTCGTGCGTCCACTGGGCGACCATCCGTTCCTCTCTCTGGATCGTGTGCTCCAGGTCGAGCGCGCGGCGGTGAGCTTGCTCCAGGACCCGACCGGCCGCGCGCACAGATTCCCGAGCTTGCGCGAGCCTGGCCTCTTGCCGATCCCGGCGCTCCGCGAGGTCTTCCCGCTTGCGTGAGAGTTCCCAGGGGTTTTTGCCGGCGCCCAGCGCGCGACCGCCCTCTTGCAGCTCCAGCCGCAGGTGCAGGAGTTCCGCATCCAGGGCCCGCAGCTGCTGCCGCTGGCTCGCCTCCTCCTGCTCGGCCAGATGGAGAGACAACCGGGCGCGCTCGAGGGGGCAGGGCGCCTCCCGCTCATCGGCGGCCGGAAGCGCGGGAAGCATCCACACATTCTGGCTCATGGCGTCACCTGCTTTCGGGGCTGAGGATGCACGACGGCGAGGATGTCGCGCGTGTCCGTGACCTCCTTCAGGTTCTTGAATGGGAGGGCGAACGCCGGGCGCGACGCGGTGAGGATCATCGCGAAGTTCAGAGCGGCGGCCAGCAGATGGAGCACCGGCAGGGACAGATATTCGAGCAGCTGATCCCCCTTGTCATGTACCCACTCGATCTCCTGCCTGCACTCGTCCACCGCCGCCCGCCACCCTGCCTCGCCGGGCGCCGGGGCCGCCCACCGCTCCGGCGCGCCGGGCGCGATCGGTTCACGAGACATGAACGCGACGAGCGCGGGCGTGCCGTACTGGCCGAACAGCGACCACGTCATTCCCCGGATTCCCACCCACGCGGCGGCCGCCAGCAGGCTCATCACGGCCGGCCCCGTGCTAGCGCCGGTCTGCTGCGCGATCCATGGCATGACGGCCTCCACCAGCCCCCGGTAGAGAAACGTCACCTCGAAGAACATCACGAAGACCTGGGTGAGGACGATCTGGGCCAGAAACCTCCGCTGCCCGCCTCGCACGCCGTCGGCGAGCGCCTGGAGGCACGCGAAGCTTCCCATGATGAGCAGCAGGAGCAAGACGTAGAGGATCGGTCCCAGCAGCCAGGGGGTCCCTTCCACTCTCACGAACACGCGGAGCACCTCGGCCACGGTCGGAAACAGCGTGTACGTGAAGACCCCCGCCTCGAGCGCGCACCAGAACAAGAGCGTTCCGAGCCCGATCCACGGTACGCCCGGCAGGACGAGGTTCCGGGGCGGCGCGAACACGAGCTGACGCACGATCTCGACGGCGAGCTTGAAGGCGAGCTGGGCGAGGGTGATGAGCCACCCGGCGAGGACCCCCGCGAGGCGCACGATGCCGACCCAGTAGAGCCAGACGACTCGCGCCGCATCCCACCACGCCAGCAGCATGAGCGAGACAAAGCGCGCGCGCCCGGAGCGAAACGGCAGCGTGTAGAGCGACAGCTGGGTGCACCACATGGCCGCGAGGCCGACCAGGGCCGGGAAGAGGAGGAAGACCCATTTTCCCGCGGCGCTCCAGGCCGACGAGGAATCGAGGAAGTAGCCGATCAGGACCTGCTGCAGCCTCGGGATCCAGAGGATCAGGCCCAGCAACAGCTCGGCCAGATCACGCCACGCTTCCGGGATCCGCCCGATGAGCTCTTCAAGCATCTGCCCCTCCGTGCTGGCAACGCCCCCGGCTAGGGAGCGCCGCCGTCGGCTCCCAGCTTCTGCAAGACGCGGGCGACGTAGCGACGCGTCTCCCGGTACGGCGGCACGCCCCCGTACGCGACCACCGCCTGCTCGCCGGCGTTGTAGGCCGCGAGGACGAGGGGCAAGTTTCCATCAAACCGGTCCATCAACCGCCGCAGGTGACGGACCCCGCCCGTGATGTTCTCGTACGGATCGAAGGAGTCCCGCACGCGAAGCTCCGAGACGGTGACCGGCATCAGTTGCATGAGGCCGCGGGCGCCTTTTCGCGAAACGGCCCGCGGGTTGAACTCGGACTCGACCTCGATGATGATCGCGACCAGGCGCGGCGAGAGGCCGTAGCGGATGGCGACCTCTTCCAGGTGCGCATCGATGGCTCGGGGATCGATCGTTGCGGCCGGGGAGGCCAGAGAAACGTCTGGTTCCGTGTCGGCCTGCGTCGGCGGGCGCGAGATGAGGTAGGCGGGGCCCATAGCCAGGAGCAAAACACCCAGACCGAGGAGGTGCCGACCCGGGAACGGCAACACGTTCCGTGACTCGTTCTTCCTGTTTCTGCGCATTTGCTCTAGGCAACGTCCTGTCCGGAAACTCGGATTGTTTGGAGTTGGCGCCTTAGGCCGCAATGCCCGTGCCAGATGGCAGGCCAGGAGGGAGCGCTATAGTTTCAAATACTTGACAACCCCGTCTCAGGCAGGTGGCGAAAAGCCGACGTCGAGTTCCGGACAGTCCTCGTCGCTATCCGTGAACTTCCGCTTCGACCCCGGTGTCTCCGATTCGTGACATTTTGAGGCGATACTGACGAATGGGGAGACCATCGAGAGGTATCCGGAGGACACGCCATATCCCAGCCGACTCGTGTTAGGATGGTGCAGAGGCCGGCCGCTCCACGTCGTTTTCGCCGACAATGCTGATGAGCGGGAGACCATCGTCATCACCGTCTATGAGCCGGATCCGGGGCAATGGGAGCCAGGGTTCCGGCGAAGGCGGCAAGCATGAAATGCGTAATTTGTAAGCACGGCGAGACTCGGCCCGGCCGCGCGACCCTGACCTTTACACGGGATGGTACGACGCTGGTCGTCAAGGGGGTTCCCGCGGATATCTGCGCGAACTGCGGCGAGGAATACGTGGACGAGGCCACTACGGCCCGGCTACTGCGCTACGAAGGTTAAAGGAGGTGGGTCACATGCGGCAGCTTGGTGCCATCCTCTTGGTTTCGGTCCTGATTGTGGGGCTCGCGGCCCCGGCGGCCTACGCAGGGGGCGGCACCGCCGCGAACGTGGCGCTGGGGCTCGCCTCCTTCGCGGTGTTCAACCAGCTCTTCGCGCCCGCGTTCTACCCGCGACCGGTCTACGCCGCGCCCGTCTATCTCGCCGCCCCGCCCTACCAGGTGGTCTACGCCGCGCCTCCGCCGATGGTCGTCCAGCCGCCCCCGCCGAGGACCGTCTACTATCCCCACGGCCGGTACGAGCTGCTGGGCGACGGCATCACCACGGCATACCAGTGGGTCTGGATCCCGAACCCCCCGCCCCCTCCGGCGGCCCAGTACCAGCAGCCCGCGGTCAGCCCCTCGCCTCCGACGGCCGCGGCGCCGCCGCCGTCAGCCGCAGCGCCTTGCAAGCTCACCGGCAAGTACGTCAAGACGCCCCAGGGCCTTCTGCCGGAGTGCGAGTAGCGCCCAAAATCCCGGCCCGCTTCGTAGCCCTGAACGTCTAGGTATCGCTACACCGCGTGGCAGGCCCTTGGCTGGGCCTTGAAGCCCAGGATGTCCTCGCACCAGCGGGCCGTCGCCAACAGGTCCGCTTCCTTGAACGGAGCCCCGACCAGCTGGATCCCCAGGGGCAGCCCGTCGCCCGCGATCCCCGACGGGAGCGCCATGGCGGGAACCCCCGCAAAGGTCCAGGGCGCGCAGAATGTCGGGTCACCGGTGGAGGTCAGCCCCTTGGGAGCCGGAGCGCCGGCGACAGGCATCAAGAGCGCATCGAACTCTGTCATCAATGCTTCCATCTGTCGCCGGAAGAGGCGACACTGTCTCAGCGCCTGCGAGTAGTCGATGGCCCGAACCTTCATTCCTGTTTCGAGCAAAGCCCGGAATTTCTCTCGGTAGTCGCGAACCTGTCCCGCGAACCGGGCTTCGTGGTAGGCGGTCGCTTCAACCTGCACCACGAGCATCCCCGCAGCGTGAAGCCTTTCGAACGTGGGGGGAAGCTGGACACCCTCCACGCGAGCCCCTCCGCCGCGAAACCGATCCGTCACCGATTCAAGGTGCGCGATGGTCTCCGCGGTGGCCTGCTCCACGAAGCGCTGTGGGACCCCCAGACGGGGTGGATGAGGATCGCGCCTGCTCGCGGCCACGTAGTCGGGAACCGGTGCTGGCACGGAAAACGGATCAGCCGGATCGTAGCCTCCGAGCACCTGAAGGGTCAGGGCGACATCCTCCACGCTCCGGCAGAAGATCCCCACGTGATCGAAGCTCCAGGCGAGCGGCACGAGTCCGGCGCAGCTGATGCGCCCATGCGTCGGCTTGAAGCCGATCACGCCGCAGTAGGCGGCAGGGCGCAGCGTCGAGCCCACAGTCTGCGAGCCCAGCGCCAGAGGCACCATACCGGAGCCGACGGCCGCCGCGGAACCGCTCGATGATCCCCCGGGGGTGTGCTCGGGATTCCAGGGATTCCGGGTCTCAGCGGGGTCGAGGTACGCGAACTCGGTGGTTGCGGCTTTGCCCAGCACCACTGCGCCGGCGGTCCGGAGGCGCCCGACCGCTTCGGCGTCGGCATTCGGGCGCTCGTGTGCGAACGAGCCGGCCCCGGCGGTCGTCACCATCCCCGCCACGTGGTAGAGATCCTTGAACCCGACGGGGATCCCGTGGAGCGGGCCGCGAACCCGCCCGGCCTTCACCTCGGCCAGCCGCTCCTCCGCCGCGCGCCGTGCGCCCTCCGCATCGAGCGAAACCCAGGCCCGGACAGATGGCTCGATGCTGCGGATTCGCTCCAGGTGCGCCTCCACCAGCTCGACCGGCGAGAGCGCCCCTTCGCGGATCCGCCTCGCAGCCTCCGCAATGCCCAGCGTATAGAGCGCGTCCATACCGCCTCCCTCTTCAGCTAGCTTCTAGGGGTCTTGCCCAGGTACGCTTCCAGCACGCGTGGATGCCTCAGCAGCTCGTCGCGGCTCCCCTCGAGCGCGAAGCGCCCGGACTCGAGAATGTAGCCCCGGTCGCAGACGCCGAGTCCCAGCCAGGCCATCTGTTCCACCAACAGGATCGTGAGGCCCCGCGACCGGAGCTTGATCAAGGCGTCAAAAATGCTCTGGATGAGCATGGGCGCCAGGCCGAGCGACGGCTCGTCCATCAAGAGGAGTCTCGGCTGACTGATGAGCGCCCGCGCGATCGCCACCATTTGCTGCTCCCCGCCGCTGAGCGAGCCGGCCCGCTGGTCGAGGCGCGGGCGGATCTGCGGAAAGAGCTCGAACAGCTCCTCCATATCTTTCGCCACGCCCGTCCGCTCCCCTCGCCAGAGCCGGAGATACGCGCCGAGCTCGAGGTTTTCACGCACCGTGTGATCGGGGAACAACTGTCGCCCCTCCGGGACCAGTCTCAGACCCAGCGCCGCCACATTGTACGGCCGGGCACCGCCGATCTTGCGGTCGCGGAACATGACCGTGCCCTGGTACGGACTGAGCAGTCCCGCAAGGGTCCGGAGCGTCGTGCTCTTTCCGGCCCCGTTTGCCCCGATGATCGTGACGATTTCCCCCTCGCGGACGGAAAAGGAGATCCCCTTCACGACCTCCAGCGAACCGTAGCGAACGCGGAGCCCGTCAACGGACAACATGGTGGTGGGATGGCCCCAGATAGGCTTCGATCACGCGCGGATCCCCCTGGATCTCCCTGGGTGCGCCTTCCCCGATCACGACGCCGTAATCCAGCACCGTGACCTGGTCCGAGATGCTCATGACGAGGTCCATGTGGTGTTCCACGAGGAGCACCGTCATGCGGCGACCCCGGAGCTCCACGATCAGGCGATCGAGCGCGTCGATTTCTTCCGCGATCAGGCCTGCGGCCGGCTCGTCGAGGAGGAGAAGCCCCGGCCGTACCGCAAGGGCGCGGGCGAGCTCCAGAAGGCGCCGGTGCCCGTACGAGAGGGAATTCGCGGCCGCTCCCTCGAGACCACCGAGGCCGACGAACTCGATGAGCCCCAGGGCCTCGGCCACCTTGCCCTGGTTCTCTCGAACGGCTCGTGCCGACCGGAACAGCGCGCCGCCCACCCCCGTCTCGTAGTGTCGCTCGAAGCCGACGAGCACATGATCCAACACGCTCATGTCTCCGAACAGTTTCACGGTCTGGAAGGTGCGGGCGATGCCGAGGCGGGCCGCGCGGTCCGGGGACCGCATGCGAATCGGCTCTCCTTCGCGGAGAATCTTCCCCGAGTCGGGCGGATACACACCGGAAATCACGTTCAGCAGCGTCGTTTTCCCGGCGCCATTGGGGCCGATCAACGCGTGGACCGTCCCCGGGAAGACGTTGAGGGAGACACCGTCCAGCGCTCTCACGCCCCCGAAGGCCTTCGAAACCCCTCGGACCTCGAGAAGCGGCTGATCGCCATGCTTCGCCCCCGTCGTCAACGCCGTCGCCGCAGGCTCGGTCCGGCGCTTGACGGAGGACGGACGGCTCACCGACCGCCGACCACGCGTCACGGCTCCGCACACGCCTCGTGGCAGGAAGTAGAGGGCCAGCAGGATGAGGACTCCATACACGATGAGACGGTAGTGGTCGAACCCGTGAAGGAACTCGGGCAGGAGCGTCAGCGTCGCCGCACCGACCACCGGACCCAGGAGGGTACCGGCTCCGCCGAAGAGAATTGCCAGAAGAAAGAATACCGAGTCGAAGAAGTTGAAGTTGTCCGGGTTGATGAAGTTCTGCTGATGGGCGAACAGGGCACCGCCGAGGCCAGCGAAGGCGGCGCTCAGAATGAAGACGGTCACCTTGCTTCGATAGACGTCGATCCCGACCGACGCAGCGGCCAGCTCGCTGAACTTGATCGCCTGCATCTTGCGACCGAACGCTGACTGGACCAGGTTCCGCTGGAGCAGTAGGGCGCCAAGCGCGAGGGCCATCGCCAAATAGTAAAAGCGGGGCGTGTCCAGGACAAAGGATCCGAAGCGCGCCTTGGGGATTGACGTGATGCCGAGCTCGCCGCCGGTCACGGACACCCACTCCAGCAGGATCTTCCAGATCACCCACCCGAAGGCGACGGTGACCATCGCAAGGTACGGCCCGCGAACCCGCAGGGAGGGGTACGCCAACACCGCACCGAACAGGGACGCCATCAAGATCCCGGCCATCATGCCGATCCAGATGTGGAGCCCCATGTCCCCGAGAAAGCCGATCGCCGCCAGGTTCTTGCTCACGAGGGCCGACGTGTAGGCGCCCATCGCGAAGAGGCCCGCGTGCCCCAACGAGAACTGGCCCGCATAGCCCGTCAGAATGTTCAGCCCGACGGACACGATCACATAGACGAAGATGATGACCAACATGAACTGGTAATACGTCCCGGTGAGCATCAAAGGCAAGCCGGCCACGGCCAGGATGGCGAGCGCCGGAAGCAGCCATGCGGCCGGGTGTCTCATGCGCGCTCCTCCGCGCGCCGCCCGAACAGGCCATTCGGTCGCACGAACAACACGAGGATCATGAGGGTGAACCCGATGATGTCCCGGATCCCCGTGTAGAGATAACCCGAGAGGAGACCTTCAAGCACACCGTAGAGGAGCCCGCAGACGAAGATTCCTCGCCCCGCCTCCAGGCCGCCGATGATGGCGATGGCAAATGCCTTGAGGCCCAGGATGGTCCCCATCTGGGGCTCGGCGAGCGTCACGGGGGCGACCAGGAGGCCGGCGAACCCCGCCAGACATCCCGCGAGAGCGTAGGCGAGACTCGCGATTCGGCGCGTGTTGATGCCCATGAGGCCCGCCACCTCGGTGCTGGACGCGGTGGCCCGGAAGGCCTTTCCAAGGAGGGTGTACTGGTAGAAGACGTCCAAGGCGACCATGACCGCGCAGGCGACGATGACGATCAGAATCTCCTGGGGGTAAATCCCGATGCCCGCAAAATTGATCGGATCCTTCCCCAGAAATGGCGGAATCGCCAGGGGGTTGCGCCCCCAGAGGAGCTCGGCGGCATTGATGAACAGAAGCCCGACGGCCAGCGTGCTCATGATCCAGACGTCGGACCCCGCGCGAACGAAGGGAAGCACCGTGAAGCGTTCCGCGAGGAGGCCAAGCCCCCCCAGGACCGTCATCATGCCGAGCATGGCGATGAGAACGTTCAGGCCGAACGTCACGTGCAACGTATACCCGACCATGGCCCCGAGCATGACCCACATGCCGAGACCGAAGTTCAGAACGCGCATCGTGGCATACGTGACACTGTAGCCAACGGCCACGAGCCCGTAGATCGCACCGGTTGCGATGCCGCTCAGGACGATCTGGACGAGAAATCGCATAGCGGGAACAAGGTTCGGGACGAGAAGAGGCGCTCCTCGTCCCGAACCCGAAGCAGTTAGCGGAGGGCCAAAGTCTTCTTGTCGATGTACCGCTTGGCCCCATCGTCGAGAATCACGTGGGGTCCTTCTTGATCAAAGTGCACCTGGAGGAGTTTCCCATTAGTCCAGCGGCCCAACACGAAATCCTCTTCCTGGAGGGCATCGTGGCGGCTCTTGGTGAAGACCGGCCGCTTGAAGTCCTTTACGAGCCCCTTGAACGCCGGAATGTTCTCAAGGGCTGCCCGGATGGCCTTCGGGTCGGTGCCGACCTTCTCCATGACCTGAGCGTACAGGTGGACGATGTCATGCGCCGCGAACGTCCCCGGGACGAAGTCCATGTCCGGCCCGTACCGCTGCCAGTACTTCTTCAGGAACTGAAGCCGCTCGGGCGGCTGCGGCCCGTCGGCGGTGATCGTGGTGCTTACGAGCACACCCTCGCCGAGATTCCCCCCGGCCCGCCAGAATGCCGGCGTCGCCAGCCCCCAGGCCGAGAAGTAGGGGGTCTTGTCTCCGATTTTGTCCTTGGCCCGGACGACGTAGACGTTCTCCCGGACGAGGCCGTAGTTGAGGATCACCTCACCGCCGGCTTGCTTGATCTTCAGCAGCTGGGGGCTGATGTCCGTGTCCGCGGTATCGTACGTCTCATCCGCGACGAGGGGCGTGCTGAGCTCACGAAGCCGGCGGGTGAGCTCACCGCGTCCGGTCACCCCCCAGCCGGCCGTCCATGTCAGGAGGGCCGCCTTCTTATACCCGAATCGCTGCACCGCCATATTCACGAGGAAGTTCGACTGTCCCCGCCCGAACATGCCATAGCGGAAGACGTAGTTGTCTCGGCCTTCCTGCCATGCGTCGTTCTCCGTGATCTTGGTTGCGTCGGTCGCCGGGCAGATCACAGGGACCTTCAGCTGATCGTTCAGGATGGGCGCCACGGCGAGCATCTCGGCGCTGTTCGTCCCGCCGAGCAGGGCCACCACGCCCTCCCGCTCGACGAGCTCGCGGTGCTGGGCCACCAGCTTCACCGGGTTGTGCTCGGAGTCCCGGACGATGAGCTGGAGCTTCTTCCCCCTCACGCCGCCCTTCGCGTTGATGTCATCGACCGCGATCTCCGCGCCCCGCCGAATCCCCACGCCGAAGCTCGCCGCTGGACCCGTCAGCGCGCCGGAAAACCCGATCTTGATGGTGTCCTGGGCGAGCGCCGGTCCCGCCGCCAGCAGGACAAAGACCGCGAGAATCGCGAGTGTCATACCCTTGCCCCACGTGCTCTTTCCCATCTCCTTCCCTCCTTGTCTCTCGTTCATGAATGCCCCGACTCGATCTCACACGAGACCGCGCGGCGGCTGCCCCGCCACGTACCGGCCCAGCGGCCGTTCGCCGACGACCTCCCCGTTCTCTGCGATCAGCGTCCCTCGGAGGAAGGTCATCACCGGCATGCCCTTGACGGGCTTGCCTTCCCAGTTGGAGTAATCGGCCCGGCCGCGCATCCGGTGGACGCCGAGCGTGTCCTGCTTGTTCTGGTCGATGACGACCAGATCGGCGTCGCTCCCCGGCGCGATGACGCCCTTCTGCGGATAGATGCCGAAGATCCTGGCCGGGTTCTCGGCCACCACCCGCGCGAGGGTGGCCAGGTCGATCCGGCCCTTGTTGATGCCTTCGCTGAACAGCAGGGGCAGGGTGTCGATCTCCTGCATGTTGAGGCCGACCCGGGTCTCCCAGAATCCCTGCGCGTCCTTGTACTTGCTCGAGTAGGAGATGCTGTCGGTCCCCACCGCGGTGAGCGTGCCTTCCCGCAGGCCGCGCCAGAGCCGGTCGCGATCCGCCGCGAACTTGATCGGCGGCTGGATCTTGGCGTGCGTGCCGAGCTTCTTGGCCTCGACCTCGGGCGCGGTCGAGGAGAGAAAGCCGACGACCGTCTCGCCGATGATCGGATAGCCCTCGCGCTGGAGATAGACCAGGAAATCCACCGTGTGGGCGTTGGCGATGTGGACGACATACATCGGGACGCCGAAGTCCTTTGCGATGACCCCATACTGGTAGACCTGCACGCTCTCGGCCCAGGCGGGACTGTGCTCGGCCCAGCTGACGAGGTCGGATTTGCCCGCCCGCTGCATGCGCTCCGAAAGGATCCCGCGCACGTACGGCTCCTCGGCGTGGATCAGCGCCACCGCCGGCGGCCCGACCCGGGCCAACTCCTCGCACGCGCGGAAGAACATGTCCGGCGTGATCCCGGAGGCCGGCATCCCGAGCGATTCGGCCTGGCAGCCACAGTATCCTGTGAAGAACTTGAACGAGAGGCAGCCCTTGCGCGCCACCGCGGGGATCTCCGTGATCTGCTCCGGGGTCAGGACGACCCCCGTGATCTTGAAATCCACGAACGACCGGCCCGTTCCGCTCTTGATCGACCGATCGACGCATTGCACCAGGGGGTCCTTGCTGAAGACCGTCGTCGTGGCGAAGGTCGTGACGCCCCCGATCGCGAAGTCCTTGGTGTCCCTGGCGAAGTCGTCGTCCAGCCCCTGCCAGCTCACGTCGTCGCCGTTGCCGAGGTGGGTGTGGGGATTGAACAGGCCGGGGAAAATGATCTTTCCCTGCACGTCCACCTCGCGCTTCGCCGTGCCGAGACTGCCGGAGGCCCCGACGGCGGCGATCTTCTCGCCGTCCACGGCGACCCCCCCTTCCAGGATCCCCTGCGGCGTGACAACGAGACCGTTCTTGAGGATGAGATCGTGTGGCATGGGACGGTCCTCCAGTTATGAGCCGGTCGCCCGCGACTCGACGGGAAGGAGCGGCGCGATCTCCTCGTAAAACCTCAGCAGGTGAGTCCGCAGCGAGCGCTCCACGGCCGCGATGTCGCGTCCATTGAGGGCGTTGACGATCTCGGCGTGCTCCTCCACGGCCCGGGTGTCGCGGCCCAGGCGGGAAAACGCGAAGTGCTGATACCGCCGCTGATGTTGCTTGAGTCCTTCGTGCAGCTGAATGACCTTCCGGTTGCCGCAGGCCTTGATCAACAGGTCGTGAAACTCGAGGGCCAGGGTGAAGTTCGTGGTCGTATCCACCTTTCGTCCGGCGGATCGCGACCGCCTGACCTGCTCCTCCAGCGCCCGCTGGGTCGCCTCGTCGAGTCGCTCGAGCGCCAGCCGGGCGGCGAACGTTTCCAGGATGACGCGGACGTGCACCAGATCGTGAAGGTCGGAGGCGCTCAGCTCGCTCACCCACGCGCCCCGGTGCGGCAGGGAGGTGATGAAGCCCTCGGCCTCCAGGATCCGGATCGCCTCGCGCAGGGGCGACCGGCTGACGCCGAGCAACGCCACCAGCTCCCGCTCCCGGATCCGCTCGCCGGGCTTCAGGCGCCCGGCCACGATGGCGTCGCGAAGCGCATCCACAATCCGCTCGCGGATCAGGCTCGGGCCCGCAAAGCGAATGCGCGAGTCCGGAACGGGTGCCCTCTCTTTGGTCACGTGGGCTCCTCGCGGGCGTCCCTAGGACCGTTTTGTAGGACGGCCGATTGTATACCAAATGCCCTGAAGCCCTGTCAAGGGGGCCGATCAATGTCAGTACACGCATTCGGTGGACGGCCACCTCACGCATCGATCCGGGGGCGGGGGAACCCTTGACAGACGATATATCAGACGGTATATACTGTGGCAGAAATGACGGGCGGATCAGGAGGGCCGGCCTCGTGGTACCGCGTGGTCGGGGCCCGTCGCCGGACGAAGCGCGAGGTACTGAGCAGTGGGGGAGGCCGGTTTCACGGGGATCCCGAGCGAGAGCCCACCACCTACGTGGCCGATAGCGTGGAGACGGCTTGGTTGGAGGTGAAAGCGCATGCGGGGGAGGCACGCCTCGATATGCGAGCCTTCCGGGCCTGGCGGGTCATGCTGCCGGAGGAAGTATCGAGGCAACTCGTGGACCTCAGAGCCCAGGAGCAGCAGGAGCGATACCATATCACCGGGACAGAACTGCAAGGGGACCCGGCCCCTGAGAGCGGCAAGGCCCTCGCCCGTCGGCTGAGACATGAGGGTCGGACCGGTGTCATCTACAGTTCGGTGCGGAATCGGCCAGATGGCGTCTGCGTGGCGGTCTTTCTCGAAAGCGTTCAGGCGGAGCTGAGCGTGGAATCGGCCGCCGAAGAGTGGACGCGATTCGCGGAGCGAAGGGGGCAAGCGTCATGAAGCGTGGGGTCAAGCGAGGAGGCCTCGCGGCAAGATCGGGAAGACAGAGGGCCACTGCGGCATGGGGTCCGGAACAGATTCGAGAGCTGCGCCGCCGGCTGGCTCTTCGTCCCGACAAGCCGATCTCCCAGCAGCGGTTCGGAGATCTTCTGGGCGTGGCCTGGAGCACGGTGGCACGCTGGGAGGGAGGGAGCCGACCCGACGCCAGGATGGCGACCAAGCTGGCGCGGCTCCGGCGCGCCCTCGATGCCCTTGGAGATCTGGTGGTCGCGGAGGATCGTCTCCTCTTCTTCGAACAGCATCATCCGCTCCTGCTCAAGATGCGGCCGATCGACCTGCTCGATACCGAGGGGGGGATGGCGGCGGTGATGCGGCTCATCGAAGGCCTTGAATCGGGTGCGTTCGCGTAGGCCGATCCCGTCCGGTCCACACGCCAACCGTCGTACCGATGCTCTTCAGCGTTTTGCGGAGCAAGCGAGCCAGATGGTTGACTGGGCGGGCCGCCGGTGCTACGAAGGTTAAAGGAGGTGGGTCACATGCGGCAGCTTGGTGCCATCCTCTTGGTTTCGGTCCTGATTGTGGGGCTCGCGGCCCCGGCGGCTTACGCCGGAGGCGGCACCGCCGCGAACGTGGCGCTGGGGCTCGCCTCCTTCGCGGTGTTCAACCAGCTCTTCGCGCCCGCCTTCTACCCGCGACCGGTTTACGCCGCGCCCGTCTATGTCACCGCCCCGCCCTACCAGGTGGTCTACGCCGCGCCTCCGCCGATGGCGGTCCAGCCGCCCCCGCCGAGGACCGTCTACTATCCCCACGGCCGGTACGAGCTGCTGGGCGACGGTATCACCACGGCGTACCAGTGGGTCTGGATCCCGAACCCCCCGCCCCCTCCGGCGGCCCAGTACCAGCAGCCCGCGGTCAGCCCCTCGCCTCCGGCGGCCGTGGCCCCGGCGCCGTCAGCCGCAGCGCCTTGCAAGCTCACCGGCAAGTACGTCAAGACGCCCCAGGGCCTTCTGCCGGAGTGCGAGTAGCGCCCAGGATCCCGCTTCAGCACTTTGGCTAGCTCGTAAATCGAGCCGGGGCGCTGCGTTCGAATGCCGGCTAACCTGGGAGGGTGAGCTCGACCAGCTTTCGCCAGAAGGTGGGCACGTCAAGGACAGGAATCCCCTGGACCTCGGTCAGGCTCAGCAGGTCGTCATCAGCGCTCACGATGTAGGTGGCGTCTCCGGCAACAGCGCACTCGAGGAACTTATCGTCGGCCGGATCCCGACTTTGCCTGATGGGGGTCTCCGGGGTTACGAAGAGAGCCCGGCGGCGGACAAGGGTGACCAGCGCCCGCGCTTCAACCGGATTCAAGTGGAGTTTCTGGAGTACCTCGGGCCGGAGGAGAACTTCCTCGACCTCCGCAGCGATCGGCTCGGAAAGGAGGAGAGTGAAGCGGCCCGCGCGCCAAGCGTCGTAGATCTTGGAAGTGAGGCTTTCGGTCTTGGCGACCGCGCCTCTCAGGAGGACCTGAGTGTCAAGAACGACTCGAAGCGCGGGCAGCTCGGAGGGCCTCGCCAATCACGGACGCAACGAACGATTCCGGGAGATCCCGACCTCGGCTCCGAGCTCGTTCCACCAAGGCATCTAGCTCCTTGTCGGAAAGGGTCTGAAGGGCCCGGTCGATGCCTTCCAACCCTGCGCGTGTCCCCAGAAGGAGAGGCAGGATCTCCTGGGCAAGCTGTTCCCGCTCCCCCCCGGGGAGGGCCATGATCTCTTCCGTCAGAGCTTTTACCTTGTCTTTGTCCATCGGGCCCACTCCTTACGCGACTATACCACGGATCTTTCGTTAAGGGTTCTGACCGCCCCTGTCACACTGCCTTGACACCCGGTCGGCTTGCCCTCAGGGGAGACTTCCTCTACGCTCCCCCTGTGGGCGAGACCCGCGTCGATCTGCTGCATCTCCTGGAGGACCTCCGCGACGCCTACCCCGGCGCCGCCGAGGAGACCATCCTCACCGAGGTCGTCGCCAACTCCCTCGACTCGGGCGCGACCGCCGTCACCATCGCCACCGATCCCGCCGGGTCCACGCTGACGATCGTGGACGACGGCGTGGGGATGCGACGGCGCGACCTCGCGCGTTACCACGATGTCGCGGCGACCACCAAGGTCCGGGGGGAGGGCATCGGCTTCGCCGGGGTGGGGATCAAGATCGGCCTGCTCGTCTCCGAGGAGGTCCTGACCGAGAGCCGGCTCGGCAAGCACCACATGGCCACCGTCTGGCGCCTGTCCTCACGCCACCGGGCGCCGTGGAAGTGGGTGCCGCCGCTGGGACTGGTCGGAGAGCACGGCACAGCGGTCCGGCTTCACCTGAAGAACCCGCTGTCCCCCCTCCTCGACCCGGGCTTCATCGAGGGCGCATTGTGGCGCCACTATCAACCGCTCCTGGATCCCGCCCTGGGGGACATCCTGGCCGCCCACTACCCGCGCGCCGTCCGCTTCGTGGTGAACGGCCGGCCGCTCTCGCAGGAGAGCTGGGAGGCGCCCGAGCGGGCGTCCATCGCGGTGCGCCTGGCGCGCAAGCGGAAGCCCTCGGCAGCGGGCTACCTGGTCCGCGATCGGCTGCCGCTTGCGGAGGAGCGGCGGGGTCTGGCGATCAGCACGTTCGGCAAGGTCATCAAGCGGGGCTGGGACTGGCTCGGGATCGCGCCCTCGTCTCCCGAGCGCGTCGCCGGCCTGATCGAGGCCCCGTCCCTGGCGCAGGCGCTCACCCTCAACAAGGCCGACTTCATCCGCGCCGGGGCGCGGGGCGCGATCTACCTCGCGTACAGGAAGGCGATCCAGGAGGCCGTCGCGCGCCAGCTCGCCGCCTGGGGCGATATCCGCGAAGGGGGCGAGCAGGCCCGGCGGCGCGCTGCCCGGCCCGTGGAG
>JACPSW010000005.1 GCA_016193045.1 Candidatus Rokuibacteriota bacterium | reverse complement strand
TGGGCGGGCTCCCCCATCCCGACACGGGCAAGTCGGAGCTGGAGACGGCGCGGATCCCGAACCTCCACGCCCTGGCGGGGCGCGCGGCCTGCGGCCTCCTGCGGCACGTGGGGCCGGGGATCACGCCGGGAAGCGGTCCGGGGCATCTGGGCCTCTTCGGCTACGATCCCCTCCGGTACCAGGTCGGCCGCGGCGTGCTGGAGGCGCTGGGCATCGACTTCGAGCTCCGCGCCGGCGACGTGCCCGCGCGCGGCAACTTCTGCACCGTGGACCGGGAGGGACGCATCACCGACCGGCGGGCGGGCCGCATCGGGACCGACCTCTGCACGAGCCTCTGCCAGCGCCTCCGGGGGATCCGCCTCCCCGGCGTGAAGCTCTTCGTGGAGCCCGTGAAGGAGCACCGCTTCGTTCTCGTCCTGAGGGGAGCGGGTCTCTCGGGGAAGCTGACGGAGACCGACCCCCAGGCCGTCGGCGTCCCCGCGCTGCCCACCAAGGCGCTCACCCCTGCGGCCCGGCGCACCGCGAGCCTGGTGAACCGCTTCGTGGCGGCCGCGCGCACGACGCTGGCCGGTGAGGCCCCGGCCAACATGATCCTCCTCCGCGGCTTCGATCAGCTGCCGCGGTTGCCTTCGTTCCCGAAGACGTTTGGCGTCAAGGCCGCCGCCATCGCCGCCTACCCGATGTACCGTGGGCTGGCCCGCCTCGTGGGGATGGAGGTGCTGAAGACCGGGGCGACCTTCGCCGACGAGGTCGCCACGCTCCGCCAGCACCGGGAGGCGTACGACTTCTTCTTCCTCCACTACAAGGACACCGACAAGGCCGGAGAGGACGGGGACTTCGCCGCCAAGGTCGCCGCCCTCGAGCGGCTCGATGCGTTCATTCCCCAGATCCTGAGCCTCAAGCCCGACGTCCTCGCCGTCACCGGCGACCACGCCACCCCCGCCGTCCTCAAGGGCCACGGCTGGCAGCCCGTGCCGGTGCTGCTGTGGAGCGCCTACTGCGGCGCCGACCCCGTGACCCAGTTCACGGAGCGGGCCTGCGCCGCCGGGAGCCTGGGCACGTTCCCCGCCCAGGATCTGATGCCCCTCCTCCTCGCCAACGGGCTGCGCCTGACCAAGTTCGGGGCCTGACGGCCAGGCGCGCGCGGCCAGCGCCCCACCCACCGCGCCGCTCACCCTCCACGTTCGGGCGGGCGCTCGGCCAGACGAGCCGCCAGCGCCGCCAGACGCGCTTCGAGGGCGCGGATCCTGGAGTGGAGCCGCGCGCGGCCGATCAAGAGCGCCGGCCCGACGAGGACGACGCCCACCGCGGCCGCCACCAGAATCGGCGTCGCCAACGGCACGCCCTCGAACCTCCAAGCCAGGAATCGGATCGTCGCCGGGGCGCTGTTCTGGAGCGCGAAGAGGGCGATCGCGGCCGCCAGCATCGTGACGAAGATCGCCTTGCCGATCAGGCCGGGGCCCGCGCGGGTGGCAACGGCTTCGCGCACGGGCGGGGCTCCCCCCGCGGCGGGGGCCTCGGGCGCCTCCGCCGCGCGGCCGAGGCCGCGCTCCGTCAGGACCGCCGCGAGCGCCGCGCCGAACACGAAGATGGTGGCAGAGTAGTAGATCCACACGAGCGACGCCATGCCGATCCCGAAGGAGCCGTAGAGCTTCCCGTACACGCCGAACACCGTCACGTACCCCGTAAACGCCCAGCGAGCGGACTCCCACAACACCGCGACGACCAGTGTCGCGCCAGCCGCGGCGCGCGCCAGCACCGCCGTATTGGGAAACACCCGGTAGACCACGAAGAGGAGCCCCAGGCCGGTCGCATAGATGACGGGCAGCGCAACGATCCGCCTCACCCGGAGCGACGGTGGCAGGGGAAGCGGCGAGAGCCGGAGCGCGAGGTCGCCCAAGGCAACCATCGTCACGATGAGGAGGGCGAACCCGACCGCCAGCGAGCTCGCCAGAAGCACGGCGAGCAGGTCGAAGGCGAATCCCTGGATCAATCCCCGGCGCACGCCGGCCCGAAACGCCCGGTTCATGACACTCCGGGTGAGCGAAAACAACTGGCTGGCGAAGACGAGCAGTCCGGCGGCCCCCAGGACTCCTGTCACCGCGCGCTCCCTGATGAGCAGGACCAGGAACTCCACCAGTTGCGCCCCGTAAGCGGGGAAGAGGAGCGTGGCGGTGTCGAAGAGGTATTCCGCCACGGCGTCGGACTCCAGCAGGAACCCGGCGACGGACAGCAGAATGAGGGTCAACGGGAGCAGGCAGAGCAGGAACGCGAAGGACAGCGCCGAGGCGAGCAGAAAGCCCTCCTCGTCGAGAAAGCGACGGACCGCCCCTCGCAGGTCGTCGAGCAACCGGCGGCTGACCACGCTCCGGTCTACTTCCGCTCCTCACTCAGCAATCGCTCGAGCTCCTGCCGCCGCTGTCGCTCCTCCAGTTGCTGCGTGGCCATAGCTTCCCTCCTGGTCGATACTCTGCGACCCTCATCCTCTCGCGGAAGCTTTCCATACTGCAAGTGCCCGGAGATGCGAGCCCATGGTAAAATGCCCGCGAGGGATTTCCCAAGTGAAACTCGTGCTTCGGCTGCTCGGCGCGATCTGGGTCTCCTCGCTGGTCATCATCGCCGGCTTCGCCCTGGTCCAGATCTACGCCGAACGGGACCAGATCCTGACCGACCTGGAACGGCGGGCCTGGCTCACGGGAGAAGTGCTCAAGGAGGCCGTCGAGCCGGCGATCCAGCGGGGCCCGCCGGCGCGCGTCGAGCGGATCATCAAGAAGTTCGGGAGCCCGCGCCGGGGTATCGCGATCTACGACCAGTTCGCCGGGCTCGTGGTGGCGACCCCCGACGTGGCCCCCCGCCTCCCTCCCTCCCTTCCCATGATCTCCAAGGCCCTCACGACGGGTGAGGCCCAGAAGGGGATCGAGACCCTGGCAGGGCAGAAAACGTACCTCTATGCCGTTCCCCTCCAGGGGGAGGGGCCCCCTCTGGGCGCGCTGGTGATCTTCCTGGACGCCAGCCATATCGAGATCAACCCCTCCGACCTGCTGCAGCAGAACACGGTCCGGCTCCTGATCCTTGCCAGCGTGGTCTCGTTGCTGACGCTCCTCGTCGTGAAATGGAGCATCACCCACCCGATGACGCGGATGGCCGAATGGGCCCGGCAGGTGAGAGCGGGCAAGGCGACGCCGCCTCCGGTGTCGGGCCGGTTCTTCGGATCCCTGGCGTCGGAGTTCAGCGAGCTGGCCAAGAGCCTGGACGATGCCAAAGCGGCGGCGGAACGCGAGGCCCTCCTCCGCCTCGAGGGCGAAGCGCTCTGGACGGAGGAGCGTCTCAAGCAGTTCGTCCGGAGCCAGCTGAACGACACGCCGCTGTTCGTGGTCAGCAACCGCGAGCCCCTCATCCACCAGTGGCGAGGGAACAAGATCGAAGCGAGCGCGCCCGCCAGCGGGCTCGTCACGGCCATCGAGCCGATCATGCGCGCCTGCGGCGGCCTGTGGATCGCGCAGGGCAGCGGCGACGCCGACCAGGAGACCGTCAACGCCCACGACAAAGTGGGAGTCCCCCCCGAGCAACCCGCCTACACGCTGAGGCGGGTGTGGCTGACGAAAGAGGAGGAGGACGGCTACTACTACGGGTTTGCCAACGAGGGGATATGGCCGCTCTGCCACATCGCCCACACCCGCCCGGTGTTTCGGGCCTCCGATTGGGCCGCCTACCAGCGGGTCAACGAAAAGTTCGCCGAGGCCCTGCTGGAGGAGATGCGGGACACCGAGCGCCCGTACGTGCTGATTCAGGACTACCACTTCGCCCTTCTCCCGCGGCTCATCAAGGAGACTCGCCCGGACGCGCGGATCGCCCTCTTCTGGCACATCCCCTGGCCGAACCCCGAGGCCTTCGGGATCTGCCCCTGGCAGCAGGAGATCCTCCTGGGGATGCTCGGGGCCGACCTCATCGGGTTTCACATCCAGTTCCACTGCAACAACTTCCTCGAGACGGTGGAACGGGCCATCGAAGCCCGCGTGGACCGCGAGCGCTTCGGGGTGGTGCGCGGGCGCCACACGACCTATGTGAAGCCGCTCCCCATCAGCGTGGCTCCCGAAGGCGATCCGGGGGACCTCGGGATCTCGCGGGAGGAGCTCCTGAGGGAGCTGGGTGGGTCGGTGGCGCTGCTGGGGGTGGGCGTGGACCGGATCGACTACACGAAGGGGATCCTCGAACGCTTCCGGGCTATCGAACGCTTCTTCGAGCGATACCCGGAGTACCGCCAGCGGCTGGTGTTCGTGGAGCTGGCGGCGCCGAGCCGGAGCCACATCAAGCGGTACCAGGACCTGGATGAAGAGGCAGACCGGGTCGTGGAGGAAATCAACTGGAAGCTCCAGACCAAGCGGTGGAAGCCGATCGTCTATCTCCGCGGCCAGCACAGCCACAAGGAGATCCGGCCCTACTACCGGCACGCCGATTTCTGCATGGTCACCTCCATCCACGATGGGATGAATCTGGTGGCCAAGGAGTACGTGTCAGCAGTCGAGGAGGACCGGGGCGTGCTGATCCTCAGCCGTTTCACCGGGGCGGCGCGCGAGCTGGTGGACGCGCTCCAGGTCAATCCCTACCATATCGACGAAATGGCGGAGGCCATGCGCCTCGCCGTGGAGATGCCGCCAGACGAGCGGGCCCTCCGCATGCGCCGGATGAAGCAGATCGTCCGGGAGCGCAACATCTACCGGTGGGCCGGGCTCCTCTTGGAGGAGCTCACCCGCGTGTCCGTGGATCGGGCCGGCGTCGCGGAGGTCTGACGCACGGCCGGAGTCCCGTGACCCTCCGCCGCCGCCTGATGGAGGCCCGCCGCCGCGGGCTCATCCTCCTCACGGATCTCGACGGCACCCTCGCGCCGATCGTGGATCGCCCCCGGGCCGCCCGTCTCTCACAGCGCGCCCGCCGAATCCTCGTCCGCCTCGCCCGCCACGCGCGCGCCCGTGTCGGGATAGTTTCGGGGCGGAGTCTCCCCACGCTCAGGCGACTCGTCCGGGTGCCCGATGCCGCCTACGCCGGGTGCCACGGGCTCGAGATCGCCTGGCGGGCCGTCCGCTTCCGGCATCCCCGGGCGGTGGCGCTGTCACCGCTGCTCCAGCGGGTGACCCACCGGCTCAGACGGAAGACTTCCCGGTACAGCGGCGTCCTCGTGGAGCCCAAGGGATTGACCGTGAGCCTTCACTACCGTCTGGCGGACCCTCGGATCGTCCCCACCCTGCGGAGCATCGTGCGCGAGATCGTCACGCGCGCGCCCGCCCTGGAGGTGCTGGCCGGCAAGAAGGTCCTGGAGCTGAGGCCCCATCTCGCCTGGGGAAAGGGGAAAGCCGTTCGGTTGATGCGGGACCTGCTGGCCAAATCCCTCGAGGGGCGCGCGCCTCTGACGGTCTACCTCGGCGACGACGAAACCGACGAGGAGGCGTTCCGGGCGCTCCGGGGTCGGGCCGTGTGCGTGGCCGTGGGGCGCCGCCGGACGCGGGCAGCCTATCGGCTCGGCGGACCGGCAGCGGTGGAAAAACTCCTCGCCTGGCTGGCCGATGCGCTGGAGGGCGCGGACGTCAGCCGGTGAGGTGAACCAGGAGCGAGAGATAGTCCCGGAGGTGGCGGGTGATGAGGAAATTCCGCCGCACGTGCTCGCGCCCGGCCTCCCCCATCTTCCGCATGAGGGCGGGGTTGCTCAGCAGATAGCGAATCCGGTAGGCGGCGCCCTCCACCGAGTTCACGGTGTAGCCCGTCACCCCGTAGAGGATCTGCACGGTGATGCCCCCCGTGGCTCCTCCCACGACGGGCTTCCCCTTCCACATCGCCTCGGCCACCGTGAGACCGAACCCCTCCCGGGTGGACTTCTGGACGACGATCGCCGCGGCGCGCTGGAGGGCGTTGATTTGGAGGTGCGCGTTCGACGGCAGGTCGAGCACGAGGATGTCGGGGTCGCGCCCAGCCGCCTCACGCACCTCCGCGAGTACCTGCGCCCCCTCGGGATCGTCCGTCGCGCCACCTCCGGCCAGCACCAGCCGGACGTCGTGATACCGCTTCACCATCCGGTAGGCGTTGATGACCCCGATCGGATCTTTGAAGCGATCGAAGCGGGAGACCTGCAGGAGAATCGGCTTATCGTCGGGAACCTGGAGGGCGCCGAGGGTCTTCGCGATCTCGCTCTTGGTCATCCGCCGGTTCTTCTCCGCGAGCGGGTCGATGGAGGGATAGACGAGGAACTGGGGGATCGGGAGCCACTGGGCGAACGCAGGAAGGGAAAAGACGGCGGCGTCGTACCGGAGCACGTAGCGGCGCAAGAACGCCCAGGGGCGGCGCTGGGGAGTCGAGAGGTCGATGTGACAGCGCCAGGCCCACCTCCCCTCGGGCGGGCGGGACTCGATCATCGCCGCCGGCTGAGGGTCGTGGATGAGCACGAGGTCCCCCGCCGGCCTGAGGCGCTCGGCGTTGGCCCGGTTCACCTCGAGGTAATGCTCCAGGAGGGCCTCGGTGAACACCTGCTCGGTACCCTGGAGGGCGTTGTGGAACGCCTTGGTGGTGGCGAAGAACTCGGGGTCCCCCTCGATAACCTCCCAGGCGGTCTTGATTCCGAGGTCGCCCATGATGGGCACGAGCCGGCTGAGGATCTCGGCCACGCCCCCACCGACGCGTGTCGAGTTCACGTGGAGAAAGCGCCGCCCCCGGGCTCGCTCCGCCAGCCGGAGCAGGAAATCGACGGCCCCCTTCGGGGCCACCTCACGATAGTCCTCGATGGTGAGGGTGCTAGGGGCCACCGCCTTGCGCCTCCTCTCCCAGCGCGGCGTCGACGAGCCGGAGGATCCGGAGGCGGATCTCCTCCAGGCCCCCCAGGTAGGGGTTGATCCGCGCGATCTCCTCGGCCAGCGACTCTCGTCCGCGGGCCTCCCCGAGCCAGTCGGCGAAATCCCCGCGCGGATGCCCGCGGCGGACCTTCGATTCGAGCGCGTGGAAGTAGATCGAGCTGGCGTCCACTTCGGCCAGGCACCGCCGGAACTCCCCAAGGGTCCGCGCCTCGAGCCCGGTGGGAACCTCGATCACGTGGGACTGGACGAAGAAGAACGGGTCCCCGAAGACGACCCGGGGGACGGGATGGAGCGTCGCGATGTGGTGGTCGATGATGGACACCAGCTCGTCCCGCAGCGCCTCCAGGCTGCCGAACGCGAACGGGTCCACGACGGCCAGGCGCTCGCCAAGGACCTGGTCCCGGACCTGGGCGGCGACCCAGTTGGCGAAGTCATTGGGATAGGCGCCCGTAACCTGATAGTGCCGGAGGAAGACGCTGTGGGTGTGATAATACACCGCCCCCAGGGGGGCGCGCTCCAGTTGCTCCATCAGCTCCCGCTCGTCCCGGGCGCGCAGGCCCAGGAGCTCCCTGAGCTCGACGCACCCGAAGAACACGAAGGGGGCTGGCTGCGCCATGTCCATTGAGCTATTATAGAGGCCATGAGGCGGCTGTTCATCCTGTTCCTCGTAGGTCATGTGGTCATGGACCTGGCCATTTTCTCTGCGGGCGCGTTCCGGTTCAACGCCGACGAATCGGTGGTGGCGCTCCGCGTCCAGCCCGTCCAGGCACAGGGGTTCGCGTTCCTCCCGCAGGTGGAGCCGCTCCGTCCGGCCGTCGACCTGCGCCGGCCCGCCGAGAAGGTGCCAACGGATCTCCAGCGGAGCCTGAGCCTCCCGGAACTCATCCCGCTGTTGCCCCGCCGCGACCCTACCGCCGACCGATCCCCGCAGAGCCCCACCGAGCCGGCCTGACCTCCGTCCGGTCCTCCTGATCATCGTCTTCGCTGATCTCGTGTTCGAGGTCTGCAAACTGGACGGAGGATTTCACCATGCAAGAGAACACGCCACAGAGGGAGAAGCCATACGCGGGCCTGCTCGTGGCCCTCGTCATGATGGCGAGTGCAGCCCCCACGGGGCCGCGCGCAGTGGGCCCCCCTCGTCCCGTCCGCCGCGCGCAGCGCGGCGTTCGGGCGAGTGGGTGACGGAGCCGGACCCACGGGGGCTGCGCCCTGCGACAGGCCCCGCCCGCTACACTCGACGGTGGTTCGTGAATAATGCAGCCTAAGGGGGCACGTCTATGACCCTGACGCTGAGCCGCGAAGAGCACGAGTTCCTGATGCAAGCGCTCAGGATCTACCTGGACAATCTCCGCGTCGAGATCGCGCGAACCGACAGCCGCAGCTTCAGGGCCCAGCTGAGACAGCAGGAGGAGATCGCCCAGGCGCTCGTCGAGCGACTGAGCGGCCTGGTTCCCTCGATGTAGGATGAAGTAAGCTAGGGGGGTGGGACTCGGCAAGCTCCTGCTCGGCCTGGCCATCGTCTGGCTCGGGGCGAAGGCCCTCGACGGGCGGCCTTGAAGCGACGGGGCGCCCGGGGCCGCACCCGCATCGAGCGGGACAGCCTCGGCCGGAAGGCGGTGCCGGCCGCCGCGCTCTACGGGATCTTCACCCAGCGGGCGCGAGAGACCTTCAGTCTGAGCGGGCTCCGCGCCCACCCCGCGTTCATCCGCTCCCTCGGCACGATCAAGAAGGCCGCCGCCACGACCAACCGCCGGCTCGGCCTCCTCCCGCCCCGTCTCGCCCGCGCCATCGAGTGGGCCGCGGAGCAGGTGCGAGCCAACCGGGCCGACGAGGCATTCGTCCTCGACGTCTTCCAGGCGGGCGCGGGGACGCCGCACCATATGAACGCGAACGAGGTCATCGCCAACCTGGCCAACGAGCGGCTCGGCGGCCGGCGTGGTGTCTACGACCCGATCCATCCGAACAACCACGTGAACCTGGGCCAGTCCTCCAACGACGTCACCCCCACCGCCGTCCGCCTGACGGCGCTTCAACTCCTGGGACCGCTCCGCGAGGAACTGGGCCGGCTGGAGCGGGCGTTCGGGACCCAGGCGCGGGCGGGGGCGCAGGTCGTGAAGCCGGGACGCACCCATCTCCAGGACGCGGTGCCGATCACGTTCGGCCAGGTATTCGCGGGCTACGCCGAGGCGCTCCGGCGGGCCCGTCGCGGTCTCGACCGCTGCCGCGGGGAGTTGCTCGAGATCGGCCTCGGGGGGACGGCCGTGGGGACGGGGATCACCGCGCACCCGCTCTTCGGGCGGCTGGTGACGCGGACGCTGGCCCGGGCGGCGCGGCTGCCGCTCCGTCGGGCGCGGAGCCCGGTGGAGACCGCGTGGAACATGGCCCCGCTCGCGGGCTGCTCGGCCGCCCTCCGAGAAGTGGCGCTCACGCTTTCCAAGATCGGCTTCGACCTCCGACTCCTGGCCTCAGGCCCCCACACCGGCCTGGGGGAGCTGAGGCTGCCCCCGGTCGAGCCCGGGTCCTCCATCATGCCGGGGAAAATCAACCCCTCGGTCCCCGAGGCAGTGCAGATGGTATGCTTTCAGGTCATGGGCAACGACGCGAGCATCGCGCGGGCGTCCGAGGCCGGCGAGCTCGAGCTGAACGTCATGACGCCGCTGATCGCCTTCGACCTCTGGTGGAGCCTCGAGCTCCTCACCAACGCGGTCCGGCTGTTGCGCGCCCGGTGCGTGGAAGGGCTCCGGGTGGACCGCCGGCGGGCCCACGCACTCGTGGAGGGAAGCCTGATTCAGGCTACCGCTCTTTCCCCCTACCTGGGGTACGATGTCACCGCCGCCCTGGTGAAGGAGGCGATGGGGCGCCGACGACCCCTGCGCGACGTGATCCTGGCCCGGGGCCTCGTCGACGCAGCGGTGCTGGACCGGCTGCTGGCGCCCGGGGCCCTGACCGGTCCGCAGCGATTGGACGTGAGGCTCCGCCGGACCATTCAGAGGACCCCGGCGTTCAGAGCCTTTAGAAAACACGTCTGAAAGGAGCCGTCTTATGGCCGGAGGAACGCGAGGAGGAAGAATCGATCAGGCCCGCGGGAAGATCAAGGAGCTCGAGGGCCGGCTCCTGAAGCTCGAGGGCCAGCTCAAGGTCCTCCAGGGCCAGACGCGTCAGGCGCGCGGCCTGGCCCGCGTCCGCCTGGCGCGGCTGGAGAAGAACGCCGCGAGCCAGGTCGCGCGCGTCGAGGCCGCCCTCCGAGCCTCCCGGGAACGCGTGAGCGAGGCGCTTCAGACCGGGCGCCGACGCGTTGAGAAGCTCATGCGCTCGGTGGAGCCGACGCTCCAGCGCTCGCTCTCCCAGGGCCGCGAAATCGTGCGCGCATCGGCGGCGGAGGCCCGCGTCCTGTCCCGGGGCCTGCGGGCCGGGGTCACGGCGGGGCGCGAGGCGTTCCGCCGCTCGCGCCGCGGCTGAAAGTTTCGCCGCGGCTCGGCCCCGGGAGTAGAATTGATTTTCCGGGCCGAGGCCATCCCATGCGGTATGTGCTGATTTGCCCCGACGACTTCCTGCACCACCTCCTGGGCGGCACGACGCTGGCGGGGGATCCCCCCCTCTACCTCGTGGCGGACGCCGGGGTGCGGACGCGGATCGCCCGGAGCGGAGGCCAGGCCCTCTCGGGAAACCTGGACGAGCCGGCCATCTACCGGCGCGCCTTCCGGACGGGCCGCGAAGCGGTCCTCGTCGCGGCGCCCGCGGAGCGCCTGACGAAGATCCTGGCGGCCCTGCGGGCGGTCGCCCCCCAGGCCCCCGTCCTGGTGCTCCGGGATGAGGAGGAGCCGGCCGGCCTCCCCGCCGGGGCGACCTCGCTGTCCCTCTCGGCCTTCGGGGAGCGGGTGATCCAGCCCGAGCTCGAGCGCGCCGCGCTCCGCGCGCGCGTCGAGCGGGTCCGCCAGCACTTCGCGCCGGCCGAGCGGGTGCTCATCATGATGCAGGACGACCCGGACCCCGACGCCATCGCCTCCGCGCTGGGGCTCCGCACGCTCCTGGGCCGCAACCGCGGCTCCGCCCCCATCGCGACCTTCGGCACGATCACGCGGCCCGAGAACCGCACCATGTGTCGCATCCTGGACATCGAGGTGGAGGAGATTCACGCCCGGGCCCTGGACGAGTACGACCGCGTGGCCATGGTGGACGTCCAGCCCGGCTTTTTCCAGGAGCGCTTCGAGCAGGTGGATCTCGTGATCGACCATCATCCCGAGGACCGGACGGTCCGGGCGCTGCTGAAGGACATCCGCCCGGCCTACGGCGCGACGTCCACCATCCTGACGGAGTATCTGCGGGCCGCGGAGGTGAAGATCTCCCAGCGGCTCGCCACGGCGCTGCTGTACGGCATCAAGTCGGACACGCTCCACCTGGAGCGCGGCGGGACGCGCGCCGACATGGACGCGTTCGCCTCTCTCTATCCCCTGGCCAACCACAGCTGGCTCCGTCGGATCGAGCGGCCGGAGATGCCGCAGGAGGCGCTGGACGCGCTGGCCCACGGGCTCGCTCACCGCCAGCTCATCCGGGGCGTTCTCTTCTCCCACCTGGGATCCCTCCCGTACGTGGACCTGGTTCCCCAGTTCGCCGACCTCTGCCTCCAGGTGGACGGGGTGGAGTGGTCGGTGGTGTCGGGGATCGTCAACGCGGAGGTGCACATCTCGGTGCGGAACGTGGGGTACGTGAAGAGCGCGGGGGACGTGGTGCGCGCCGCGTTCGGGGACCTGGGAGCGGCGGGCGGCCACCGCGCAATGGCGAAGGCAGTGATCCGGCTCGCGGAGTGGCGCGCGGAGCTGGGACAGGTCTCCGCAGAGGTCGTGAGCCAGGGCATCATGGAGCGCTTCCTGCGGGCGCTGGACGGCAACGGCCCAGGCGGCGGGACGGATCGGGACTGAGCCCATGCCGGCCGTGTACGTGCTGATCGCGGCGGCGGCGATCGCCGTCGCCATCTTCGCGCTCCAGAACCCCGACCAGGTGACGATCCGGTTCCTGGCCTGGCAGATCGAGCGCGCGCCGCTGGCAGCGGTGATCCTCATCTCGGGCGTGGCGGGAGCGATAATCGTGAGCCTGGTCGGCCTCGTCCAACGGTGGCGGCTCCGGTCGAAAATCCGGCAGCTCGAGGCCCGCGTGCGAAGCCTCGAGGTGGTGCGACCGGCAACAGACACGACTGAAAAAACACAATAATGGAAGAGCCCTTCCGGCTCACCGAAGACGTCAAGGATCTCCTCGACACGGACCGCACGGAGCGGCTCGCTCAGCTCCTGGCGGAGTCCCATCCGGCCGACGTGTCGCGCGCGCTGCGCGAGCTGCCCGTGGAGCAGCAGACGACCGTCTTCCGGCTGCTGAGCGGGGAGCAGGCCGGCTCCGTGCTGCACGAGATGGACGACCAGACCCTCCTGGAGCTGGTGCGGGCGCTGGACGAGGTCGAGCTGTCCGGGATCCTGGAGCAGATGCCCGCGGACAACGCAGCCCAGGTCGTCGACGAGCTTCCGGCGGAGCAGGCCGAGAAGGTCCTGGACCTCATGAAGGAGGAGAAGTCGGAGGAGGTCCAGGGGCTCCTCGAGTACGGCGAGAAGACCGCCGGGCGCATCATGTCCCCGGAGTTCGTCGCCGTCCACGAGGAGATGAGCGTCGCCCAGGCCCTCGACCACGTGCGGAAGAGCGCCTCGTCCGAGCACGCGTTCTACCTCTACGTGGTGGACGGTCACGACCACCTGGTCGGCGTGGTGCCGCTACGCCGCCTCATCACCGCGGACCCGGCCACCCCCATTCGGCTGATCCGCCACGAGGACGTCGTGAGCGTGACGCCCGAGACGGACCAGGAAGAGGTGGCCCACCTGGTGGCCAAGTACAACCTGCTGGCGGTCCCCGTGGTGGATGGGGACCGGCGCCTGCTGGGAACGGTCACGGTGGACGACGTCATCGACGTCATCCAGCAGGAAGCCACGGAGGACATCCAGCGCTTCGGCGGCGCGGCCGGCGACGAGACCGTGCTGGACCCCCCGCGGGCCGTGTTCACCAAACGGCTCGTCTGGCGGTTCGTCAACCTGGCGACCGCGATTCTGGCGGCCTCGGTCATCGGCCTCTTCGAAGGCTCCATCCAGAGCCTGGCCACGCTCGCCGTCTTCATGCCCATCGTCGCCTCCATGGGGGGGATCGGGACGACGCAGACGGCCACGGTGGTGGTGCGGGGCATCGCGCTCGGCGACATGACGGCCTCCGTGCTGCTGCGCGTCCTCCGCAAGGAGGTCACCCTGGGCCTGACGACGGGCGCCGTCAACGGCGCCGTCATGGCGGTCATCGCGTACCTCTGGAAGGGCCAGCTGCTGCTGAGCCTGATCCTGGGGGTGGCGCTCACCTTCAACATGCTGGTGGCGGCCGTCGTCGGCACCCTGGTCCCGCTGGCGCTCAAGACCTTCCGGCTGGACCCGGCCATCGCCTCGAGCGTCATCATCACCACGTTCACCGACGTCTTCGGCTTCTTCTCGTTCCTGGGGCTCGCCACGCTGCTCATGAAGTTCCTCTTGTAGCGGCCGAGGACACTCCTTTGCGGGCCCCGCGTCCGACCGGGGGCCGGCGTGGTCGGCCGAATTTTCCCCTTGGCAGGCATGCGGGTGGTGTGGTACATCTAGCCCCGCTGCGGCTTCAGGTTCTGAACGGAGGGCGCACAGTGGTGGATGCGGCGCTGGAGAAGCGGCAGGTCAAACGCGCCTACGCGCTCTACTCCCCTATCTACGATTTCATCTTCGACCGCATCTTCCATCCCGGCCGAGTCGCCGCCCTGAAGGTTCTGGACGTCCAGCCGGACGACCGGATCCTGGAAGTGGGGATCGGGACCGGACTGAACCTGCCGCTCTATCCCGCGCGCTGCCGGCTCACCGGCATCGACCTGTCGGACAAGATGCTCGAAAAGGCGCAGGAGAAGATCGAAGAGCTGGGCCTCGGCAACGTCACCCTCAAGGTGATGGACGCCTCCGCCATGGACTTCGCCGACAACGAGTTCGACCGCGCCCTGGCGACGTACGTGATCAGCGCGGTGCCCGATCCGCTGGGGGTGCTCCGGGAGATGCGCCGGGTCGTGAAGCCCGGCGGCGCGATCGTGATCCTGAACCACTTCCGGAGCCACTCCCGGCTGGCCGGCACCTTCGAGGATCTGGTCTCTCCGCTCTGCACCCGGCTGGGATGGAAATCCAACCTCCCGATGGAGCCGCTGCTCAAGGACGTCGGGCTCACCCCCGAGCTCTCCATGAAGGTCAATCTCCTCAACGGCTGGCGCCTCTTGAGGTGCGTCAACCGTAAGTAGCGCCGGCTGGCTCGTCCTCGCCCTCCTCCTGGCGCTTCCCGCGCTGTCGGCGGGGCGGAGCGTCTGCGCCACGGCGGCTTTCCTGGTCGAATTTCTCTCCGAGGATCGGCTCCCGCTCCTCTCCGCGCTCACCCCGAATCCCGCACGCGCGCCCCTGGCCGACCGTCCCGCCCCCATCGATCTCTACCGGCCCCTGACGCTCGGAACCCCGCCTGCGCTCGTGCTCGTGCACGGACTGGCGCCGATGGGAAAGGATGACCCACGCCTGGCCCAGGCGGCGCGCCTCCTGGCCCGGGTGGGATTCCGCGTAGCGGTGCCGACGATCCCCGGGCTGACCCGCCTCCGCCTCAGGCCGGAGGACGCCGAGCCCGTGGTGGCGGCGATCCGCTCCCTCGCCGGGGAAAAGGGGTCGGGCCAGGTCAGTGTGCTCGGGGTAAGCGTCGGCGCGGGGCCGGCCCTCCTGGCCGCCGCCGATTCTCGCGTCTCCGATCGGGTGGGCGCGGTGCTGAGCCTCGGCGGGTACGCCTCGGCGGTCGAACTGCTGCGCTACTTTCTGACGGGAGCGTACAGCTATGGGCGGGTGTCCGGACGGGTCTCACCCCGACCCGAGGCCGCGCGCCTCTTCCTCCGGGAGAATCTGGATCTCTTGGAGCGCGCGGAGGACCGGCGAGCCCTCGACGCGTGGCTCGCCGGGCCAGGTCCGGGGGCGCCCGCCGCCCTCTCCCCGGAAGGCATGGCGGTCCTCACGCTGGTGGAAAACCGTGACCCCGCTCGGGTGGACGCGCTCGTGCGGAAACTTCCGCCGGGCCTCCAAGACCTGCTGGCCCGCCTCTCCCCCGAGCAGGTGGTGCCGCGGCTCTCCGCCCGGCTCCTCCTGGTCCACGGCCGGGGGGACCCCGCGGTCCCGTTCACCGAGAGCCTGAGGCTGGCCGCGGCCGCCGCTCCCAAACCAGGAACGCGGCTCGCCATCGTCGCCATGCTGTCGCATGTGGAGGCGGGGGAGGGACGGCCGGGGTGGGGCGAAACGCTCTCGGGGCTCTGGCGCCTCTGGTCCCTCTTCCTGGTCTTCCTCGCTACCTCGTGAGGCCCAGGAGATCGACCGCCTCGCGCACGGGGTCGTAGTCTCGGTCCGAGGCCTCGATGAAGCCGTCGATGTCGTACACCTGCTTCAGCAACGCCGCGTATTCCGGCTTCTTGATGGCCAGGAGCGCGCCCTTGAGCCGCTCGCGTACCGTCGGATCGAGCCCGGGGCGGGCGCAGATTCCCGCCTCCGGAATCGGGGGGGTCTCGGCCACATAGGTGATCTGTTCCGCCGCGGGCTCGCCCTTCAGGTGGATCTGGAGCGCCGTGTCGAAGCTCGCCGCCGCGTCCACGCTGCCCCGCAGAAGTGCGCGCAACGCGGCCTCGTGGGTGCCCGCGAACAGGGCGTCCCTGAAGAAGCTCTTCGGGTCCCGGTTCGTCACGAGCCCGCGCTTCATCAGCAGCACCATGGGATAGATATACCCCGAGCTCGAGGCGGGATCCACGAACGCGATCGTGCGGCCGCGAAGGTCTTCGAGCCGCGTCCACCCCTTGGCCTTCAGGACGTAGATGCGCGCGGTGTAGGCCGTCTTCCCCTGCCAGATGTCCCGGACCAGGATCTGGCACCCGGCTTCCCGGCTCGCCAACACGTACCCCACCGGATGCACGAAGGCGAGGTCCACCCGCCGGCTCCTGAGCGCCTCCACCACGCCGGCGTAGTCGGAAGCGACAATGACCTTGAGGGGCACTCCCGACAGGCGGGTCAGCGCCTTCGCGAACGCGTCACCGGCCTCCTGGAGGGCCGTCGGGTCCCGCGAGGGCGTCAGGACGAGCGTCAGCTGATCGGCGGCCGCGACGGGAGACGGGAGGAGGAGGGCGGCGACGCAGAGGGCGAGGACCGGCGCCCGCAGTACCCCCACCGGCGGCCTCAGTCCAGGAGACCGATCGCGCGGTAGCGGGGCTCGACGCGGGACGAGATGAGCTGCAACCGCTGGAGCCGGGGGATCAGGACCTCCGTGAAGAGGAGGCGGTTGAACATCTTCACCGTCTGCGAGTTCGTGATCGTGTCCCGCCAGATCTGCTCGGCGTCCCACCCCATCTCGCTCCACACGGTCTTGATGGACTGGAAGCCCGTGCGCTCGTCGCGACCGTACATCGCGTCACACGCGTTGAAGGCGAACTCTTCGAGGACCTCCCGCGTCTTCCCGTCCATGAGGGGAATCGACCGCCGGAGAGCGAAGTAGCCGAAGTTCACGTGCCGGCCCTCGTCCTGGAGCACGTAGTCGAGCAGGTCCGCCAGCGTGGGATCGCCGGTCTGCCGGCGCATGAGGTTGAAGGCGGCGATCGCCAGCCCCTCGATGAGCATCTGCATGCCGAGGAGCTTCAGCTCCCACAGCCCCGAGGCGAGGATCTCGTCGATGAGCCCCTTGAGAAGCGGGTCCACCGGGTAAATCTTGTGGAGCCGCTTCACGTACCGCTCGAAGACCTCGACGTGCCGGCCCTCGTCCACCACCTGGGTGGAGGCGTAGAGCTTGCAGTCGAGCTCCGGCATCGGGTTCACCAGCTGGCTCGCGACCAGGAGGGCGCCCTGCTCGCCATGCAGGAACTGGGAGAGGCGCCAGGCGGAGACCTTGATCTCGACTTCCCGTTGCTCCTCCGCCGTCAGGCGAGAAAAGAAGTTGGTGCCCTGGAACGCCATCGCGACGTTGAGGACCGGGCCGTCCCTGCCGATGGCGCGGCTCCAGTCGATGGCGGTGGAGCCGTTCCACTGGTTCTTCTTCGCGGTCTCGTAGAGCGCCTGGAGGTCCTCGTGGGTGGGCTCGTAGTCGAAATCCCAGAGCGTCTCGAACTGGTAGGAGACCCGCCGGGCGGCAACGGCCTGTGTCGTTGTCATCGGTTGCGCGATTGTACGGCGCGCCCCCGGGGGTGTCAAGGCGATCGGCCGCTCGAAGCCACCAGCCCGGGCCGGCAGCCCGGCGCATCAGCCCCGGCTGCGGGTGATGTCGGGCGGCACCTGGTAGAGATACTCGCGCAAGTAGCGGATCTCCTCGCCCTGGTCGTCCATGTGAACGCGCATGAGATCGCGGATCGAGATCATGGAGAGGATACGCCCCTCGCTCACCACGAGCAGGTGGCGGGTGTTGGCCTGGTCCATCTTGTGCATCGCCGACTGGTAGTCCTCGTCGGCGTCGGCCACGACGAGCTCGGTCGTCATGACGTCCCCGACGGGCGTCCGCGCCGGATCGAGGCCGCGGTCCACCACGCGCCGCACCACGTCGCGCTCGGAAAAGACACCGACGAGCTTGTCGCCCTCGAGCACGCTGACGATCCCGACATTGTGGGCGGCCATCGCCCGCACGGCATCGGCCACCGTGGTCGCGCGCTGGACCGTAAAGAGGAAGCCGTAGCGCATGATGTCGCGAATCTTCTTCATGGCCGTCCCTCCTTGGCCATCGCCCCGCGGGCCGAATGTCGGACTCTGGGACTTGAGGGGAGTCTAGGCGGGCACGCAGGGCCTGTCAAGGCGACGCTTGACGGCTTGTGCGCCGGGGCGCTAGCGTAAAATGCAGTTCCATGGGATCCGAACGCCGTCCCGCATGGCTTCTCATCTTCTCCCTGGCCGTTGCCGTGGTCTTCCCGCTGCCTTCCACCGCCCAGGGGATCCACGCCCGGCGCCTCCCGACGGATGGCGCCAAGCCCCTGACCTACGTGGCTCTCGGCGACAGTACGGTGTCCGGCGTCGGCGCGACCGATCCCGAGCGCAACTACGTGAGCCGGCTTTACGAGCGCCTCCGCTCGGCGTATCCCGCGGCGCGCGTGGTGAACCTGGGGGTGAGCGGCGCCACCGCCGCCAACGTCGTGGACGGGCAGCTCGAACGGGCCGTGGCGCTCCGCCCCGACCTCGTCACGCTCTCGATTGGACCCAATGACGTCACGCGGGGCCGGGCCGCGGCCGAGTACGAGCAAGACCTCGAGACGATCTTCGGAATGTTACTCAAAGAGACGCCGGCCGTCCTCGTGGTGAACCTGATCCCGGATCTCACGTTGACCCCTCGGTTCAGGGGACGGGAGGGGGCCGCCGAGGTCGGGCGGCGGGTCGCGCGCTTCAACCGGGCGCTGCGCGGCAAGGCGCGGGCGCACGGGGTCGAAATCGTGGATCTCTTCGCGCAGAGCCGCCGGGAAGTGCCGCGGCGCCCCGAGTTGATCGCCGCCGACGGCTACCATCCATCGGACCAGGGGTACGCCCGGTGGGCCGAGCTGATGTGGCGGGGAGTGGAAAGGCGCCTCGACCGCTAGAGAGCGGCCTGATCCGCGTCGCCACGACGGAGCTTCCAGCCGGCCAGCCTGGACGTCAGGGTATTGCGGTGCAGGCCCAGGAGGCGCGCGGCGTGGCTCTGGTTCCAGTCCACGCGGTCCAGCACGCGCAGGATGAACTGCCGCTCGAAACGCTCTCGCGCCTCCTTGAGCGACAGTCCCGGCTCGGGACTCCCCGGCCCCGCATCGGGCAGCGCCAGGTCCAGCGGTAGGTCCGCCAGGCGGATCACGGTCCCCCGGACCAAAGCCACCGAGCGTTCGATGATGTTCTCCAGCTCGCGGACGTTGCCGGGCCAGTCGTACTCGAGGAGCACCGGCAGCACGCCCGGCGAGATCCCCCGGACGGCCTTCCCGAACTCGCGGTTGTACTTCGCGATGAAGTGGGTGACGAGCGCCGGGATATCCTCCCGCCGCTCGCGGAGCGGCGGCACGGCGAGCGGGACGACGTTCAGCCGGTAGTAGAGGTCCTCCCGGAACGCGCGGTCCTTCACCGCCTGCTTGAGGTTCACGTTCGTCGCGGCGATGATCCGCACGTCCACCTTGATGGTCCGCGTCCCGCCGATGCGCTCGATCTCCCGCTCCTGGAGGACGCGAAGCAGCTTCGCCTGAAGATCCACCCGGAGGGTTCCCACCTCGTCCAGGAAGAGCGTCCCGCCGGTGGCCACCTCGAACTTTCCCGGCTTCTTCTGGTACGCCCCGGTGAAGGCCCCCTTCTCGTGGCCGAAGAGCTCGGACTCCAGGAGCGGCTCGGGGATCGCGGCCAGGTTGACGGCGACGAACGGCCGCTCGCGCCGGGGACCCTGGTGGTGGATGGCGCGGGCGATGAGCTCCTTCCCGGTCCCGCTCTCCCCCGTGATCAGCACGGTGGCGGTCGTCTCGGCGAGCTGGGCGATCCGCTCGTAGATCCGCACCATCGCGGGGTGACGCCCGACGATCTCGTCGAAGCCATGGGCGCTGGCCAGCTCCGAGCGGAGGTAGAGCACTTCCCGCTGGAGCGCGCGCTTCTCGAGGGCGCGGCGGACCAGGGCCTGCATCTCGTCCACGTCGAAGGGCTTCACGACGTAGTCATAGGCTCCCCGCTGCATCGCGACCACCGCCGTGCGCACGTCATTCACGGCGGTGACCATGATCACCTCCATCGAGTCCTCGAGCCCCTTGATCCGCTCCAGGATGTCGATGCCGGTCTCACCGGGCAGGCGGACGTCCAGCAGGACGAGGTCCACATCGTGGGACTGGAGCTGGGCGAGCGCCGAGGGGCTGTCGGTCGCCTCGAGGAGGTCGCAGTCGTCCTGGAGGACCTGGCGGATCGCCTCCCGCACGCCGAGCTCGTCGTCCACCGTCAGGACGACGGGGCGCTGGGCCTCCCTCGCCGGTTCGAGCCCCACGGCCGCGCCCCGGGCTACTTCGCCTCGGGCCCCTTCAGGACGACGTACTCGTTCCGGCCGCCGCCGCGCTGGAGGTAGACGGGCACGCCTTCCCCCGGCTTCACCTGGGCGAGGGCCTGCTGGAAGGCCTCGACGCTCTTGACGGGCCGGCGGGCCACCTCCAGGATCGCGTCCCCCGGCCGGATCCCGGCTCGCTCCCCGGGGCTCCCGGGCGCCACGTCCATGACGACCACGCCCTCGCGCGCGGTGAGGTCGTAGCGCTGGGCCAGCTCGGAGGTCAGCGCCGTCACCCGGAGCCCCCACCCGTCGGGCGCGGGCGCCGCGGCGATGAGCGTCTCTTCACCCGGCATCTCGCCCAGCTTCACGGTGAGCCGCTCCGGCTTCTTGTCCCGGAGGACGGTCAGCGGGACGGGCTGCCCCGGGGGCGTGGCCGCGACGCGGCGCTGGAGCTCCGGCACCTCGGGCGTGGCCCGGCCCCCGAACTCGACGATGATGTCGCCGGCCCGCAGCCCCGCGGCCCCGGCCGGGCTGTCCTTCATGACGTCGGCGACCAGCACGCCGCTCCGGGGCGCGATCCCGAAGCCGGCGGCCAGCTCGTCGCTCAGGTCCTGGATCACGATCCCGAGCCAGCCGCGGACGACCCGCCCCCCCTTGATGAGCTGGGCCATGATGTCCTTGGCCATGTTGACGGGAATGGAGAACCCGATCCCCTGCCCGGTCGCGACGATGGCCGTGTTGATGCCGATCACCTTCCCGTCGAGGTTCAGGAGCGGCCCGCCGGAGTTGCCCGGGTTGATGGAGGCGTCGGTCTGGATGAAGTTCTCGAACTGCGAGACCCCGAGCCTCATCCGGCCTGTCGCGGATATGATCCCGAGCGTCACCGTGCGGTCGAGGCCGAAGGGGTTGCCGATGGCGATGGCCCACTGGCCGATCTTGAGGCGATCGGAATCGCCGAGCGCCGCCACCGGGAGCGGGCCGGGCGCCTCGATCTTCAGCACCGCGAGATCGGTCTTGGGGTCCCGCCCCACGAGCGTGGCCGCGAATTTCCGCTGGTCCGAGAGCCGCACCTCGATGGTGGCCGCGTTCTCGATGACGTGGTTGTTGGTGAGGATGTAGCCCGCGGGGTCCACGATGACGCCGGACCCCGAGGAGCGCGCGTGCTCGCGCGGCGGCTGTCCCCGGAAGAAGCGCTCGAAGAATTCGGGCCCGAAGAACTCCCGGAAGCGCTCCTCCGTCCGGGGCTCCTCGGAGGCCGCCTCCTTCCGGGGGGTGGTGCTGACGTTGACCACCGCGGGCATGACGTGCTCCACCACGGAGACGAACGCCGCCTCCATCGCCTGGAGCGGGGCCTTCGGGTCCGGGGCCTGCTGGGCTCCGGCATCGGGCGGCGCCGCGAGGAGCAGCGCGGCGAGGAGAAGCACCGACCAGCGCGTGAACACGGCCCCCATCTTACCCCGCCCGCCCGCCCTCGCCAAGGGGGATCGCCCTCACTTCGAGGATCCGGCGGGTCGCCCCCGTGATCGGCGCCAGAGCCGCGCGGCGGTAGCCGACCACCCAGGCGATTTCGGGACCGGCCAAAAGGAGCGGCAGGCGGTCGCGCCGCCAGCGCGGGATCTTGGCGTCGATCAGGAACGCCTTGAGCCGCTTCTCCCCGGGGGCGCCGAAGGGGTGGAACCGATCGCCCGCGCGGCGGCCCCTCACGCTGAGCGGGGCCGGAAGCGCAGCCCGGTCGAAGACCGCGATCCGCGGGTCCGAGGGAAGTGTATACGAATCTGGACGGTCGAACTCGCGCGTCTCAAGCCTCAGCCCGAGGGCTGGAAGCGGCAGCGAACCAGGAACGGGAAGCGCCGCTTCCGCGAGGGGTTCGGCGGGTCCGCGGGAAAGCCGGAGGTAATCCCCGCTCACCTCGAGCCACACGCGGCCCACCCGGACAGGCGCCGGCGAGCCTGGCCCGGCCAGCCGTCCCAGCGCGCGCTGGGCCCACGCGCGGAGCGGCCGGCGCTCGTCGAGGCGGTCCAGCGCCCGGCGCAACACCTCCTCCGCGACGCCGGCCGGAAGCGCCGCGAGCGCGGCGCGCGAAAGGACAAGGCCGCCGTCTTCCATTCGGGCGAGGCGATCCAGTTCTTGCGCCGCGAGGCCCTCCAGATCCTCCACGAGCTCACGCGCGAGCGCTCCGGCCCGGCACAGCGCCTCGGTGATCCGGGGATTGTAGGCCGCCGCCAGAAACGGCAGCACGTCGTGGCGGATCCGGTTTCGAAGGTATTTGGGATCGCGATTGGAGGGATCCTCCACCCATGCCAGCCCGGCGCCCTCCAGCTCGGCCTCGATCTCCCGACGGCGGATCTCGATGAGGGGACGGATGAAGCGGCCGCGCCGGGGGGGAATGCCGGCCAAGCCACGCGGCCCAGCGCCCTCGAGAAGGCGCATGAGGACGGTTTCGGCCTGGTCGTCCGCGGTGTGGCCGAGGGCGACCCGGGAGGCGCCGAGGGCCCGGGCCCCCTTCACGAACGCGGCGTAGCGCTGCCTCCGGGCCTGCGCCTCCAGGGACTCGCCCCCTTCCGCAACCACGTGGATTCGCTCGACGGTGACGGGCACATCCCAGCGCCGCCCCAGGTCCTCGACGAACGCCGCCTCCGAGTCGGCCTCGGCCCGAAGGCCGTGATGGACGTGAAGGACGTGGAGGGTCAGACCGAGGCGCGGCTGGAGGGCGCGGAGCGCGTGGAGGAGCGCCATGGAATCCGCGCCGCCCGACACCCCGACCAAGACAGTTTCGCCGCCCGCGAGCATCGCGTGGCGGCGAATCGTCCTGAGAACCTTCTCGACGAACTCAGTGCCGGTGGTCACATTCGGACTGGAGCCCGACCCACACTTCCCCGTCCTCGAAGTACTCCTTCTTCCAGACGGGGACGGTCGCCTTCAGGCGGTCGATGGCGAAGCGGCAGGCCTCGAAGGCCTCGGCCCGGTGGGCCGCCGACACCGCGATGACGACGCTGGCCTCCCCGATCTCGAGCCGGCCCAGCCGGTGGACCATCGCGACCGCCTTCACGCCCGGCCAGCGCCCGCGCGCGAGGTCGCCGATCTCGCGCATCTTGGCCTCCGCCATCGGGGCGTGGGCCTCGTACTCGAGAAACTTCACCCGGCGGCCGCCGGTCTCGTTCCTCACGACGCCCGAGAAGACCACCACGCCGCCGACCTCGGGATTCCCGATTGCGGCGGTGACGGCGGCCTCAGAAAGCGGCTCGCTCGTCACCCGGTAGAAGTCCGGGCCGTCCGACCCGCCGCTGACGGGGGGGAACAGGCAGACCTCGTCGCCGGAGCGGAGCGGATGCTCGGGGGCCACGTAGTCCTGGCCCACGGCGAAGAGGGTGTGGGGACGGTACGGCCGGAGCGCGGGGTAGCGCTCCGCCACGGCGGCCCATGCCGCCTCGACGGTGCCGCCCTCGGGGAGCTCCAGCTCGACGCGGTCCCGCCCGGCCGCCTCACGGTAGCGGGCGAAGAGCCGCACTTGCACCTTCATCGTTAGAATTGGTGGGACTGGCCGCACCCGCAGGACGACTTCACGTTCGGATTCTTGATCGCGAAGCCCGCGCCCATCATGCTGTTGTCGACAAAGTCGATCTCACTGCCGGCCAGGTACGGCGCGCTCTGCTTGTCCACGTACACCTTGACCCCTTGGGACTCGACCACGTTGTCCCCCTCTGCCGCCTGCTCCTCCCACCCCAGCTCGTACGACATCCCGGAGCAGCCACCGCCCACGACCCGGACGCGAAGCCCCCATTCAGGCTTCCCCTCCTCGAGCCGCAGGTCCTGCACCTTCTTTGCCGCCGTCTCGGTCAGCGTGAGCATTCAGTCCTCCTGTTCGATTTCGCCGCTCAACGGCCATTATACCAGGCCGCATCAACTAATCTACCGCGTCGAGGGAACCGCCGCGTCGCCACGACAGCGTTATGCGCGCACCACCACCTGACGCTCCAATCGCCTCCCGAGCCGCTCCTTCTCGATGTCGAGATCGTAGCGGCTTTGCAGGTTGAGCCAGAACCGCTCAGAGGTGCTAAAATACCGCGCCAGACGGAGCGCGGTATCAGCGGTAATCGACCGCTGACCATGTACGATCTCGTTAATCCGGCGAGGAGGGACGCTGATGTCCTTTGCCAGTTGATACTGGCTGATCCCCAAGGGATTCAGAAACTCCTCGAGGAGAATCTCGCCGGGATGAATGGCTGGCAGCTTCCGCGTCACTATTGACCCTCCTAATCAACTAATCTACCGCGTCGAGGGACTGGTCAACCTCTGCGGCAGTAAACCTACGCTGCAGCTCGACCTCGAAGTCCTGCCTCTTGGGCGGCATCGTCAGCGTCTCTTGGTGGACTTGGGCGGCAGGTGCCGCCCCCGCGCCGCCAGCGAGTTCAGGACAAGCTGGCCGCGCCGGTCGACACGGCACCGGGCGATCTCCACCCCGCCACCGAGCATCCGCCTGATGGCGAGCGCCGCGGCGCGCCTCTTGAAGAGCGTGGCGTGAGCGGGCTCGTTCATGCCATACGTGTCCTCGGACACGTTGTAATAGAGGGCGAACCTTGGGCCGAAGGCGCTCACCAGCAAGTACCGCGTCCTGTCGTGCAGGTCCTTCACGCGCCGGTCCAACTCCTGCATCTGGGCCCGGGTAAGTGGTGGCTCGTCCTCATCGGCCCTGTCGGCGGCGCGAGCTCTCGCGCCGGGAGGCATACGGGCGGCATAAGGATTGCGTCGCATACGGCGCCAGAAATCGTATCCCTTCCTCACCGAGGCCACTCCGCTCGAGATGCCGCCCTGCGACGTCTAACGCTCCCGCTACCCGGCGCGCGCGGCCTTTGCGCGCGCCCGCGTTGAGCGCGCCGTTATAGAGCGCGAATGGTGTTCAGCATAGGCATCGAGCAGGCGCCGGATCATCCGTTGATACTGCGTGTTGTGTCTGCGCGCCTGGGTCTTGAAGAACTCGACGCTGCGCTTGCTTAATGCGATCGTGACCTTGACTCCTTCCTCCCGAAAGACCAAGTCCTCTGGGCGAGGAAGAAAGTCAGCAACGACCTTCAGCCTTCCCAGTGGTTTGTCCGTGTACCTAATGTTTTTGCTCATAGATCCGCTTGCCCTTCCGCCAGTAACCCGCCCCGAAGATTCGGATTACCTCGCCGCGGTATGTGAACCGCACCGTCAAGACCCCACCTTCTTTTGGTTCTCCCGATCCCTTCTCGAGTCCCATTCGAAGCGGGCCTTTGCCACTGACACAGCCTAACACGAATCGGCCGGCTTAGCCATACGTTCGTATGGCGTGACAGGAGTGGAGGCGCTTTTGCGGATCTCTAACGCCGAGGTGAACAGCCGCGAGCGAGCGAAGGCGAGCCCGCGGTCCGCTCCAACGCGGGATTAGAAGGCACCGTTTTTGCCACGCCGTTCCAGCTTCGGAACCTCGGCCGAAGCCAGGAGCAGCCTAGGTTGCAGACCACGAGCCGAGTCGGGACTTCGAGGACCCACCCGAGTGGTGTAGAGGACGTTGATGCCGAAGGGCGCCGCCAGTAGCGCCAAGGGCTCCACCGCGTCTTCTCCGGGCTGCAGGTGGCCGCTCGTCGTGATCGCCCAAAAGAAGGCAACCAGACAGACAACGCCATACACACCGACGATGAGGTTGAACGGAATGCGGCGGACCTCCCACCAGGCCATCACTCCCCATAGGGAGCGGCGACGCTGCGGGCTCGCGAAGAACCACTCTGCAAAGCGCCTCACAGTCCTCGCCTGCCTTCGCCCTCGTCTGCCGAACGGGGCCGCGGCTGAGCGGCGGCGCATCGGCGCCGTCCGCTCCAGCGCACGGTTAGGGGCCTCCGATATCCTGCCAGCGACGGGGATTCGCGCTCTCAACCGCCGAGCCGCTGCATCAGAAGCTGACCACACTCGATTCGGAGACCAGGCTAGCGAATTTGATGGGATCCATGAAGGAGGCGTTCAAACTCTTGAGGTCCGCTTCGGTCACCCCACGGGCGACCGAGCAGGCGCCTCAGACAAAGACCGGGACGTTTCCTTTTAGCACCTTGTCGATCAGCTCGGGAAGGGGTGGAAAGCCGACACCATGAACCGTCTTGGCGATCATCTCCTTTGCCAAATAGACGCCTTCGCCAACGAGGCCGATCGTAACCTCCTTGCCGGCACCTAAAGCCCCTACGGCGGTGATGAACGCCAAGGTGCACTTGGTGGGATCATCCGTCGCGTGCGTGGCGACCGCCAGTATCTTGGCCATCTTGCTCCCTCCGTTGCCCTCTGCGCACTACATCGCTGGGTGGATCTCGTGCCGCCGCTCCCTCAACTTCACCTCCTTCCGTTTCGTTAGACCTTTTGGATGACGAATCGGAAGACCGGTTTGTCTCCGTCGATCAGCTCACAGGGGTACCCGAGTTCTCGCATAAGCATCGGAATCGTCTGTTTGGCGGGATAGTAGTCTGTCACCACCTCCAGCCGTTCCCCGGCAGCCATTTCGTTCAAGGTCATGCGCGTGTCAAACGTCGGACCCGGACAGACTTTGCCGCAGAGATCAAGACGCCGCTCGATCTTCTCAGCGCCCATGATGCACCGCCTCCTCATTTGCGACGCTGGCCGCTGCCCCTAACGAGCGCATCAGCCGCGGCCCCCGTTCGGTATCAGCCGCGGCCGAAGGCCGTCGGCTGCATGCCGAAGTTCGACCCTCTCGGATGGTCACGGCCTCCGTCGAACACGGACCTGGCCAGGGGAGACGACGCTGAACGCCCCGATCAATTCCGTTGTGCGGGTGCGACACACCTCAGCGACGATCTCTGCTTTCGTCGCGTTCGCCAACCCTGCAAGGCGTAGCAGGACCACGCCGGAGTGCACGAGGCCCTGCCGGAAGCCAGCTCGCCGAAGTCCTTGTCCGTCGTCAGCACAACGGCGCTCCCCGCGTTGGCCCGTCGTAGGACCTCTTCGTCAGCAACGCTCGGGGACAACTCGGCCACGTAGACGACGTCATGACCATCCTGGCGTAGACGGTCCACCACGGGGCGGTCGACGCCTTCATCGGCGACCAGGTTCACGCGGACCTGGCATTGACGGGGTAGACGACCTCAGCCCGAAGCGCTTGAGCGGCGTATCGGAGGGCGGCGAGCACCCCCTCGCGCGTCAAGCGGGGGTGGGATTCCAACACCGCCTCGATGGATTCGCCGCTGCCCAGCTTCTCGAGGATAAGATCCACGGTAATGCGCGTTCCCGCAACGACCGGCTTGCCCATCATCACCTTGGGATCGGAGACGATCATTGGTTCACTCATCATCACCCTCCTGCCGATGACTCTAGCAGACTCGCCCTGCCCCTCGGAGAGTCGCGCAGATGGGGCGAACGTCCCGGTGAGCTGCGGCCCACAGACACCAAGGACAGGAACGACGGACAGGAACGACCACAAAGCCTGGCTGTGGGCGGGCAGCTCCACTGGGTTGTTAGGCACGCTTGGGGATGCTGAGTCAGACCCTCCAGTTGAATGGACTCACGCTGCCATGGCCACCGCCCTCCCAGCGACGCATCTGCGGGTCGCCAAAGCGAGAGCCCTCGCTGCGGGCGAGATCCGCCGTCTCAACCTGGATTGCGCCGAGCACGGGCGCGTTGAGCAGCTTTGTCGCGCGCCCTCGCTCGTCTTTGATCCGATTGAGCTTCACGTGACCGACGGCACCGACAGTAACAGACGGGTTGTCGCCCCCATCGACCGTGATCGTCGCGGCCTGGGTGGGCAGCCACTTTGCGACCAGGCCGCCGAGGACCCCGCCGGGGCCACCCTTCTTGCCGGTAAAGATCGCCTCCAGTTCTCCAATTTGGCGAGCGTCGGCCGCGTCGTCAACGTAGATGCGGCCGGTACCGTTGCCGCTCAGGAAGTCCTTCGGCAGGTCGATCAGCCAGAGCACCTTGCGGCCTCCCAGGTTGACGCCATCGGATTCGCCCTGCTGGATCACGAAGGTGAGGGCCCCCGAGCACCACCCTTGATCGGGCTCGGCCGGACCGAGCACGCAGGGGCAGGCCGCCTTGCAGCTACACGCTTCGATTAGTTGTCCCGTCATGTGCCAGGCCATGAAAGCTCCTCCTTCTTGGTGATGGTCTTCGTTCGACTGCCTAACGCCGGCGCTCAGCGGCCAGGGCGAGCAACGCGAGCCTCGGTCCGCTGAAGCGGCTTGTTCGGCTTTGCATATGCGGCCAAGGCTGCTACCTCCGCGATGATCCGGACGAGCGAGCGTCGCGGGATATACGCTTCGGAGTAGGCTGCCCCGATTCGCCGCGCGGTGTCACTCTCGTTGAAGAGCCGGATGACTTCGACTTTCTGCCACCGTTTCTTGAGGGTCAGTGGCGACACGATCATCAGGTCTGCATGGAAGGCCCAACCTCGTGTCGTTGAAAGGCGACAGAGGATCTCGCCGAGAATAGTTCATTGCCGACGGCGTAGATCATCGGGAATCTGGGTCGCCGGAAGGCGTACTGGACTTTACGGGCGATGTCCGACTCCACGCCGTCGCGGCCGGCCGAACTATTGAGTAGGTTGGTCGGCCTATCCCGCGTACGCAAACCCCTTTCGCTCGCGGCGATTCTCTCGTCTTTCCAATGATTTGTCAACGAGTGTCATGACCGATGGGTTGCCACCAAACATTGCCCGCCGGTCAGTCTAATCCTATTAGGGTTGCAGACGGCCTGTGCCCATTCCGAGGTCGTCGGCGGGGCTGCGGACCCCCCTACCCCCACGATTCAGGACATGCGTGTAGATCATCGTGGTGCTCACATCCCGATGCCCGAGGAACTCCTGGACCGTCCGGATGTCATAGCCGTCTTCCAGCAAATGCGTGGCGAAAGAATGGCGGAGGCTATGGCAGCTTGCGGGTTTGGGGATGCCGGCCTTGAGGACCGCCTGTTTTATCGCGCGCTGCAGAACGGATTCGTGCAGGTGGTGCCGGCGCCTTTCCCCCGTTCTCCGGTCGGTATAATGACTGGTCGCTGGAAAGACCCATTGCCAGGCCCACGCTCTGCTGGCATTCGGGTATTTGCGCTCCAGGGCGTCGGGCAAGGCAACCCGACCCAGTCCTTTCCTGAGGTCTTCATCGTGCTGCCGTTTGACGGCGTGGAGGTGCCTGAGAAGAGGCTCCTTCACGGCCCCGGGAAGGACCGCCGGCGACGGAACCAAGAACTCTTCTTACTTCCTCTCGTGTCAGCACGACGGGCAGCCTTCTCGGTCCCTTGGCGCGAACGACTCCGTGAATCAGGCCAATCTCCTTGTCCAGCACCCCGCGGTAAAGAAACAGGAGAGCGTTCAACGCCTGGTTCTGTGTTGAGGCAGCCACGTGGGAGTCGGAGGCCAGGCTGGACAAGAACCGGCCGATCTCGGCTTCGCCCATGTCGGCCGGGTGCCGCTTCCCGTGGAAAAAGATGAAGCGCTTGATCCACCCGATATACGCTTCCTCTGTTCTGGGACTGAGATGTCGGGCGCGCATAGCCTGTCGGACTCGGTCAAGCAGCTTGAGCTTTGGCGCGCCCGCAGGAGGGGAAATGGCCACTGCTGGTCGCCCATTCAGACTTACCACGCTGAGTCGGCGGTCGATGAGGCTCCTCACGTTGGATATCTCCATGGCGACCTCCTCGGAAAGGGTACCGGCACAACCAGTATGGCGAAGACGCAGCCGGAGACAATGGCCAAGAATTGATACGGGGGAGTCGCGGCCGAGCTGAGCTAGATCGCGAGGGGCCGGAGGAGCGCGCGGCGGCGGTCGAGACGGTGGAGCCCGGCCTCCCGGGCGGCGCGGATCGCCTCCGCGTACTCCGCCCCGCTGATGCGGCGGTTGATCTCGGGGAATTTCTCGCGGGAGACGCGGCCGGCCGGGTAGTACTGGTCCATGACGTTGACGTAGGTGTCGCGCGAGACCTCCTCGGCCAGAAAGCGCATGATCTCCCGCGTCCCGGCGATCCCGCCGGGCATCACCAGGTGGCGCACCAGGAGGCCGCGCCGCGCGAGGCCGGCCCCGTCCAGGACGAGGTCGCCGACCTGCCGGTGCATCTCCTTGATGGCGGCGCGGGCGACCTCGGGATAGTCGCGGGCCCGGAGGTACTTGAGCGAGCGCTCGCGGTCCCAGAACTTGAAGTCGGGCATGTAGATATCCACGATTCCGTCGAGGTGGCGGAGGCTCTCCATCCCGTCGTAGGCGCCCGTGTTGTAGACCAGCGGGAGGCGGAGGCCGCCCTCGACGGCGATGGGGAGCGCTTCCAGGATCTGCGGGACCACGTGCTCGGGGGTGACCAGGTTGATGTTGTGGCAGCCCCGCGCCTGGAGCTCCAGCATCATGCCGGCCAGGCGCTCGGGACCGGTCTCCGCTCCCATCCCTTGCTGGCTGATGTCGAAATTCTGGCAGAAAACGCAGCGGAGGTTGCACCAGGACAAGAAGATCGTCCCGGACCCGTTCCAGCCCCTCAGGCAGTCCTCCTCGCCGAAGTGGGGGAAGCAGCTCGCCACGCGCGCATAGCGGCCGGTCTTGCAGACCGCCGTCTTGCCCTCGAGGCGGTTGACCCGGCAGTTGCGCGGGCAGGCGACGCAGGAGGCCAGTCCCGCGATGGCCTCCGCCGCCCGGCGCCTGAGCTCGGCGAGGGGGAGCCCGAGATACGTCGGCCACGCCGCGCTCATGCTCTTTTCTCGAGGAAGGCGGCGATGTCCTTCGGAATGTGCGCCTCGAACTGGGCGACCTGGCCCGGCGACACGGCTTCTTTCAGGACGCGGTACACGATCCGGAGCGCCCGCTTCCCGTCGGCCGCGTGAACGCCCAGCGCCGCGGCGACGTGCTGGACGAACGCCCCGCGCTCCATGAGGAGCGCCCGGGGCGGGTCCGCGAGAAGCCGCGCTTTCAGGGCGCCGGGGAGCTGGGAGATGAAGTGCCGTCTCACCTGGGCCTCGGGGAGCAGGTGCGCGAGCGCCCGCAGCACCTCCGTCGCCCAGCGCCGGGCCTCTCGCGGGGAAGGAAGGGCGCCGAGCTCCTGAACGCGCGCGAGGAAATCCCGATCTTTCATGCTCTCACTCGCCCACGGGCCGCTCGCCCGAGCGACGGGCGATCTCGGCCCTGACCAGGTCCCTGAGCCTCACCATCTCCTGCCACCCCGTGCCCTCGGGCTTGATCGGGGGGCCGATGGCCACGGTGATCGCCCCCCGGCGCGGCAGCCAGGTACCGTCCGGCAGGATCTCACGAGTCCCCCGGATCGTCACGGGGATCACGGGCCGGCCGGTCTCCACGGAGGCCTTGAAGCCTCCCAGCCTGAACGGGAGGATCCCCGGCTGCCGGGCGAACGTTCCCTCCGGGAAGAACAGGAGCGATGTCCCGGTGCGAAGGAGCGCGGTGGCCCGCTCGGCGTCGGCCACGCTCCGCGCCAGGTCCACCCGCTCCACGGGGAGGTGGCCCACCTTGCGGATCACCGTCCCGACGACGGGCCAGGAGAGGAGCTCACGCTTGGCCACGAAGACAAGCTCTTCCGGAATGGCCGCCAGCAGGGCGACCGAATCCAGGTAGCTCGCGTGGTTGGCGGCGAACACCGCCGGGCCGATTCCGAGGAGGTTCTCGAGCCCCTCGACGCGGAGGGGGCAACCGGAGAGCGCGAGCAATGCCCGGCACCAGAGATTCACGAGCCGGCCGGCCGGCCTGCCGCGCGGGGCCAGAAGCAGGAGCCCCCACAACGCCGGGAGCGTGAGCAGCAGCAGCGCGCCGACATAGCCCGCATAGAGCAACGCCCCGGCTCGCCCGGCAAGCCATTCAGCCCGCGCCCCCCACTCTTCCAGGCGGAGCCGCGCCCACTGCCTCCGGGCCGAGCGGCGCCCCCGCTCGAGCGCCCCGGAGAGATAGGCCTGGCGCGTCGCGCCTCGCCGCACCTTGCCGCTGGGGGTCTTCGGCACCGTCCCCGGCGGGCTGATGACGACGGCGTCGGGGGGAATGCCCAGCGCGCTGACGACGCGATCGACGACGGCGGCCCGCAGTCGCTCCCGGGGCTCGGGGGCCGTCTCGCGGCTCTCGGCGACCACCACCAGCCGTTCGGTCCCGATCTCTGGATCGGGGACGCCGAAGGCGGCCACGCACCCCTTCCGGATTCCCGGCACGTCGCCCGCCACCTCCTCCACCTCTTGAGGGTAGAGGTTCCGGCCGGCCTTGATGATCACGTCTTTCTGCCGGCCGGTGATGAAGAGCTCCCCGTCGGCCCAGTAGCCGAGATCGCCGGAGTCCATCCAGCCGTCCCCAAGAGCGGCGCGCGTGGCCGCCGGGTTCTTGAAGTATCCCGCCGTCACCGAGGGCCCCCTGAACTCGATCCGCCCTTGCGCCCGTTCCGCCGCAAGCCGGCCCGCCGCATCCACGATGCGGACCTCGTGGCCGGACAGCGGCCGGCCGCAGGAGACGAAGCGGAGCGGACTCGGCTCCTCCGGCCGCGCCGGACGCGCGTCTCCGGAGCGCTGGAAAGGC
>JACPSW010000164.1 GCA_016193045.1 Candidatus Rokuibacteriota bacterium | reverse complement strand
TTCTGGCGGGGGCGGGGTCCGGAGCTGGCCACGGCGCTCCTCCTGCTCGTGGGAGGCTTCGCCCTCCGGTACCTCATCCTCTCGAGCGGCCAGGCCTAGCCTTGATCCGACGAAATACTCCGTGTCGCAGGGGGTCGAGGGCCGCGGGTGACGCGGCGAACGGGGCGCCCCACGGCGCGGAGCGGACCGCCTCAAAGACGACTGCATAGGAATGGGGGACGTTTCGGGGGAGGAAAGAGCCTGTTGCTTGCGGGAGCGAGCACCGTGGGGCTGTTCGCGGCGGCAGGACCCGCGGCCCTGTCCAGAAACGCCCGGCATTATTTCGGATTGGGGCTAGCCCACCGAATCCGCTACTTCTTGAACGTCAGCTTCCTGATCGTCCGGTGGATGATGAACTCCTCCCCCGGCCGGTGGTGGTAGGTGAGCGTGGCCTCGATCTCCGCCGCCGTCGTCCCGTCGGGGAACGGGATCTGAAGCTGCTCGGTGTGGGTCCGCCGCGGCTGAAGCCGTTTGCATCAGCGCTTCGGCCCCTGGAAACGCGAGGCTTCCGCGAGCCGGTCGAGCGTCAACACCCCCTCGTAGCGGCCGTCACCGACGATCCACGTCGGATAGGCCCTCACGCCGATGCGTTGGCAGAGGTCCGGCCGGGCCCCGATCCCTTTCGGGTCGCACTCGACGTACGGCAGGAGCTCCGCGGAAGGCCCGAACCGGGCCTTTTGCTCCTTGCACGCGGGTCACCAGTAGGCGCCGTAGAAGACGGCGCCGCTCGCCTTGAGGTGGCGGGCGAGCGCCTCCTGGTAGGTGGCGGCCTCCTTCGGCTCGAGCGTTGCGAACACCCCGGCGCCGAAGACCACCGTCGCCACGGCCGTGAGGGCTCCGAGGGCGACGACGCGCTGCGGCCGAACCGGTGATCGCTGGCCCTTGGCCGCGGGACGCCGCCAAAGCAGGAGGCCGACGAGCCCGAGCGCCACCCCCGCCGAGGCGAGGCAGTACGCGCACGTCGCGCCGATGTCGAAGATCGAGAGGTAGGTCAGGTAGAGCGAGAACGACGCCCCCGCGACGGCCAGGAGGAAGGCGGCGAGCCAGCGCCGCGGGGGGAGTCCCAGGAGCGCCAGCGCGCCGGCCGCGGCGTAGAGCCCGGCGCCCCAGGCCGCCGTCGGGAGACCGAGAAAGACCGCGTAGCGGCTGGCCTGGACGATGTCGCAGCCGCTGCCCGCGGTGCAGAAGAGCGCGGTACCGCCGCTCCACTTGTTGACTGCCAGGTAGCCCGCGACGATGACGCCGATGGCCGAGAGGGCGGCGACCCACCAGTCGCGCGGGAAAATCTCGGGCTCCGCAGCTCGGCGGGATCGCGCCATGGGCTCAGCGAACCCCGGTCTGGGCGAGCGCTTCCTCGGCCTTGAGGCGCGCGGCCTCGAGGAGCGCCTCGGCGGCGGAGGGATTGTGAACGCCCCGCGCGGTTTTCACCAGCGCCAGCGCGTCCCGCGCCTCCTTGACCAGGAGGTCGGCCCCCGGCGACCCACGGCCGGCGCGCCGCGCGGCCGAGAGCGCGGCCTCCGCCCGCTTGAGGGCGGCGGCGGCTCGTGTCGCCTGCTCGTCGAGCCCGGCCGTCCACTCCGTTGCGAAGGAGACGTAGGCCGCATCGTGGCAGCCGACGCACTTCTGGCCGACGGCCTGGCGGGAATGCTTCTGCGTCCAGTCGTGGCACCCCGTGCAGCCCACCGCGTCGACCATGACGTTGGGCTCGACCTTGGCCAGGGTGGTCTTGACTTGCCCGCGGTAGAAGACGCTCTGGGAGCGGTGGCACGACTCGCACCGGTCGTTCATGGGGTTGTGATGGCAGGCGGCGCAGGTGGCGGCAGTGGCCGTGACGGCCTTGTGAACCTCGGCCGAATGGCACGCGGTGCACACCGCGCCGAACTCGCTCACGTGGCGGACGTGCGGGATCTTCCGCTTCGCGAACGTGACCGTCTCGAGCTGCTTCACGCCGGCCTGCTCGTGGCAGAGGACGCCGCAGTACCCCCCCCGCACCAGGGCGTCGTCGATCTTGGGCGGCGCCTTGCCGAGCAGCGCGAACGCCTCATCGAGCCAGCCGTTGGCGAGCTTGAGCAGATCCGCGGCGTAGAAGACGTTGTGCACCCCCTTCCCGAGCGAAACGAACCGGGCGTTGAAGTCGGCGTCCTCCACGAATTCGCGGGCGCGCGCGTGCTTGGGATTCTTCGGGTCGGCGCCCGCGAGGACCACGCGCGCGGCCGCGAGCTTCAGGGCCACCGTCTCGCCTATCTGGTTCAGCGTCGTCGCCCAGCGCGCCAGCATCCCGCGGTACTTTTCGCCGTGGCAGCCGAGGCACGCCTGCTCGCTGGGCCTGAACGTCTGGCCCACGATGGCCGCGGCGCCCTTGGCCTCCTTGGGGAGGATGTGGCAGGCCACGCACTCGACGCGAACCTGGAACATGTGGCTCGGGATCATGGCGGTCCCGCGCCCACCCATCCCGAGGTACATGCGGAGGACGCCCTGGTGCTTCGCCTCGTGGCAGTTCCGGCACTCGAGCTCGCCCGTCCGGTGGGGCTTCGCCGGCTCCGGCGGCAGCTCGGGCCTGAGGGGAGCGGGGGCGTGCGGCGCGGGCGGGCGCTGGGCGAGAGCGGGCGCCGCGGCGCCAGCGAGCGTCACCCCCACGAGGACAAGGAGCCGGAGCAGAAGGGTCATGTGCGAGGGGGGCTCCCGCCCTCGCCGGCCGTCGGCAGGCCGATCGGCGGCGGCAGCCGGTGCCGGATCTCCGTGTGGCACCGCGCGCACTCGATGTTGTGCCCGGCCACGTGGAAGTCGTGAATGAAGGGGGTGTCCGGGTAGCGCTGGAGCTTCTCCGGCTGATTGTGACAGGTGAAGCAGCGCTCGCGCGGCGCCTCGCCCTCGCCTTGGACGACGTTGAGGTGGCATTTCTGGCAGGCGACGCCGCGGCGCATCACGTCGGCGTGGTTGAACCGGATCGACCCCACCAGGATGTCGCCCTTGGGCGGCTGGTGGCACCCGGTGCAGCCGGCGATGGGGGTGAGCTCCCGCCCGGTCTTCATGCCCTTGAAGTGGCAGAGGAAGCAGGTGGATTCGGTGACCTCGATGTGGGTGCCCACGACGATCTGCGAGTGGCAACTCGTGCAGCGGAGCTGCCGGCCCCGCCGCACCTCCTCGAGATGCGGGCGGTGGTCGAAGATGATGTCCCGCTTGAAGACGACCTTGCCGTCGAGTAGGCGCCGCTCGTGGCAGCCGGAGCGGAGGCAGCTGGCGTCCTCCACCTCGGCGAACGGCTTCGAGCTGTAGGTCTGGGTGGCCCACTTCACCACCTGGGCGAGCGCCTGGTACTTGACCCAGATCGTGTCGCGAAAGCCGGGCGGGTAGTGGCACTGGACGCACGTCACGTTGCTATGCTTGGAGGTCTTCCACGCCTCGACGTAGGGCTTCATGATGTGGCAGGAGTTGCAGAGCAGCGGGCTCGTGCTCATCTCCCAGAGGCCGACCAGCGCGGCGCCGCCCACCACGAGGGCGATGGCGAGCGGAACCAGGAGGCCGCGTCCCCGCCACCAGCGCCGTTTCGGATGGTCGTTCATCGGCTCGCCTCGCCCGCTGGGGATTTTCTGGTTTCGCTCGCCCCGCACGGCGGGGCCCCACGGGCCGAGAACCGAGCAGCCCAAGGCCCGAGGGAGGAGCCGGCCGGAGGCGTACGCGGTTGTACGGTGAGGACCGGCGACGACCGAGAACGCCGGGATGCGACGGTTATCGGCCCGTGGATGCTCATCGGAGGGCCGTGGCCACGATCAGCCAGATCAGGATGATCCCGATGGCCAGCGCGGTGAAGCCGACCACCCGGGAGAAATTCCTCATCC
>JACPSW010000163.1 GCA_016193045.1 Candidatus Rokuibacteriota bacterium | reverse complement strand
GTGCAGCCCCCACGGGGCCGCGCGCAGTGGGCCCCCCTCGTCCCGTCCGCCGCGCGCAGCGCGGCGTTCGGGCGAGTGGGTGACGGAGCCGGACCCACGGGGGCTGCGCCCTGCGACAGGCCCCGCCCGCTACACTCGACGCTGCTTCGCGAATGATGCGGGCTAGGCGATGAGCCGGTGGACGATCCCGCCGGCGGCGAGCGCCAGGAGGATCGTGAAGGCCGAGATCCCGAGGGCCCGCCGCCAGCCCAGCTCCTTCGCCAGGACGGCCACGGTGGCGATGCAGGGGATGTAGAGGGTGTTGACCAGGGTGTAGGTGAAGATCTGGCCCCGGTCCATGAACTGGAGGAGATCCGTCACCCCGGCCCCGTACTTCGCGATGGCGAGCGCCACCAGGAGCTGAAGGGCCAATTCCTTCCTGAGGACGGCGAAGACCAGGGTCAGGCCCGCGACGGACGGCAGCCCGAGCCACCCTTCGACCACGGGCGCGAGCGGCGTCGTGAAGGCCCAGAGGAGGCCCGTCTCGTAGATCGCCCCGAGGACGAAGGACCCGGCGAGGACCACGGGGGTGGCCACAAAGAGGAAGTCCCTGAAGCGGCACCAGGTGCACCGGAGCATCTTCGAGAGCGATGGGGGGCGGAACGGGAACATCTCCATGACGAGCCCCGCCGAGTGGCCCGGCAGGGCCCGGTTCAGCCCCCAGCCCGCGAAGAAGGCGATCCCTGCCACGATCAGGTAGATCCCGACGGCGGGCCCCCAGCCGACGTATTTCGAGACGGCGCCCGCGATCACGGCCGTCCGGGCGCTGCAGGGCATCAGGCAGACGAGCGTGCTGGCCAGGATGCGCTCCCGCATGGTGGTCAGCACCCGGATCCCCATGATCGCGGGGACGTTGCACCCGGCTCCCGCGACCAGCGGGATGGCCGCTCGCCCGTGGAGCCCCAGCTTGTGCATGAACGGGTCGGTGAGGAAGGCGATGGAGTTCAGATAGCCGGTGTCCTCCAGGATCGAGAGCAGGAAGTAGAACGTGAGGACGTAGGGAATGCCCACCGAGAGCGCCGCGTTGATCCCCGCGTCGAGGCCCCAGAGGAGAGTCTTGGCGAGGATGCCCTCACCGGCGGCGAGCTGGACAACGGACCGGATGAGCGGGGAGGCGTAGGCCTGCCAGACGCCGCCCAGGAGATCGGACAGGAAGTTTCCCACGAAGAAGAGGAACGCGAAGAGGCCGGCCAGGGTCAGGACCAGGAGCGGGTAGCCGGTTGCGGGCGCGGTCGTGAGGCGCCAGAGTCGATCCTGGGCTTTCGACGGAGCGTGCACTCTCCGCTGGACCTGGGCCGCGATGGCGCCGGCCAGCCCGTGGCGCTCCCGGGCGATCCAGAGGGGCGCGGCCTCGCCGTGGCTCTCGGCGATGGAGGAGGCGGCTTCAGCGACCTTGGCCAGGATTCGCTCTCCCTCGGGAAGGGCGCGGGCCCACGCGAGGAACTCTTCGTCCTCCTCCAGCAGGAGCATCGCGACGGCGCGAGGGGGAAGCCCATGGGGAAGGGCGATCCCCTCCTTGGCGAGCAGATCGCTCAGCCCCCCGATGGCGTCCTCTACATCCATGCCGTACCGGGGCGCCGCCGGCGGGAGGCGGGGCGACTGGGCCGTCTTGCACCCCATCTCTACGAGTTGGTCGAGCCCCTGCCCCCTGATGGCGACCGTCGGGACGACGGGGACGCCGAGGAGTCTCGACAGGCGGTGATGGTCGATCCTGAGGCCGCGGCGCCACGCCTCATCGATCAAGTTCAATGCCACGACCACGGGAAGCCCCAAATCCAGGAGCTGGAGCGGGAGGTAGAGGTTCCGCTCGAGGCGCGTCGCGTCCACGATCACGAGGACGGCATCCGGGTCAGCGTCCAGGAGCGCCTGACGCGCGACCCACTGGTCCTCCGAGACCCCGCCGAGGGCGTAGGTTCCCGGCAGATCCATGATTCCGATCTCGCGGTCTTTGAAGTGCGTGGTGGCCAGGTTGACCTCCACCGTCTTTCCCGGGTAGTTGGCCGTCGTGACCCCCATGCCCGTGAGCCAGTTGAAGACGCTGGATTTCCCCACGTTGGGATTTCCGGCCAGGGCGAGCGTGGTCGGAAGCCGCTCCTTCCACCGCGCGATGCCGCTGTGACAGCCGAGCGCCACTCAGGTCTCCTTGACCAGGATCTTCGCGGCCACCTTGCGTCCCAGGGCGTACCGCGAGGCTCCGACGCGGATCAGGATCGGCCCGCCGAGCGGCGCGACCTCTTCGACCTCGACCTTTGTCCGGGGGAGCAGGCCCAGGGCGGCGAGGTACTTCAGGAGCTCCGGCTCCTCTTTCTCGATCCTCGAGATGATCCCGCTCGCTCCCGGTTTCAGGCGGTGGAGCGGGACGGCCGCCTCGGCTCGGAGCACGCCGTCGGTGGAGGGAATCGGATTGCCGTGGGGGCAGGTCTCGGGGTTTCCGAGCCACTTCGCGAGCCGGTCTCCCACGTGATCCGAGAGGGCCGGCGTGAGGCGGGAGGCTTCTCCGTGGACTTCCTCCCAGGAAAGCTCCAGAACGTCGATGAGAAACCGCTCCAGGAGGCGGTGCTTCCTCACCAGGCCGACGGCGATCCGCCGTCCCTCGGTGGTGAGCAGGACACGGTCGGAGGGTTTCGTCTCGACTAGCCCCATCCCCTGAAGGCCCAGGATCCTTTCGCTGACCAGGGCCTTGTTGAGCCCAAGCCGCTTCCCGAGGGAATCGAGGGAGACCGGGCCTCCGTCCTGGGCCAGACGATAGAGGGCTTCCAGGCATTCGAGGAAGGAAAGCGGGACATCGGTCATGGCCGTCATTAACCTCGCTTAACATGAGCGGCAAAGGCCATGCCAGAGGGGTGGGCCCTCGGGCTTTCAGAAACCCTTGTGATTTTCGCCGGTTAGAGCCGCGATCGTTCGGCTGACCGGGCACCCGGGGGCTGGCCGGTGGGTCACCATTTCCGCTGGTGAGGCAGCGGCGCCCCTGGAGAGCAGTCCTATGCCGCAAGCCGTTCGCCTTACCAAATTGGGTTGATCGCCCCATGGACGTTAAAAGTGGCGGAATGGAAAAATAAATGATCTTAAGGGAGCCTCGCGGCCTCGACGAACAGCCTCTGAGGAGGATCAGCCATGACGGTGACACGGCGTGATTTCCTGAAGGGCGTGGGAGCCGGAGCGGGCCTCGCCGGCGCGGCCGGGATAGAGGCCTTCCCGTCAGAGGTAGCGGCGCGGGAGCTGAAAACCAAGGGAGCGAAGGAGGTCCCCTCGCTCTGCTACTACTGCGCGGTCGGGTGCGGGATCGTCGCCTCGGTGGCCGACGGCAAGGTGGTCGCCATCCAGGGGGACCCGGAGCATCCCATCAACCGCGGCACCCTCTGCTCCAAGGCCCAGGCCTACATCCAGGCGCTCGATCACCCGAAGCGGCTCACCCGGGCGCTCTACCGGGCGCCGGGCGCCACCGAGTGGCAGGAAAAGCCGCTCGACTGGGCGATGGCCGAGATCGCCCAGCGGATCAAGGCCACCCGCGACGCCGCCTTCACGGAGACCGAGGACGGCGTCACCGTGAACCGGACCGAGGCGATCGCCGCCCTCGGCTCCGCCGTCATCGCCAACGAGGAGTGCTACCTCCTGACGAAGCTCATGCGGGGGCTCGGCGTCGTCTGGCTGGAGCACCAGGCCCGGGTCTGACACTCCCCCACGGTGCCCGGACTGGGCACGAGCTTCGGGCGGGGGGCGATGACCAATCACTGGATCGACGTCAAGAACGCCGACGCGATCCTCATCATGGGCTCCAACGCGGCGGAGAACCATCCCATCGCCTTCAAGTGGGTGGAGGCCGCCAGGGAGCGGGGCGCGACGCTGATCAGCGTGGACCCGCGCTTCTCGCGCACCTCCGCGCTGGCGGACCTCTACGCGCCCCTCCGCTCGGGGACGGACATCGTCTTCCTGGGGGGGATGATCAACCACATCCTGGCGAACAACCTCTTTCACCGGGAGTACGTGGCCGAGTACACCAACGCGCCGTTCCTCCTGGATCCGGCCTTCGGCTTCAAGGACGGCTACTTCTCGGGCTGGGACCCGGAGAAGAAGACGTACGACCGCGCGACCTGGAAATTCCAGGCGGAGGCCGACGGGAGTCCCAAGCAGGACAAGAGCCTCAAGGACTCGCACACGGTCTTCCAGCACCTCCGCCGCCACTTCGCCCGCTACACGCCCGAGATGGTCGAGCGGGTCTGCGGGACGCCGAAGGAGGAGTTCCTCAAGGTGGCCGGGACCTTCGCCAAGACCGGCGCCCCCGGCAAGGCCGGCACCATCATGTACGCCATGGGCTGGACCCAGCACTCCAAGGCGACGCAGCTCATCCGGACCGCCGCGATCCTCCAGCTCCTGCTCGGCAACATCGGCGTGGCCGGCGGCGGCGTCAACGCCCTCCGCGGGCTCGCCAACGTCCAGGGCTCGACCGACATGGCGATGCTCTTCCACATCCTGCCGGGCTACCTCGGCATGCCCACCAGGAAGGATCACCCCACGCTGGCCGCGTATCTGGAGAAGGAGACGCCGAAGACCGGCTACTGGGTGAACAAGCCGAAGTTCTTCGTGAGCCTGCTGAAGGCCTGGTACGGGGCGGCCGCGACCAAAGACCACGAGTTCGCCTACCAGTACCTGCCGAAGAACTCCGCCAACTACAGCTACATGGAC
>JACPSW010000167.1 GCA_016193045.1 Candidatus Rokuibacteriota bacterium | reverse complement strand
CGGGGTGCTCGGAGCACTGGGTGACGTCGGCGCTCCCCGCGAGGTGTCCGATTCCATCTCAAGGGTACACAGGTGTCCGATTCCATCTCAAGGGTACAGGGTGACGGAGCCGGACCCACGGGGGTTGCGCCCTGCGACAGGCCCCGCCCGCTACACTCGACCATGGTTCGTGAATAATGCAGGCTAGGTGAGGTAGCTTCGGACCGGGATGAGGCGCTTTGCCACCGGGGCGACGCTCAGGGCGAACTCCTCCAGGGTCACCGCGCCCAGGAGGGCGGGACCACCGTTGGGACCGATGAGGCAGACCGTCGGGAGTTGTTGTCCCTCGAGCGTCAATGAGACCGCGCCGACAGCCCACTCTTCCTCGCGACCGTTGGCCAGCAGAACGCGTCGCTTGCCGATAGGCTCGCACCCCACGGCCTCCACCACATCTCGCGGAAGCGTCGTGTAGGTGGCGCCGGTGTCCACCAAAAGTGACAGGGTTCGAGTGCGGCCCGGGTCCTGGAGATTTCTTACGGTGACCTCTACCTGAAAGGTCCCCATCTGCCCTCCACGCTCAGCCCATTCTAGCATGCCATCGCCGCCCGGCGGGGCCAGCAAGAGCCCAATGGACGCGACGAGTGAAACCCACCGGGTCACTTGCTTTCCTTGGCGGGAAAGGGCTCGCTGCCTTCAGGCGGGGGCGTGGGTGGACGGGAGCGCGACGTACCGGGCGCGCTCCGGTTCGATCACGAGCGTGACTCGCCCCGCCGCATCTCGCCACGGGAACGGCCTGCCGGTATACCGATGCGACACCCGGTCCATGTGCTCCAGGGTTCCCTCGTGGCGGCGCTCCACCACGCGTCCGCGAATCTGGGCTTCCAGGTACGGGTTCTCCTGCGCGACGATGGAAATCGCCACGCGAGGATCGCGGCGGGTGTTCCTGGCCTTCAGAGTCCCCTCGCCGGTGCCGACGAGAATATGGTCCCCCTCCAGATCGACCCAGACGGGCGCCGCTTGCGGCGAGCCGTCCGCCATGAGGGTGGCGAGGTGGGCGAAATTGGGACCCCGGAACAGCGCCTTGATCTCGTCCGACAATTGAATGCCCATGGGATTCACCCGTTGAAGGCCTTGACGAGGGCGGGCCAGCGAGGATCGGTCAGGCCCGGCTGCCAGGGCTGGTAGAGGCCCACGCGGTCGAGGAGCCCCGCGTAGCGCTCCTTGATCCTCTGGGCGATATTGGAATAGCTTCCCGTCACCGCGTACGTCTCCACCATCTCGTCGGTGATCAGGTCGGCCATGCCCTGCCAGTCGCCCTCGATCGACTTGCGGTGCAGTTTCGGCGTGAGGTCCTGCCAGCCGTGGGCGGCCAGCACGGGCTCGTAGGTCCGGGTGGAGGCGTAGAAGGCGATCTGCTGCTTCACCGTCTGGCGGGTCTCGGCCAGCTCCTTGTCCGTGTCGCCGAGCACGACGAAGACGAAGGTGGCGTAGGTGAAGTCGCTCCGCTTCCGTCCTGACTTCTGGCGCCCCTCCTCGACGGCCGGGTGCACGAACTCCCGGAGGTACTTGGGACTGTTGAAGGGGTGGACGTGAAGGCCGTCGCAGACTTCGCCGGCGACCCGGCAGATGTACTGGTTGACGCCGGCGATGTAGACGGGAACCTTCGGGTGCTTGATGGGGCCGGGGTTGAAGAAGGGGGTCATCAGGTCGAAGCGGTAGAACTGCCCCCGGAAGTCGAGCTTGGTCCCGTTCTGCCAGCAGTCCCAGATCGCGCGGAGCGCCAGGACCACCTCGCGGATCCGAGGGCCCGGGGCCTCCCACTTCACGGAGAAGCGCCGCTCGTTGTGGCCCTTGACCTGGGTGCCGAGCCCCAGGATGAACCGCCCGTCAGAGGCGGCCTGGAGGTCCCAGGCGATGTGGGCGAGGATCATCGGGCTCCGCGGGAACGCCACGGCGATGGCGGTGCCGAGCTTGACCCGGGCGGTGGTGCTGGCCGCCACGGCGAGGGGGAGGAAGGGGTCGTGCTGGGTCTCCGACGACCAGAGGCAGTCGAAGCCCATGGCCTCCACCTTGCGCGCGTAGTCGCCGATTCCCTTGGGGTCGTGGGTGAGCATGCCGATGTCGAGCTTCACGGTTGGTCTCCTTTGGCGGCACGGATTTCCGCTTCGACCCGGCGGGTCTCCTCGGCGAGGCGGAGGCCCCGGAAGAGCCTGAGGGCTTGGTCCAGCGCCGCGAGGGCGACGTCGCGGTCTCCGCTCTCCAGCGCCAGGCGGCCCAGGTGCCAGTGAGAATACGCCAGGACCTGCCGGTCGTCCATCTCCCCCGCGAGCCGGGCCGCCTCGGTCAGGGCGCGCCGGGCGGTCTCCCGGTCGCCCATCGCCCAGGCGGCGAGCCCCTCGTTCTGGATCGCCCGGGGCAGCGGGCGCTTCAGGTTCTCGCTGCGGCTGAGATCCACGGCTTCCCGCGCCAGCAGCCATGCGTCGGCGGGCCGCTGCTGGACGAGGCGGACTCCGGTGAACGTGTTCAGCAGGTTGGCGACCTGCTCGGGGGTTCCTGAACGTCGGGCCAGGGCGATCGCCTCGTCATAGCGCTCCGCCGCCTCCTCGAGCTGTCCCTGGCGGCGAGCCGTGCTCGCCATGTTCTCCAGAATGACGAGGACGTCCTGGGAGGTCCCGGCCCGCTGGGCGAGGGTCAGCGCCTCCTTGTAGGCATCCATCCCCGCGGCGTAGCGGCCCCCGAAGCGGTGGGTCTCGCCGATGTTGTTGAGGGCCGTGCTCTGGGCCCGGAGGTCGCCGGTGCTTCGGGCCAGCCGGAGCGCCTGGGACGAGGCCTCGAAGGCGCGGTCGTAGTCGCCGACATCCAGGAGAACGTTGGCCAGGGCGTTGAGCGCGCGGATGCCGCGCGGCCGGTCGTTCGCCCGGCGGCTCCAATCGTAGGCCTGGGCAAAGGCCTCGGCGGACTGGCGGGGCAGGGCCTCCCGGCCGAAGATCTCGCCGAGGAGGAAGTGGGCGTCGGCGGCCAGATCGCTCCAGCCGCTGCGCCGCGCCCCCGCGAGCGCCCGCCGCGCCGCCCCGGTGGCGGAGGGGAGATCGCCCTTGGCTTGCGCCCGGAGCGTCTCGCTCAGGAGGGCGGCGACCTGCTCCCGCTCGAGGACCGGCCCCGCGGCCGGTTCTCCTCGCGGCTTTGGTGCCCGCGCGATGCAGCCGGCGGCGAGCGCCGCCGCGAGGAGCGCGAGCCCGAAGGCGCGAAGGGGTCCCTTCATGCGAGCCTGACCGTCCGGGGAAGTCGCTCCAGGAGAAGCTGCCGCGCCTCCCGGACGACCGACTCGACGATCTCGGCGGCGCCCGGCAGGTTGTGGATCAGCCCCACGCTCTGGCCGGCCCACATCGGGAAATAGTCGGGATTCGCCTGCTTGGCCGCTTCGACGTAGATGTCGTTGGCGGCGCTCCCCTGCCAGAGGAACGGAAGCACCGGGGCCCCGGACCTCGCATACCTCTGAGTGAACGCGTTCTTGAGCGCTCTGGCGTAGCGCCCGCTGAAGGCGTCCGTGAGCGTGGTGGCATCTCCCGATCTCTCGAGCAAGGCCTTCTTGTACATCTCGGCCGCCATCGATTCGCGCGTGGCGATGAAGCGGGTCCCCATCAGGATCCCGCTGGCGCCGAGGGCGAGGGCGGCCACCAAGCCACGGCCATCGGCGATGCCGCCCGCGGCGATCACGGGGATCCCGACCGTGTCCACCACTTGG
>JACPSW010000172.1 GCA_016193045.1 Candidatus Rokuibacteriota bacterium | reverse complement strand
CGTCTCGAGGACCGGCCGGCGCTCGCGCCGGGCCCGCTCCACCAGCTCCCCCACCCGGGAGATCGCCGGCGAGCCGAACACCAGGTCCACCGCCGGCGCCCGCTCGAGAATGGCCGACTGCTGGAGCTGGGCCATGCAGCCCATGACCCCGATGACGAGGCCCGGGTTCTTCTGCTTGAGCCCCCGGAGCTGGCCGAGCCTCGAGAAGACCTTGTCCTCCGCCTTCTCGCGGATCGCGCACGTGTTGATGAGGATGAGGTCGGCCTCGTCCTCGCGGTCGGTGAGCTCGTACTGCTGCTGCCCGAGCAGCCCGGCCACCCGCTCCGAGTCGTACTCGTTCATCTGGCAGCCGTACGTGATCAGGTGGAGTTTGGCCATGTGGGGGAGGCGCCTAAAGTCCTTTTGTGATCAAACGTTACGGTAGCATCGCCCTTCTATGTTGTCAACGGCGCGCATAAAAAAACGGCCATCGGCAAAGGTCCGGTGGCCGTTTCTCCCCACACCGCTACTTGACGAAGGCTTTCGCCTTGGTCGCGCCTTCGCCGTTCCAGACGAGCGGCGGCTTCAGCTCGAACTGCTTCTCGAGCCGCCCGCGGCGCTCCTTCCATCCTTCCTGGTACTCCAGCTCGTCCTCGTGCAGGGTCGCCGGCTGCTTGATCCCGTGGGCGGTGCGGAACTGGACGGCCAGCTCCGAGGCGCGCTGCCGCACGTAGTCCCACGGCGTGCCGAGGGCGAACTGGTCGGAGACCGCCCCGATGCGGCCGCTGTGGATGTTCACCGAGAGCGTGACGCAGGCCAGGATGGGGCCCGACCAGTAGGAGGTCTGCCAGTTGATGGGGACCGGCAGGATGTGGAGGTGGTGGCTGCCGCGGCAGTCGCCCGCCACCATGGGGCACGCGGCCCAGGGCGAGGTGATCTCCCCCGGCGCCGGCCAGTCGCCCTGGGCGAAGGCGAGGAGGACAGGGTCGTCCTTTCCCCCGTAGCTGAAGCCCTTCTTCGTCTTGATGTTGTGCAGGCGCTCCGCCGAGCAGATGTAGCCCAGCTCGGCGCGCTCGCCCTTCTCGTTGCGGCTCCAGATGCGCGCGACCACGTAGCGGGACGAGCGGCAGAGCCCCTCGATGTCGTAGAGATCCTCGGGGGCGCGGAGGGTGACGACCTTCTCCTGGAGCCCCTTGGCCAGCTCCTCCATCTTGCCGTCGAGCGCCTTCTGGTCGCGCGGGTGGGCGCCGGCCTCGATGGCCTGCGCCTTGGTGTCGAGGTCCACGATGTCCATCAGGTAGCCGCGCTTCATCTTGGAGTGGGCGATCACGAGGCCGGTGTTGAAGCGCGGCAGGAGGTAAGCGCCCGTGGCGTAGTAGTTGAACGCCATCGGCTCGGTCTTGTCGGCGAACGAGAGGAGGACCGTCTGGGACGGATTATCCGACCTGAGCGGCAGCGGCAGCGCGATGGTGGCGGGCCCCGTTCCTCTGAGGTTGCCGGTGAACGCGTCGGCCACGAGATCTTGCCCGGGTCCATACAGGCCCAGCTCGGTGGCCTTGTCGGCCCCGAGCTTCAGGGCGTCCCACATCAGCTCGTCCACCACCGACATCGGGGTGCGCTCGGTCATGATTCCCGTGACCGCGACGTCGTCCCCGGTGTGGGTCACCATGAGCGACGTGAAGATCGGCTGGCCCTGGAACAGGTTATTGTCGAGGACGAACTTCCCGATGGCGGACTTCACTTCCTCCGCTGCCACGACATGGCCGCCGACCCCGCCCACGTCGGCCTTCGTGGCCTTCACGAAGCGCCGGACCAGCTCCGGCTTCTTGGCGAAGACGTGGGCGCGGTAGGAGAAGATGTTCGGGGTATTGGTGACGGGGATCTTCTCGGCGGTCGTCTGGGGAAGGTCGGCGAGGTTGTCCTTGGACTGGTGGTAGTCGCCGAGGCTCAACCGGCCCTTGCCGTTGCCCGGACCGTACCGCTTCTGGTTCGCCATGGAGGCCTCCTTTGGGGGGATGAAAATGGCGCTTCCGAACCCTAGCCTAATGGGCTACAATCGGGGTGTCAAGCAAGAAATTTTAGACTATGAAATTTCTTTCACCCCGCGTCTCCGGCGACCTCGGCAGCGCCCGGGAGCTCAGGCAGATGGTCCAGTGCCTGGAGCTTCACTACCGCCAGCAGAAGCCCCAGAACGAGATTGCGCGGGCCCTGGGGATCTCGACGTCGAAGGTCTCCCGCCTCCTCAAGCGGGCCTTCGAGGAGGGCCTGATCCGCGTCGAGCTGGACCTCCCCCAGAACCCTCGGCTGGCGGCCACCCTCGTCGGGCGCTTCGGGCTCCGCGACGCCGTCGTGGTCCCGACCAGCGGCCGGGGTGACGTCAAGGACGCGCTGGGGGCGGCTGCGGCGGCCTACTTCGAGAAGGTGGCCTCGAGCGGCCTCCGGGTGGGGCTTTCCTGCGGCTTCACCCTCTACCACACCATCCACCATCTCAAGGAGCGCCGCTTCCGCGACCTGACGCTCTATCCCCTCTCGGGGGAGAGCACGCTCCGGCTGGTGGATCTCTCGCCCAACACCCTGGTGGGCATGATGGCCGCCAAGTACCGCCCCCACGTGGCGGCCTACGCGCTCCCCGTCCAGCACCTCGCGTCCCTCTCCCAGATCGAGCGGGAGCGGCGGCGGCTGCTCCGCGATCCCGAGGTCCGGAAGATCTACGAGGGGGCCCAGAGTGTGGACGTGGCGCTCGTGGGGATCGGATTCATCGGCGAGGGCACCCCGGGCTTCTGCTCGCTGGCCGAGGCCTACGGGGTGAGCGTCAGGACGCTCCGCCGGCTCGGCGTAGTGGGGGAGGTCAACTACCAGCCGTTCGACGCGGGGGGAAAGGTCGTGGATCGCCCCGAGCTGCGCCCCCTCTCCCGCCGCGTGCTGTCGGTCACGGCCGACCGGCTCCAGGCGCTGTCGCGGGCCGAGGCCAAATACGTGATCGGCGTGGCCGGCGGGCGGCCGAAGGTGGGGGCGATCCGCGGCGCGCTCGCCGGCCGCTTCCTGAACGTCCTGGTCACCGACGAGGACACGGCCCTCGCCCTCGTGGGCTAGAATAATGACTGTATCCAAGGTCACTCTCAGCTCGCCAGCTTCCCTCCTCCACTGGATTGAGCCCGTCCGCTAGGCAGCAGGCCGAGTTCGTTCCGGGAACCGCTTGCGTGGCGAGATCATTCCCGGTAGATGTCCCTGCGGTGCCGGACCCGGTAGAGCGCAACTTCCTGCTTGATGACGTCATAGCGCACGCGGTAGGGCCAGACTTCCAGCCGCCACTGACCGACGCCCTTGCCCTTGAGCTTCTTGATCTTGGGCGGTGAACCGAAGGGGTTCGTCTCCAGGCGCTTGACCGCTTCAAGTACCTTCTCTTGGACAGAAACCGGAAGGGCTTCCAGGTCGCGCTGAAAGCTCGGGGTGACCCGGACTGTAAAGCGGGCCGGCATACCCTAGCCGGCCCGGCGCGCTGCAAGCCTCCGCTTGAGGTAATCCTGGAGACTGATGGCCTTGCCACTCCGGTACTCCTTCGCCGCGAGCTTGAGGCTCTTCTGGAACTCCGGATCGAGCTCCTCCAGCATGTCATCGAAGTCCGACGCGCTCAGAAGGACCGCCGCGGGCTTCCCGCTCTTCGTGATGACAAAGCGAGCCTTCCGCTGGGCGATCTGCTTCAGCAGCGAGCCGAGCTGCGTGCGTGCGACGTAAGCCGGGACGGTGGTCACCAGACTCCGCTGGGCGATTGCTCCGCTCCTCCGTAAGAATTTCGATTAATCAATTTCTATCATATCGCCAGCCCACAAGAAGTCAAGGACACCTCTGAACGCGTTCCCCACCGTCGCCTCGGTCCCCTCGCCCCCGGAGGGGGAGAGGGTCAGGGTGAGGGGGCCGCACGGACGCGGAAGACGTGTTCGTGAATAGATCGGATTAGGCCATTGGAGAACGGGCGAACTCAATGATCTTCCCCGCTTCTCCCACATTGGCCTCTGCGAAGACCCTGGACGCGTCGTGGACCGCCCCGAGCTGCGCCCCCTCTCCCGGCGCGTGCTGTCGGTGACGGCCGAGCGGCTCCAGGCGCTGTCGCGGGCCGATGCCAAATACGTGATCGGCGTGGCAAGAAAAATCTTCCGCTCGGCTGTCATCTCTAGAACATGGCATCTTCGCGACGGGCCTGACGCCGGAGACGTTACGTGGCCGACTCTTTGGCACCCATGGTCCGGCGTCAGGATTTCGACATTCGCCATCCAACGGTTCGATTTGCCTGACCATCCCCTGGAGATTCTCTCTCTGGCATCCCCGTTGCTCTGGAACAGCGACCGGAGTCGATGCGATCTGACGCGGAGACCCCTTCCCGATAAAGGCAAACCCGCCGCGAGACGGCGACGCAAAGCCACGGGTCAGGCGAGCGCCTGACAGCCAGGCTACCGAAGGAAGGGAGATCTAAGGCCCCACGGGAACATGGTGGTCTTCCGCAGAGGAGGCCATCATGTTTCACTGTCCTTGCCGGCCCGGTTCCGCGAAAAGGCCCTCACGCCCCCTCTTCGTGATCCTCGCCCTGCTGATGGCAGTCGTGACGTGGCATGAGCAGGCAGACGCCGCCCAGCTGACCTTGACCTGGGCGGACAACTCTGACAACGAGGATGGCTTCAGGATCGAGCGGAAGATAGGGACGGGCGGGACATTTGGGGAGATTGCCACGGTCGGGGCCAACGTCATCACCTACGTTGATCCAGGGTTGGGCGCCGCCACCACTTACTGCTATCGCCTCCTCGCCTATAACACGGCGGGGGCCTCGCCATATTCCAATGAGGCCTGTGGCACGACTCCACAGGAGTTTGCCCTCACGGTGGTGAAGGCGGGGACGGCGAGCGGGACGGTCACGAGCGCCCCGGCGGGGATTACCTGCGGGACGGACTGCTCGGAGCCCTACGCGAGCGGCACGGCGGTGACGCTGACGGCCACGCCGGCGACGGGCGCCGTGTTTGGCGGCTGGAGCGGCGGCGGCTG
>JACPSW010000171.1 GCA_016193045.1 Candidatus Rokuibacteriota bacterium | reverse complement strand
CGCTCCGTCACCCGCTCGCCCGAACGCAGCTCAGGGAGCTGCGGACGGGCCGAGGGGGTCCCACTCCGCCCGTCCCGCGGGGCCGCACGCCGCGCCACCCGCCCCGTCACACGCGCGCCGTTCATGAATAGTCCGCGCTAGCCTCCTGGAGAGGAATGAAGAACCCGGTTCGCGCGTCACTGCTGGTCACTTGCCTGGTGGACCTCTTCTATCCCGAGATCGGAGTGGCCATCGTCACGCTCCTCCGCCGCCTCGGCGTGGCGGTGGACTTCCCCCGGGGCCAGACCTGCTGCGGGCTCCCCCTGTTCAACTCGGGCTACCACGAGGAGGCGGCGCGGGTCGCCCGACGGATGATCCCGCTGTTCTCCGGCTCCGAGCATGTCGTGGTTCCCTCGGGGTCCTGCGCCTGGATGATCAAGAACGAGTACCCGGGTCTCGTCGGCGACGACCCGGCCATCGGCGCCCAGGCCCGGACCTTGGCGGAACGCACCCACGAGTTCTCCCAGTTCCTGGTCAAGGTGCTCGGTGTCACGCGCGTGGAGACCGATTTCAGGGGAAGGGTGGCCTACCACGACTCCTGCCACCTGCTCCGCGGCCTTGGGGAGTCGCAATCGCCGCGCGCGCTCCTGGGCGGCCTCCCGGGCGTCGAGCTGGTGGAGCTGCCCGGCGCCGACGAGTGCTGCGGCTTCGGCGGTTCCTTCTCGGTCCGGCTCCCGGAAGTCTCTACATCCATCCTGAACAAGAAGATCGCCAGCGTCGAGAAGACCGGCGCCGGCTGCGTGGTGGCCTGCGACGCCGGCTGCCTCATGCAGATGAGCGGCGGCCTCGGGCGGAAGGGCTCCCCCATCAAAGCGCTTCACCTGGCCGAGATACTCGCGGGGTCGGACGGGCGATGAGTGAGCCCACCCTGAGCACCCCGTTCGCCGAGCGCGCCGGTGTCGCGCTGAAGGACACGTTCCTCCAGGAAGCGCTGACGATCGCCACGACCAAATTCATCGGCCTCCGGAAAGATTCCTTCACCGGCTTCCCCCAGGGCGAGAGCCTCCGTGACCAGGCGCGCGCGATCAAGGAGGCCACGCTCCAGAAATTGGATCACTACCTCGAGCGGCTGGCCGATAACGTGGAGCGGCTCGGCGGGCGCGTCCACTGGGCCGCCACGGCCGAGGAGGCGCGCGAGACTATCCTGGGCCTCTGCCGCGACCGTGGCGTCAAGATGGCCGTCAAGTCCAAGTCCATGGCCACCGAGGAGATCGAGCTCAACGAGGCGCTGGAGCGCGCGGGGGTGACGCCCGTCGAGACGGACCTCGGCGAGTACATCATCCAGCTGGCCCACGAGAAGCCGTCGCACATCATCGCCCCCGCGATCCACAAGACGAAGGGCCAGGTGGCCGACCTCTTCTCCCGGGAGCTCAAGGAGCGCTTCGCGGCCGATCCCGAGGTGCTCACGGCCGCCGCGCGGAAGGAGCTGCGCCAGAAGTTCCTCCAGGCCGACATGGGGATCACAGGGGCCAATTTCGCCGTCGCGGACACGGGGACCGTAGTGCTGGTGACCAACGAGGGGAACGGCCGCATGGTGACCTCGCTGCCCAGGATCCACGTGGCCGTCATGGGGATCGAGAAGGTGATTCCCTCGATGACCGACCTGATGGTCTTCCTCGCCATCTTGGCGCGGAGCGCGACCGGCCAGAAGCTGTCCGTGTACACCACGCTGGTCCGGGGGCCGCGCCGCGCCGCCGAGGTGGAGGGCCCCGACGAGTTCCACCTCATCCTGATGGACAACGGGCGCTCCGCCCAGATCGCCGGCCCCCTGCGGGAGGCGCTCTACTGCCTGCGCTGCGGCGCCTGCCTGAACGTCTGCCCCGTCTACCGCCAGATCGGCGGCCATGCCTACGGCCACACCTACCCCGGTCCCATCGGCATCCTGCTGACGGCCATGCTCAACGGAGATCGTTCCGTCAAGGACCTGGCCCACGCCTCCTCCCTCTGCGGGGCCTGCCAGGAAGTCTGCCCGGTGCGGATCGACATCCCGCGGATGCTCATCGACCTGCGCCACCGCCTCGAGCGGGAGCGGATCGCTCCGCTCGGGGAGCGCCTGATGTTCGGGATCGCGAGCCACGTGCTCGCGTCTCCGGCGCTCTTCAGGCTGGGCGCCGCGCTCGGCAGGCTGGCCCAGCGGCCCTTCGTCGGGGACGGACGGCTCAGGCGCCTGCCGCTCTCCTTCGGCAGGTGGACGAGGAGCCGTGACCTGCCGCCCCTTGCCCCGCGCTCCTTCACCGAGCGCTGGAAGGACCTCTCCTAACCATGGCGGAACGCGCCGAATTTCTGGAGCGCATCCGCCGCGAGGTCGGGCGGACGCCGGGCCTCTTCGCGGCTTCCCCCGCGGCGCGGCCAGACCGGCCGGCGGAGGCCGCCGCCGCGGCGCGGCGCCAGATGGCCGAGCGCTGGCCCGAGGCCCTCGAGCGCTTCAGGCAGGAGTTCGAGCGGGTCAACGGCGTCTTCCACCGCGTCGCCGGCCTCGACGAGGTGGCCGGGGTGATCCGTGACATCGCCCGCGAGAAGGGCGCGCGGGAGGCGGTCGCGTGGGCCCCGGGGGAGCTGGGGCTCGACCTTCGGCCGAGCCTGGAGCCCCAAGGGCTCTCGATCGCCGTGGCGCCGACGGACGGGCGGGACGACGCGCGCCGGCGGCATCGGGAGGCGGCCGCGCGGGCTCCCATCGGCGTCACAGGCGCCGACTTCGCCCTGGCCGAGACCGGCACCCTCATCCTCATCTCCGGCGCCGGCCGTCCCCGCTCCACCTCGCTCCTGCCCGACACGCACGTCGCGGTCTTCGACCGGGAGCGGCTGCTCGAGACGCTGGAGCAGGTGGGGGTCATGCTGGAAGCGCTCCACGCGGACGCGGAACGGTCCATGAGCGGCGGGGTCATCAGCTTCATCACGGGCCCGAGCCGCACGGCCGACATCGAGCTGACGTTGACGCGCGGGGTCCACGGGCCCAAGGAGGTCCACGCCATCTTCGTGGGGACGCGGTGACCAGATATTTCACCCGCGACGAGGTGGAGGCCCTGATCCCCAGGCTCAGGGCCCTCATGGGGCCGCTGGTTGACCTCCACCGCGAGGTCCTCCGTCTCCGCGCCGACCTGGCCGAGGAGCAGCGGCGGATCATGCTCTCCGGCGGAGGGACCCTCGACCGGGCCGCCTGGCGCGACCGCTCCCGGCGCATCGAGGAGCTGACGCGGGACATTCAGGAAGGGATCGGTGCCATCATGGCCCTCGGCGGCGTGCCCAAGGATCTCGCGATGGGACTGGTGGACTTCCCGCATCTCATGGACGGCCGGGAGGTCAACCTCTGCTGGCGCTTCGGCGAGGCCAGCATCGGCTTCTGGCATGGCCTCGGCGAAGGCTTTACCGGCCGCAAGCCCCTGTGAAGTAATATG
>JACPSW010000170.1 GCA_016193045.1 Candidatus Rokuibacteriota bacterium | reverse complement strand
GGAATGAAAGGGGCTAGGAGGAACTTCTGGGACGTGGATTCTGTGCGTGTTGGAAGGATTGGAAAACAGAAGAAAAGCGCCAGAGATGCCCCGTCTCTTCCCCGGTTGGATCGGGTCTGATAGGATGAATGACATCTATGGGTGGATCGGCAACCGCGAACTACCACGTCGTGTTCACGCGGGATCCTGACACCTCTAGCGTGGTGGCAGAGATCCCGGCGCTACAGATCGCCGACTTCGGGGCCGACGTCCCGGAGGCCCTGGAGCGCCTCCAGGCCATGGCGACGTTCCACCTGGACTGCCTGGTCCAGGAGGGCAAGCCGATCCCCACCGAGGAAAGGGAGGAGGCGGGGTTCTACCTGCGCGTGACGCTTCCTCCCCATGCCGCTTAGACCGCTCCGGGCCCGGGAGATCGTCCGAAAGCTCGAGCGGGCCGGGTTTGTATTTCGCCGCCAGACTGGAAGCCATGCTCGGTACGTTCACCCGGATGGCCGCGGTGTCACGGTCCCGATGCACCCCGGCGACGTTCCTGTCCCCGTCGTGCGTTCCGTCCTGCGTCAGGCGGGCCTGAGCGTGGAGGAGTGGGAGGCGTTCTGACGTCGGCCGGGGAGCCCGACCCCTACAGGGCAGGGGTCACCTGAAGGTCTTCGACTCGGCCTCGGCCTTCTCCAGCCAGAAGCTCATGTCCATCTCGCGGTACATCCTGGTGGCGGTGCCGAGATGCTCGTGCGCCTGCTCGCGCCTGCCGGTGCGCTGGTAGAGTTTGGCGAGGCCGAGGTGACAGTGCGCGACGAGCGGGCGCATGCCGAGCTGGGAGGCCAGCGCCATTGCGGCGCCGTAGTGCGCTTCAGCCGTCGCCGGCTCGGGATGGTCTTGATGTGACGCGATCTCGGCAAGGAGGCGGAGGGCCCAAGCCTCATCGCCGCGCTCACCGCGCTCTCGGGCGAGCAGCACGGCGCGGTCGGCGCAGGTTCGCGCGTCGTCGATCCGGTCCGCAAGCAGGTACGCCTCACCGAGCTTCACGACGCTGATCGATTGGAAGAGTCGCATCCCCGCGGACTCGTAAGCGGTCAGAGCCTGCTCCAACCAGGAGATGCCCTCTGCGATACGTCCCGACCACGCGTACGCGTGCCCCAGAGACGCCATACCCATCGGGGTCAAGTACGTGATGTTCCAATCCCGGCACTGAGCGACCGCGCGTTCGAGCAGGCGGACGGCCCGGCTCAGTTCCCCCCTGACACTGTTGAGAGACGCGAGCCCCAGACATGCCCAGATGATGCTAAACGGGTGATCGAACGCTTGCCCGATCCGGATAGCTTCTTGCCCGTGAGCATCTCCCTCGTCGAACGCTCCCCGCTCAGCGAGGGCGCGCGCCAGGTAGGCGCCGGACATTACAGCGGGAAGCGCCGCGAGTCCGAACCGCTCACGGCCCGGCTCGCCCTGGAGCGACTGCATCAGTCTGCGACAGTGGTGTTCGGTCCCGCGATAGTCGCCCGCGAGGTGGCAAGCCAGGAGAAGGTAGTACTGGGCTACAACCTGGAGCGGAACATCGCCGAGCGTCTCAGCGATGGCCTCGACCCGCTGAGCGGACGTGCGCACGTCGGTTGCGTGACCGCCAGCATTCTGGTAGTAGCTGCTCAAATAGGCCGACACCCATCCAAGTCGGCGCTGATCGTCGAGTCTTGTGGCCAGGATTTCGGCTTCCCGGAGATACCCCGCGATCCGTCCCCACTCTGCCAGGGGGAACAGTGAGTTTCGCAGGTCGAAGCGGACATCGATCGCCTGCTGTAGGGCCTCGCGAGTCTCGGGGAGATGGGTCAGGGCCGTCAGCGCCTGCTCAAAGTACGCCAGGGCCTCCCGGTGGGCCGAGCGTGCGAAGGCCTTGGCCCCGGCCTGCCGGAGGTAGGTGACCGCTTTCCCCCACTCTTCGCCCCGAAATGCGTGGTGGGCCAGCCGTTCGATGTGCTCGGGCAACCGGTCGGTATAGAGCGCTTCAATGGTCTCCACGATCCGGGCGTGCAGGGCGCGCCGCCGCCCTTGGAGGAGGCTCCCGTAGGCCACGTCCTGGGTCAGGGCGTGCTTGAGGGTGTATTCAAGCTCGGGGAAGAGATTTTTCTCGTAGAGGAACTCGGCGGCCTGGAGATCGGCGAGGCCGCGGCGGAGCGCCTCCTCGGGGAGATCCGCAATGGCCTGGAGCAGCACGAACGGCACGTCCCGGCCAATAACGGACGCCGACTGGAGGAGCTGTTTCTCAACGGGTGGGAGCCGATCGATGCGGGCCGCCAGGACTGCCTGGACGGTGGCCGGCACCTGCACGCTGGGGAGGTCCCTGGCCAAGCGATAGGCGCCTCGTTCGCCCATCAGGGCCTTCGTTTCCACCAGCGTGCGGACGCTCTCTTCGAGGAAGAACGGGTTTCCTTCGGTCCGATCGATGAGAAGCTGCTTCAGCGGCTCGAGACCCGGGTCACTTCCCAGCAGCGCGTGCAGCAGTTCCCCCGCGTTCTCGGGCGGCAGGGGGTCGATCCGAAGCTGTGTGTAGTAACTTTTGCTTCCCCACCCGTGTTGGTACTCGGGGCGGTAGTTGAGGAGCAGGAGGACCCGGACCGTGGGGAGGCTCTCGACCAGACTGTCCAGGACGGTCTGGGTCTCCGTGTCGATCCAGTGGAGATCCTCGACGATGAGGAGGAGCGGCTGGACTTGGCTCTCCCGGAGCAGCAAGCGTTTGATCGCGTTCAGGGTCCGCTGGCGCCGCTGGGGCGGATCGAGCGCTTGCCACGCGAGATCCTCCACCGGGACGTCCAGGAGCGCGAGGAAGGCCGGCACGGTGGGTTCGAAGCCCTTGTCCAACGTGAGAAGTTTCCCGATGACCTTCTCGTGGATTCTCCGCGCGTCGTCGCGGGGCTCGATCTCGAAGTAAGTCTTCAGGAGGTTGATGACGGGGAAGTAGGGGGTCGCCTTGGCGTAGGGCGCGGAGCCCGTTTCGAAGGCGAGCCACCCCTGCGTCCGGTGAGAATGCGTGAACTCCCAGAACAGCCGGGACTTGCCGACCCCGGGTTCCCCGACCGGGGCCACGATCTGGCCGTAGCCCGCGCGGGCGCGCTCCAGCGCCTGGCCCAGGGCTTCCAGCTCCCGCTGGCGCCCCACAAAGCGGGTCAGTCCCCGCGTCGCCGCTGCCTGCCAGCGCGTGCGGGCAGGCCCCGCGCCCAATAACTCGAACACCTCCACGGGCTCCGCCAGCCCTTTGATCGGGACCGGGCCAAGGCTGGTGACCTGGACGAAGCCTTCCGCGAGGCGCAGCGTGTCGGCGGTGGCCAGGACCGACCCCGGCTTGGCCGTTTGTTCCATGCGCGCTGCCAAGTGTGTGGTCTGCCCGACTGCCGTGTAGTCCATGTGCAGGTCATTGCCGATGGACCGGACTACAACCTCGCCGGAGTGGAGCCCTACGCGAATCTGCACCGGAACGCCGTGCCGGCGCTGCATCTGGTCGCCATACCGGCCTACGCTCTCCTGCATCCGCAGCGCGGCATAACACGCTCTCACTGCGTGGTCCTCGTGGGCGACCGGCGCGCCGAAGAGGGCCATGATCCCATCGCCCATGACCTGGTTCACGGTCCCCTCGTACCGGTGGACGGCCTCCATCATGTGTTCCAATACCGGGTCGAGGAGCTTGCGCGCCTCCTCGGGGTCGCGGTCGGCGAGCAACTCCATCGAGCCCTTCAGGTCGGCGAAGAGGACGGTGACCTGCTTGCGCTCGCCCTCCAGGGCGCTCTTTGAGGTGAGGATCTTCTCGGCGAGGTGCCTGGGGGTGTAGGTTTCCGGGGAGGCGAACTTTGGTGCTGGTGCGCCTTGAGTGAGTACTGCCCCGCACTCGCCGCAGAACTTCTGGGTAGGAGCGTTCGATGCTCCGCAGCCGGAGCAGATCGAGGCGAGGCGTGCTCCGCACTCCCCGCAGAATTTGAGAGTTGTGGGGTTCTCGTGCTGGCACCGGGGGCACTTCATGGCGGAGTCACCACGGGCAACGCAACTGCTGAGCGGCGGAATTTCAGACATTCTGCTAAGATGATGTCGGAGGTGGACCCATGACTTCTCGCGCGGCTGGCACGAGCACGACCCTGGTTGTCTCTCCGAGGGGCCAGATCACCTTGCCGAAGCCCCTGCGCGCTCGCCTGCGGCTCTCCGCCGGCTCGGTCCTGCTGGTGCGGGAGGAGGCCGGGAAGATCGTCCTCGATCCCGCCGCCGTGACCCCCGTCACGCTCTATAGCGACGAGGAGATCGCGCGACTGGTCGCGGCGGATCGCGTCGCCTCGCGTGAACGGGGGACGCTCCGCCGGCGCTGGGGCCTGAAGGCCGGCGCGCGGCGCCGGCGCGCCCGTGGCTGACCTCCGTGTCTTCCTCGACGCCAACGTCCTCTTCACCGCCGCGTACAGCCCGGACGGACTCTCAGCGCTGCTGATCGAGCTGGGAGCGGCGCGCCGCGTGACGCTCCTGACCTCGCCCCTTGCGATCGTCGAGGCCGAGCGGAATCTCGAGGCGAAGCGACCGGCGGCGCTGTCTGTCCTGCGGCGGAGCCTTAGCGCTGTTCGGATCGTCAGCGAGCCGCCGCCGGCCGACGTCGAGCGACTGACGCCTCGAGAGCTGTCTCCAAAGGATCGGCCGCTTCTCGCGGCGGCGATCATCGCCAGGGCCACCCACTTCGTGACGGGCGACCTGGCAGACTTCGGGCGCTGGATGCACCGGCCAGGCCGGCTCCCGCTCAGGGTCATGACGCCGCGGCAGTTCCTCACGGAAGTGCGCCCCTGATCGCCTCCGCCTGCTCCAGCCAGAAG
>JACPSW010000155.1 GCA_016193045.1 Candidatus Rokuibacteriota bacterium | reverse complement strand
CCCCTCTAGCGCGTATTATTCACGAACGGCGATGGCGCGACCGGGCGGGTGGCGCGGGGTGCAGCCCCCACGGGGCCGCGCGCAGTGGGCCCCCCTCGTCCCGTCCGCCGCGCGCAGCGCGGCGTTCGGGCGAGTGGGTGATGGAGCCGGACCCACGGGGGTTGCGCCCTGCGACAGGCCCCGCCCGCTACACTCGACCATGGTTCCTGAATAATGCAGGCTAGTCCTCCATCGGTTCGTCACGCGCCGCCACGTCCGGTCGAGACCTAGCCTGCTTTATTCGTGAGTGCGCGAGTGATGGCGGCGGCTTCGCGAATAATCCCCGCTAGGCGGGCAAGGCCGCCCGGGGCTCCGCCCACTGGGGACGGATCCCCAGGCGGAGCAGCGTGGCGAGGACGCGGCGCGGCTCTCCCCAGTCGCTCCACTCGGTCCCGTTCACGGGCAGGACGGCCAGGTTTGCCGGGCAGGCGGCCAGCACCCCGGACGAGAAGTTCGTCGGTGGGAGCCGGGCGTAGAGCGCCCGCACGGCTTCCTCCTCACCGAGGGTATCGAGGGCGGGGCGGATCCCGGCGAACCGGTCGTAGAGGTCGGGAAGAGCCTTCCGGATCATCGTCAACAGCGTCGGCACGCAGCCCACCATGACGAAGCTATTCCACAAACACCCGCGCGCCAGGAGGTCCCGGGCGAACCCCAGCGACGGTTTTTCCCAGAACTGGCGGACCCGATAAGGAGTCCGAGCCTCCGGACCCGGGATGGGACCCGCGGGTTCGATCCATCCGTATCCAACCTCCGGGCTATCCGGGGTGATCCCCAGCAAGATGAGCAGGTCCGGTCGGTCCCGGAGGACTTTGAAGGCGTCCTCGACATGGGCCATAAAGACCTGGTCGTCGGAGACGTAATGGTCCGACGGGAAGATCGCCACCGGCTCCCCGGGGGCCACATCGGCCAGGCGGAGAAGACCCAGGGCGATGGCCGGAGCCGTCCCCCGGTTCTTGGGTTGGACCACGAGGGTCCCCACGGGCGCGTCCGCCACGAGCGGAGCGTAAAAGCGATGATGGGAACGGACGACGACGAGCGACGTCCGCTCAGGCGGGATGAGGAGCGCGGTCCGCCGACGGGTCTGCTCGAGGAGCGTCCTGTGACCCAGGATGGGGCAAAACTGCTTGGGTCTCTCGTCCCCGACGATCCTGCGCGTAAGCGAACGCAGTCGTGTGCCGTCTCCCCCCGCCAGAATGATGGCCCAGGGTTCTTGGTCCGACCACACCGCGTTGCCCATTCCGCCGCTCCCGTGTTGGTGAAGACGATTCCTGGCAGTGTGCAATCCCACTGCCACCACGCGGGTTGTCAAACGGCCTATTCCCCCCCCTTTTCCGTCGCGGAAAACAGATGCACTTGCCTCAGGCCGAGATCCACCGGGTGTGGAGGGCGCACCCCAGTGGGGCGGCGGCGTGACCCCATCCGAAGTGCGCCCCGCGCGAACTCCGCTGGATTCCAGCGACCTTGGAACAGAGAAGCGGGCACGGTGATTGCACGGAGAGAATCCCCGGCGATCGGAGGCAGTCTTGGGGGAGGTTGAGAACGTGGTGGCCATCGCGCCGACGAAGAATCCGGAGGAAGCCGAGACGATCGAAGAGGTCGAAGAGCGCGAGGAAGCGGCTCCGCCGCTGCCGGAGGAGCCGGTCCGGCTGTACCTCACTGAGATCGGAAAGATCCCGCTCCTGACCGCAGCCCAGGAGGTCGCGATCGGCCGGCGCATCGAGGCGGGCCAGATGGAGATTCTCCGGGCCCTGGGGGCGAGCCGCGCCGGCGTCCGGGCACTGCTGAAGCTGGCCGAGCGGGCGCGGACGCACGAGATGCCCATCGAGGAATTGATCCTTTTCCCCGAAGGCGGGGAGGCCGAGCCGGGGAAAGTCACGAGCGTCCTGGCCGCCTTCTCCCGCCTCCGGCGCCTGGAGCGGGAGATCGATGAGCTCGGGGAAGCCCTCCGCGACCGGCGTTGCTCGCCGCCGATGCGCGGGATGCTCCGGCAGCGGATCGACCGGAAGCGGGAGACCATCCAGCGGATCATGGCCGGCCTTCCGATCAAGCCCGCCCTGGCGGACGAGCTCGTGACCGAGCTCGGCCGCCTGAACGAGCGCATCCGGCAGATCGAGGCCGGGCCTCCGAGCCGCCGCCGCGCTCGGGAGATTCACGCGCTGGAGGCCGAGATCGGGCTCGCGTGTCCGCAGTTCCGGGAACTCCTGGCCGGGATCGCCGACCAGGACCGGATGGTGCGGCAAGCCAAGCGCGAGCTGACGGAGGCCAACCTCCGGCTGGTCGTCTCGGTGGCCAAGCGCTATTTCGGACGCGGGCTCTCCCTCCTGGACCTCATTCAGGAGGGCAACCTCGGCCTCATGAAGGCGGTCGACCGCTTCCAGTACCGGCGCGGGTTCAAGTTCTCGACGTATGCCACGTGGTGGATCCGGCAAACCATCACCCGCGGCATCGCGGACCGTGCCCGGACGATCAGGGTCCCCGTGCACATGATCGAGACGCTGCATCGCCTCTCCCGGGTGAGCCGAGCGCTGGTCGGCGAGCTCGGACGCGAGCCCACCCTCGAGGAGCGGGCCCGGCGGATGCGCATCCCGATCCAGAAGGTTCGGCTGCTCCAGGAGTCCGCCAGGGACCCCTTCTCGCTGGCGACCCCCATCGGGGAGGAGACCGAGCTCGGGGACTTCCTGGCGGACAAGCAGGCCACGGCGCCGGACGAACCCCTGCTCAGCCAGGAGATGGCCGCCCAGGTGGAGCGGGCCCTCACGACGCTGTCGGACAGGGAGGGGGAGATCCTGCGCCTCCGCTTCGGGATCGGGACGGACCGCGAGCACACGCTGGAGGAGATCGGCGAGCGGTTCTCCGTGACCCGCGAGCGGATTCGCCAGATCGAGGCCAAGGCGCTCCGGAAACTCCGCCGTCCGCTGCGGGGGCGGCAGCTGAGAGCCCTGCTGGAGGCGAGCTGAGCACGCGAGCATTCTCCATCGCCCCGGGCCTTCTCGCCCTGGGGCTCGCCGTTCTGTGGGCGTCCCCTCACGCCGCGCAGGATCTCCAGCGGCCGCCGTTCAATCCGGTCATCACGAGCCTGTCCCCTTCCTCCGGCGCCCCCGGGACGGTGGTGGACGCCGTGCTCCGCGGCTGGGACCTGACCGGGGGCACGATCCACATCAGCGGCCCCGGCGTGAGGGCGCTGGATGCCTCGGTCCAGGATCCCACGACGCATCTCCTCCGGATCTACATCGACCTGGACGCGCCGCCCGGTCCCCGCATGCTGACGATCACGGTGACCTCCGGGGCGATGACCCGGATGGTCTCCACCACCTTCTCAGTTTCGCCGTGAGCCCCGCGCTCGCCGCGGCGGGGACGCCTCATGTGAGGCAGGCATAGTCCCTTCGAAGCACCCAGGCCTTCGGTAACCTCCCGAATTTCCACGCCTAGCGGTCGGCAAGCCGTTTGCACCTGAGCTGTACGGATTGGTGCGAGGAGCGCTCGATGGCCTGGGCGACGATCAGCAAGTCGGCGAGGGAATGGACCGTGATCCCGAATCTCCGCGACTACGCGGAGGCGCGGGCGGCCTTTTCGTGGGATCACGCCCGGCGCGAGCTGGACGGTCTTCCCGGCGGCCAGGGGCTGAACATCGCTCACGAGGCGGTGGACCGCCACGCGGCCGGCGCCCGCGCGGACCACCGGGCGCTCAGGTGGCTCGGGAAGAATGGAGAGGTTCGGGACTTTACCTACGCGGGACTTCGGAGCCTGACGAATCGCTTCGCAAACGTCCTGCAGGCGCTGGGGGTGGGGCGGGGCGACCGGGTCTATGTCCTGGCCGGTCGGATCCCCGAGCTGTGCGTCGCGGCGCTCGGGACGCTGAAGAACCGGAGCGTCTTCTGTCCCCTCTTCTCGGCCTTCGGGCCCGAGCCGATCCGCGCGCGCATGGCGATCGGCGGGGCGCGCGTCCTGGTCACCACTGAGTCGCTCTACCGCCGGAAGGTCGCCGGACTCCGGTCGTCCCTCCCCGACCTGGAGCACGTGCTGCTCGTCGGCGACGACCGGCGGCCGACCGGCGTGCCGGGCACGCAGGACTATCACGCGCTGATGGCCGGGGCCGGCGACGACTTCGCGATCGGTCCGACCGATCCCGAGGACGTGGCGCTCCTGCACTTCACGAGCGGCACGACGGGCATGCCCAAGGGCGCGGTGCACGTCCACGCGGCCGTCGTGGCCCACCACATCACGGGGAAGCTCGCCCTCGACTTCCACGGGGATGACGTCTTCTGGTGCACGGCCGACCCGGGCTGGGTGACGGGCACCTCCTACGGCATCATCGCGCCCCTGACCAACGGCGTGATCAGCATCATGGACGAGAGCGAGTTCGACGCCGCGCGCTGGTACGGGATCCTCCAGGACCAGAAGGTGACCATCTGGTACACCGCGCCCACCGCCATCCGCATGCTGATGAAGGCTGGCACCGAGCTCGCGCGGAAATACGACGTTTCCGCCCTGCGCTTTCTCGCCAGCGTGGGGGAGCCGCTGAACCCCGAAGCGGTCGTGTGGGGGCAGGACGCCTTCGGCCATCCCTTCCACGACAACTGGTGGCAGACGGAGACGGGGGGAATCATGATCGCCAACTATGCGGCCTTGGAGGTCCGGCCCGGCTCCATGGGCCGCCCGCTGCCGGGGATCGACGCGGCGATCGTCCGGAAGGTGGGCGACGACGGGGTCGAGGTCATCGCCGAGCCCGACGTCCAGGGTGAGCTGGCGCTCCGGCCAGGGTGGCCGTCCATGTTCCGCGCGTACTGGGGCGAGCCGGAGCGGTACCGGAAGTGCTTCCGGGGCGGGCTCTACCTGACCGGCGATCTCGCCCGGCGGGACCGGGACGGCTACTTCTGGTTCGTGGGCCGGGCGGACGACGTGATCAAGACCTCGGGCCACCTCGTCGGCCCCTTCGAGGTGGAGAGCGTGCTGATGGAGCACGAGGCCGTGGCCGAGGCCGGTGTGATCGGCAAGCCCGATCCGGTGGCGCTGGAGGTGGTGAAGGCTTTCGTCTCCCTCAAGGACGGCTATGCGCCGACGCCGGAGCTCCGCCGGGAGCTGCTGGCCTTCGCGCGCACGCGCCTGGGGGCCGTGGTCGCGCCGAAGGAGATCGACTTCCGGCCCACGCTGCCCAAGACGCGGAGCGGGAAGATCATGCGGCGGCTCCTCCGGGCGCGCGAGCTCGGGCTCCCGGAGGGCGACATCTCCACGCTGGAGGAGGGCGCATGACGGTCGAGCGGGGGCACGCCCTCGAGCTGCTGCGCCAGATGGTGCTCATCCGGCGCTTCGAGGAGAAGGCGGCCGAGCTCTACACGCTCGGCAAGATCCACGGCTTCCTCCACCTCTACATCGGCGAGGAGGCGGTGGCGGTCGGGGCGATGCAGGCGTTCACGCCCGAGGACGCCATCGTCGCCACCTATCGCGAGCACGGCCACGCGCTCGCCCGGGGCATTCCGGCCGGGTCCCTGATGGCGGAGATGTACGGCAAGGCCAACGGGTGCAGCCGGGGGCACGGCGGGTCCATGCACTTCTTCGACGTCTCCCGGCGATTCTACGGCGGCTACGCCATCGTGGGCGGGGGGCTCCCGATCGCGGCGGGCCTCGCCCTGGCCGATACCCTCCAGGGGCGCCGGCGCGTGACGGCGTGCTTCTTCGGGGACGGGGCGGTGGACGAGGGGGAGTTCCACGAGTCGCTGAACCTGGCCGCGCTCTGGAAGCTCCCGGTCCTCTTTCTCTGCGAGAACAACCTCTACGCCATGGGGACCGCCCTCGCGCGGCACCAGTCCCAGACGGACATCCGGCTGAAGGCCGGCGCGTACGCCCTCTCCGCTGACGCGGTGGACGGCATGGACGTCCTTGCCGTCGAGTCGGCGACACGCCGGGCCGCCGAGGCCGTGCGGCGCGGCGAGGGGCCGTACCTCCTGGAGGTCCGGACCTATCGCTTCCGCGCCCATTCCATGGCCGATCCCGAGCTCTACCGCACCAAGGAAGAGGTCGAGCGGTGGAAGACTCGCGACCCCATCGCGTTGTTCGCGACCCGCCTCCGGGAATGGGGCCTTCTCTCGGACGCGGATCTGACTGCCATCGAGACCGCAGTCGGCCGCGAGATCGAGGCGGCGGTCGCCGTGGCCGAGGCGGGGCCGTGGGAGCCCGTCGAGGACCTGTTGAGGGACGTGTACACGCCGAGGACGCCGTGATGAAGACGACCTACCGCGAAGCGGTCCGAAGCGCGCTCAGCGATGCGCTCAGGAGCGACCCCCACGTCTTCCTCATGGGGGAGGACGTGGGCCGCTACGGCGGCGCGTTCGCCGTCAGCCGCGGCCTGCTCGAGGAGTTCGGGCCCGAGCGTGTCCGCGACACGCCGCTCTCCGAATCCACCTTCGTCGGGGCCGGCATCGGGGCGGCCCTGGGGGGCGCGCGGCCCATCGTCGAGGTGATGACGGTCAACTTCAGCCTGCTGGCCCTGGACCAGATCGTCAACAACGCGGCCACGCTCCGCCACATGTCCGGCGGCCAGCTCTCCGTCCCCCTCGTGGTGCGCATGGCGACCGGAGGCGGGCGCCAGCTCGCCGCCCAGCATTCCCACAGCCTGGAGGGCTGGTATGCCCACATCCCCGGGATCACGGTCCTGGCCCCGGCGACGCCGGCCGATGCCCGAGGGATGCTGCTGGCGGCGCTCCGTGAGCCCGATCCGGTCTTCATCTTCGAGCACGCCACGCTCTATCCGACGGAAGGCGAGGTGGACGAGAGCGCCGGCCCGGCCGAGATCGGGAGGGCCGCAGTGCGGCGCCTCGGCGGGCACGTGACGCTGATCACCTACGGCGGCTCGCTCCCCAAGACGCTGCAGGCGGCCGATCTCCTGGCGGTGGAGGGAATCGACGCCGAGGTCATCGACCTGCGCTCGCTCCGGCCGCTGGACACCCCGACCCTCCTGGCCTCGATCGCCAGGACCCACCGCGCCGTGATCGTGGACGAGGGCTGGCGGATGTGCAGCTTCGCGGCGGAAGTCAGCGCCCAGCTCATGGAGGGCGGCTTCTACGACCTCGACGGGCCGGTGGCCCGCGTGTGCAGCGCGGAGGTGCCGATGCCGTACGCCAAGCACATGGAGGACGCCGCGCTGCCGCAGCCCGCTTCCATCGTCGCGACCGTTCACGAGATGCTCCGACGCCATGGCTGAGTTCAGGATGCCCATCCTCGGGGCCGACATGAGCGCCGGGACCCTCGTCGCCTGGCGGAAGCAGCCGGGCGATGGCGTGAAGCGCGGCGATATCATCGCGACGGTGGAGACGGACAAGGGGTTGATCGACGTGGAGATCTTCGTGAGCGGCGTCATCGAAACGGTGCTGGTCCAGCCCGGCGCGACGGTTCCGACGGGGACGGTGCTGGCGATCATCCGGGAGGAGGCGGCGGCGCCGGCGCCGCCGCTCGCCGTGGAAGTGCCCCCGCCGGCCGCCCTTCCCGCGTTCCGGCCTCCGGCGCCCGCCCCGCCGCCGCCCGCTCCGGCCGTCCCCGGCCGCCTCCGGATCTCTCCCCTCGCGAGGAAGCTTGCCGCTGAACTGGGGGTCGATCCGGCCACGGTCCGGGGCACGGGCCCGGGGGGCGCGATCACGCGCGAGGACATCGAGAGCGCGGCGAGCCCGAAGCCGGTCGCGGCGGAGCCGGCAGTGCCGGGCATCGGAGTGGACCGCCAGACCCGGATGAGGCAGACGATCGGGGCCGCCATGGCCCGGTCCAAGCGCGAGATTCCTCACTACTACCTGAGCACCACGATCGACATGCAGCGCGCCCTGGCGTGGCTCGCCGAGGAGAACGGGAAGCGACCGGTGGCGGACCGCCTCCTGTACGGCGTCCTGCTCATCAAGGCCGTCGCGCTGGCCCTGCGCGAGGTGCCGGAGCTGAACGCGGTGTGGGTGGGCGACCGCGTGGTGCCGAGCGAAGCGATCCACGTCGGCGTGGCCATTTCGCTGAGGGGAGGCGGGGTGGTCGCCCCGGCCCTCCACGACGCCGACCGCCGGAGCCTGGGGGATCTCATGCGGAATTTCCGCGACCTCGTCCAGCGCGCGCGGGCCGGCGGTCTCAGGAGCTCCGAGCTCTCGGATCCGACGATCACGGTCACGAGCCTCGGCGAGCAGGGCGTCGAGACCGTCTTCGGCATCATCTACCCGCCGCAGGTGGCGATCGTGGGCTTCGGCAAGCTCGTGGAGCGCCCGTGGTCGGTGGAGGGGCGGATCGTCTCCCGCCCCCTCGTGACGGCGACGCTGGCCGCCGACCACCGCGTCACCGACGGGCATCGCGGCGGCCTCTTCCTGGCGGCCGTGGACCGCCTGCTGCAGGAGCCGGGCCGGCTATGACGCGGGACGAGATCCGCGCCACGGTGCTCCGCGTGCTGGGCGACATCGCGCCGGAGGCCGATCTCGCCTCCGTGAAGCCCGACGTCGGCTTCCGCGAGCAGCTGGATCTGGATTCCATGGATCTGCTGAATTTCGTCATCGGGCTGCACGGCGCGTTGAACGTCGAGATTCCCGAGACGGATTACCCGAAGCTCGCCACGCTGGACGGGTGCGTCGAGTACCTCGCCGCCACCGGGGGAGGCGGGCGATGAAAGCGCGCACGCGGCGCCGCTGGGTGCACACCGTGACGACGGTCTCGACCTTCCCGCGGGCCGGGCTGTTCACCGAGGACGCCGCGACCATCGCCCGGACCCTCGCGTCCGAGCGGGTCAGCCCCAAGGGGATCACCTCCGGCCTCAGGATGCTGCTCTTCTTCATCAACCGGGCGGGGCGGGGGCTGTCGGCCGCCCGGCGGGCGGAGCTCCTGAAGGCCAAGCGGCTGATGCAGGAGATGATCGCGAAGCGGCGCGGGGCGCGCCGAAGGGGATGACGGGGTGAACACCGAGCGACTGACCCGGGAAGAGCTCCTTGCGCGGGCGAAGAAGCCGAGCGAGGACGCCATGCGCCTCCACCCCTTCTACCGGGGGAAGATGCAGACGCTCCCCAAGTGCGCCATCCGGGATTTCGGCGACTTCGCCATCTGGTACACCCCGGGGGTGGCCGCGCCGTGCCGGGCGATCCGGGCCGACCCCGAGCTGGTCTATGCCCACACCAACAAGGGGAACGTCATCGCCATCGTGACCGACGGGACGCGCGTCCTGGGCCTCGGCGACATCGGCCCCGAGGCGGGGCTGCCCGTGATGGAGGGCAAGGCGCTGCTGTTCAAGTATCTGGGCGGCGTGGACGCGGTACCCGTCTGCCTCCGGACGAAGGACCCGGACGAGCTCGTCCGCACGGTGAAGCTGCTCGAGCCCGCCTTCGGCGCGATCAACCTCGAGGACATCTCGCAGCCCAAGTGCTTCCGCATCCTGGACGCGCTCCGGGGGCAGCTGGGCATTCCGGTCTGGCACGACGACCAGCAGGGGTCGGCCACCGGCCTCCTCGCGGGATTCCTGAATGCCCTCAAGATCGTGGGCAAGGAGATCCGTCGGGTGAAGATCGCCATGATCGGCATGGGGGCCGCGAACGTCGCCAGCTATCGCCTCCTGACCGCCAACGGCGTCGATCCGCGAGCCATCGTCGCGTGCGACAGCAAGGGGACGCTCCACAAGGGGCGGCGGGACATCGAGGCGCGGCAGGCGGAGTTCACCGACAAGTGGCGCGTCTGCACGGAGAGCAACGCCGAGGGCGCGGTGGGCGGCATCGCCGAGGCCCTCCGCGGCGCCGACGTGTGCGTCGCCTTCTCCACCTCCGGCCCGGGGATCGTCCAGCCCGAATGGGTGCGGACGATGGCCCCGGACGCCATCGTCTTCGCCTGCGCGAACCCCGTCCCCGAGATCTGGCCCTGGGACGCGCGGGAGGCCGGCGCGCGCGTCGTCGCCACGGGCCGCAGCGACTTCCCCAACCAGCTGAACAACTCCCTGGTCTTTCCAGGGCTCTTCCGCGGGGCGCTCGACGTGCGCGCGCGGACGATCACCGACGAGATGGCCGGGGCGGTCGCCCGCGAGCTGGCGGCCTTCGCGGAGGAGCGGGGGATGCGCGAGGACGATATCCTCCCCCGGATGGATGAATGGGACGTGCACCCACGGGTGGCGGCGGCGGCGGCGATGACGGCGCAGGCTCAGGGCGTCGCGAGGCTCACCAGGAGCCGCGAGGAGGTCCGGAGGGACGCGGCCAAGGCGATGAGCGCCGCCCGCGAGGCGACGCGCCTCCTCATGCGCGAGGGGCTCATCCCCGCTCCGCCGGGGGCGTGAGGAGCCCGGAATCAGGAGGGCAGCAATGGCGATCATCGGTATCGATCTCGGCACGTCGAACTCGGCTGCCGCGGTGCTCCGCGGCGGACGCCCGGTGATCATCCCGAGCGCCGAGGGGATCAGCCTGGGCGGCAAGGCCTTTCCGAGCTACGTCGCCATCACCGCCGACGGCCAGATGCTGGTCGGCGAGCCCGCGCGGCGCCAGGTGACGGCGAACCCCGAGGGAACGGCCACCGCGTTCAAGCGCCGGATGGGGCGCCGGGAGAAGATCCGGCTGCGCGATCGCGAGTTCTCGCCGGAGCAGCTCTCCGCGTTCCTCCTCCAGAAGATCAAGCGGGACGCCGAGGCGTTCCTGGGCGAGCCCGTCAAGCAGGCGGTGGTGACCGTCCCCGCCTACTTCGATGACAACCAGCGGAGCGCCACGAAGGACGCCTGCGGCATCGCGGGGCTGGACGTGGCACGGCTCGTCAACGAGCCGACGGCGGCGGCGCTCGCCTACGGCCTCGACCGGCTGGCGCAGGAGCTCAGGATCGTCGTGATCGACTTCGGCGGGGGCACGCTCGACGTCACCGTGATGGAGTTCGGCAAGGGGGTGTTCGAGGTCAAGGCGACGAGCGGAGACACCCAGCTCGGCGGCACCGACATGAACCAGCGGATCTTCGAGGACCTCGCTGACCGCTTCCGGGCCCAGACCGGCATCGATGTCCGCGCGGACCGGAGAGCCGCCGCCCGGCTGCTGGAGGCGGCCGAGGTGGCCAAGATCGAGCTGACCACCAGCACGACGGCCCACGTGAGCCTCCCCTTCATCGCCGCCGTCGCGGGCGAGCCCCGCCACCTGGAAATGGACCTCAACCGGGCCGAGCTGGAGAGGCTCGTGAGACCGGTGATCGAGCGCTGCCGGGGCCCCGTCGAGCAGGCCCTGCACGACGCGGGGATCGGACCGCGCGAGATCGGTCGCGTCGTGTTCGTGGGCGGCCCCACGCGCATGCCGGGCGTCCGCGCCTTCTTCGAGGAGCTTCTCGGCCGGCCGGGCGAGACGGGGATCGACCCCATGGAATGCGTCGCCTGCGGCGCGGCGATTCAGGCCGGCGTGCTCGCGGGGGAGATCCGGGAGATCGTCCTCGTGGACGTCACCCCGCTCACCCTGGGCGTGGAGACCCTGGGCGGCATCGCCACGCCGCTGATCGCGCGCAACACGCCGATCCCCGTCAGGCGATCGGAGATCTTCACCACCGCCGCCGACATGCAGACGGCGGTGACCGTCCACGTCTTCCAGGGCGAGCGGCCCATGGCGGCCGACAACACGAGCCTGGGCGAGTTCACCCTGGCGGGGCTGCCTCCCGCCCCGCGCGGCGTTCCCAAGATCGACGTCACGTTCGACATCGACACCAGCGGGATCCTGAACGTGTCGGCCAGGGACACGGCGACCGGGAAGTCGCAATCCATCCGGATCACCGGCTCGACGCGCCTGCCCGAGGACGAGAAGAAACGGATGATCGCCGAGGCCGAGCGCTACGCCGAAGCCGACAGGAAGCGCCGCGAGGAGGCCGAAAAGCTCAACGCCGCCGAGTCGACCTGCTACCAGGCCGACCGCCTGCTGGCCGAGTACGGTGAGCGGATCGCGTCCGACCTGCGCGGCCGGATCGAGGCGGCGGTGCGCGAGACCCGCGAGGCGCTCGCCAAGCGGGACGCCGCGCTCGCCGCGGAGCGCGCGGAGGCGCTCAACCGTCTCCTGCAGGAAGCCGGCGCGACGCTCTACGCGAAGCCGGCGGAGGGCGGGCCCCAGCCGCGGCCCGACGTCGGCGCCCCGAGCAGCGAGGCGCGGCCAACGGGGTCCGGCCCGCGGGGGCGCGTGGTCGAGGCCGAGTACAAGGAAGGGGGGTAGGCCATTCCGCCCGCGCAGCGCGACTACTACGAGGTGCTCGGCGTCCCCCGCGACGCCGACCAGGCGGCCGTCAAGGACGCGTTTCGCCGCCTCGCGCTCCGCTATCATCCCGACCGCAACAAGGAGCCGGGGGCCGAGGAGCGGTTCAAGGAGATCGCCGAGGCCTACGCCGTCCTCTCGGACCCGAAAAAGCGGAAGGAGTACGACACCGCGGGCTTCGCCGGGGTGGCCGGGTTCACCCCCGAGGACCTGTTCGGCGGGATCGACGTCGGGGACATCTTCGGGGGGCTGGGCTTCGACCTGGGCGGGAGCCTCTTCGACCGCTTCTTCCGCCGCCGCCCCGCCGGTCCGCCCCGGGGGGCGAACCTCGAGGTCACCGTGGCGGTGCCGCTGGAACGGGTGGTCACCGGCGGCGGCGAAACGGTCCGCGTCGCCAGGCCCGCGACCTGCCCGGCCTGCCGCGGCTCCGGGGCGAAGGCGGGGACGGCCCCCCGCGCCTGCGCCGCCTGCGGCGGCACGGGCCGGCACGTGACGAGCCGCCGCGAGGGCGGCGTGATGTTCCAGAAGATCGCGCCCTGCGCGCCGTGTGGCGGGCAAGGTCGCGTGATCGACCACCCATGCCCGGACTGCCGCGGGCAGGGGGAGGTCGAGCGCGACGAGACGCTGACGATCAACATTCCCCTCGGGGTCGAAGAGGGGATGACGCTCCGCGTTCCGGGCCACGGACTGCCGAGCCGGGAGCCCGGCGGTGTCCCGGGCGATCTCTACGTCGTGGTTCGGAGCGTGGCGGATCCGCGCTTCGAGCGCGACGGCACCGATCTCTGGAGGATGGAGAAGGTCCGCATCGCCGATGCCGTGCTGGGGACGAGCCTGGAGGTCCCGGCGCTCGACGGGCCCGTGACGGTCACGATTCCGCCGGGCACTCAGCCGGACGCCGTGCTGCGCCTGCGCGGCAAGGGGCTGCCTGAGTTCGGCGGAAAGACCCGGGGCGATCTCTACCTGCGCGTCCGCGTCCACGTCCCGGACCGGTTGGCGACGGAGGAGCGAAGACTCTGGGAGCGGCTCCGGGACCTCGGCAAGAAAGACAAACGTGGGGCGGCGTGAGCGTCACGTTCTCCTGATCACGGGGAACCCGGGCAGCGGCAAGACCACCCTCATCCGCCGGGTCGCCGACGCCCTCGCCGGCCGGCGGCCGGGCGGCTTCTACACCGAGGAGATCCGCGTTGGCGGGGAGCGCCGGGGCTTTCGCCTGGCGACGTTCGACGGGCGGGAGCGCGTCATGGCCCACGTGGAGTTCCACGGACCGCAGCGGGTCGGAAAGTACGGAGTAGACGTGGGCGCTATCGACGGGCTCGTGGAGTCCGCGCTCGCGGTGAAGGTGGAGGCGGACGTGTATCTGGTCGATGAGATCGGGAAGATGGAGTGCATGTCTCGGACGTTCGTCGCTGCGATGCGCGGGCTCCTCGACTCCCGGAAGCCGGTGGTAGCGACGATCGCCCGGAGGGGCGGCGGCTTCATCGCGGAAGTCAAGGCGCGAAGCGATGCGGAGCTGTGGGAGCTGACGCGCGCGAATCGCGACGGGATGCCGAAGGAGGTCCTGGCATGGCTGGAAGGAGAGAGACGGTCGCGGTAAGGGACACCGGCGGGCTCCCTCAGCCCAGGCGGAGCGGTCCGTGGTCGGTGGAGGGCGCGCTGGCGGAGCGGCGGTCGGTGAGAGAGTACACGGGCGAGACCCTGATGCGCGCCGACTTGGGGCAGCTGCTCTGGGCGACCCAGGGCATCACCGGTCCGGAGGGCCTGCGGACCGCGCCGTCGGCGGGGGCCCTCTATCCCCTGGAAGTCTACGTCGCCGTCGGGGCCGTCGAGGACCTGCCGAGCGGGGTCTACCGGTACGACCCTTCCCGGCACGCGCTGGAGCTCGTGGCCAGCGGAGACAGGCGCGCGGAGTTGGCCGCCGCCGCGCTCGGACAGGAGTGCGTCCAGGACGGGGCGGCGGTGATCGCGCTGGCCGCCGTCTACCGGCGAACGACCGGGAAGTACGGCGAGCGGGGGATCCGGTACGTCCATATGGAAGTGGGGCACGCGGCGCAGAACATGTACCTGCAGGCCGCCGCCCTCGGCCTCGGCGCGGTGGTCGTGGGCGCCTTCGACGATCGCGAGGTGAAGAAGGTCATGCACATGGGGAGCCGCGAAGAGCCGGTCTGCCTGATGCCCGTGGGGCGGGGGCGGTAGCGTCCCCCTCACCCTGCCTTTTCCCCCGTGGGGGACAGGGGACGAGGTGAGGCGCGCGTTATCTAACGGCTAGCCGCTCAGCCGCGGCCGCCTCGGCCGTCAGCTGAAGCATCTTGTTCGACGGCCCGCTCACTGAAAGGTCCGAGAGATTTTGGCCGCCTCCAGGCCTCTTCCGTCGAAATCGAGAACGTAGAACTCCTCCTCGAAGCTTTGATCCTCCATGGTCTCCAGCTCCTCGACTGCGTCCCAATCCGCTGGTCGGACGTGTGTGGGAAAGGACATCCCACGCGCGTGACGATGGACGAACCGGTTCGGAATCGCCACCTTGCGGAGTCTCGTTACCCGGAGGTTGTAGAACAGATCCGGAGGGTCGGCGTACTCGTGGACGTACTCGACCCACAGATAGTGGTCCAGGAACAGGGTGCCCTCGAACTGCACCCACGACCCCTGAGCTAGCTTCTCTGCCTTGGACCCATGAACATAGAACCTGAGGCCGCCGGCCTCAAGCACGGCAATCGTCTCGCCCCCGCCCTTATAGCGTCGAAGGACGACACCGCGACCGCTATACTCGGCGTCACCCCGGTGCTGCAGTTCTGACGATGCCGAATCCGAGATAACGAGGAGGCCCTTGGGCTGAAGTTCGAAAGAAAGCTGAACAAGCTGTCCGCGATGCAGTGGTGGGTAATTCCCATCACCGATATGCCACGACTCGAACACCGCCGTCAGCTCCACACGCTCCTCTTGTCTGCCGAACGTTCGCCTTCAGCCGCCGCCGAGAAGCAAAGCGACGAGGGAACCGCAAGCAAGCGAAGCGCGCTTGCGGCGGTCGGCTGCAAGGCGGGGTTGGGCGTCAACTCTCGATGGGCTATTGTCCAAGGCCCTCGAATTCGGCCAGGAGCGGACATAGCCGATTGCGGCCCCACGATCAAGCTGTGCCAAACAAGGTCAAGCAGACGATCGACCACGACGTTCCTTACTGCCGGTTACGCATGATCTCCTGCCTGCGGCGATCCTGAGCCAGTCGGTTGCCTGGCTCGCTCATGCCCGCAGGCAAGCGTTCGTCCAATACAACTGTCCGCTCCTCGATCTGTCTCAGGACGCCGTCCTGCAAGGCCTTCTTGGACATGGCGTAGGCAGTGTTGCAATCGGGTGTGATGCACCGTGCGTAGCCGATCGCCGTAGCGAGCAGGTTGTCGGGCTCCACGACCTCGTGAAAGAATCCTAGCCGCTCCGCCTCATTCAGTTCATACAGCTTTCCGCGAAGCGTGGCCAAAGCGCCGATTTGGTCACCCAAAGCGTACTTGATGATCTCGACATATGCTGCCGGCATCGGGATGCCGATGGGCACTTCGTTGAGCCCGAACCTTGCAGGTTTGCGGGCGGCAACTCGAAAGTCGCAGTCAAGTGCCGTGATGAGCCCGCCGGCAATGGCATGACCGTTCACCGCTGCCACCGTAGGCCTCGGGTACTTGAAGATCCGCAGATTCGTCTCGCGGTACGCCCGATACCATTCACGGATTTTGTCGTGGCTTCCACTGCTGAAGATCTCGAAGCTGTACTGAAAATCGATCCCCGCCGAGAACACATCGCCTTGTCCAGTCAGCACAACCGGCAGGTCGCCGAACTTGCCCTCGAGCCGGTCAAAGGCATCGTGGAGGTCAGCGAAGAAGCGGACATTCTGAACGTTGACTTTGTTGGTGTTCATGCGCACGACGGCGCATTCATCCACTACTTCAATATCCCACGCCATGAGGTCTCCTTTTGGGGAGCGGCAGCAGAAGTACGCCGCCTCCGCAGATTAGCAAAGCAAGCTGCAATCTGCGCTCGGGTGCCGGTGGGTGGCTTGACTAGTTTGTGTTCGCGTTGGGTCAAAAACGTATGCTCGTCATTCGTTGACGCCCAACGGAAGTTAGACTGAGAGTTGAAGCAGCTCGTGAACGCGATCACGCGATGCCTTCCAAGTGTCCGGCAGTCGATCTGTCGTATTCGCGCCCAGACCCTTCTTGTACGTGTAATTCTCGTACAAGATCGTGTTCCCGCCACCGCGACGCGAGGCTTTGAGCAGTGCAGCGACGTCAGCAACGTGGGCGAGGTAGATTCGCGGGCACTCACCAAGCGCCACGCCCTCGAATTGAACGAAGCAGAACGTGACTTCGGGGCCGTGGTCCGCGGCCCACGCATCTACGGCGTCGTGGTAGCTGTTGCCAGACTTCTTATAGCTCTGAATGAGGCCCCACCCACCGTCCTGGCTACCCTTCACCGAGACTTTGAGGTACTTGCCGCCCTTGGAGGCGACCAAATCGTACTCGGGTTGGTTCGCGCCGTATTGGACGAGGACATCGCAACCAGCCTGCGCGAGAACCCCGGCGGCGAAGGCTTCAGCCGCAACCGCGACGTGAAACGCTGTCATCTGTTTCATACGCTTCTCGAATCAGCCTAACGCTGGCCATCACCCGCGGCCGCTCAGCGGCCGTCAGGTGCATGGGCTCGTTAGGGCTCAACCCTCCACCGCCTATCCGGCTCGGCGTCTGGCGATGAGTTCGCGCACACTGGCGACAAGATCCACGGGCACCACCATCGTCGTGTGGCTCGTTGACTCATACGCGGCCTCGTCCTCAGCGACCGCTTCCTCATCCGACTGTTTCTCGTAGTGCTCCAGAACACGCCGGACGCGATCTTCATCCCATCCCGGCGGGAACCTCGTGTCCTT
>JACPSW010000042.1 GCA_016193045.1 Candidatus Rokuibacteriota bacterium | reverse complement strand
GCGACGGCGCCGGGCACGTACCACGGCACACTGGAGCTCGAGATGGCGGGTCGCTGGGTCGTTACCGTGCGCATCACCGGTCCGGTGTACGATCAGGTGACCCATGCCATCGACGTCGAGCACCGCTAGTGCTAGTATCAGGGTCTGAGCAGGCGTCACCGATGAGCGCTTGCGCGAAGAGGCCCGACCACCGACCGAATTCTTCCACGTGAAAGCACGCTGAAGGAGACTCTTCATGAAGATCGTCCGGTTCTCCCGGAACGGCGCCGCCCCGCGCCTCGGCTGCTTCATGGGCGAGGACCGCGTGGTGGATCTGGCGGCGAGCTGTGCCGCCTACCTCGCGGGGCGGGGCGTCGTCCGCGCCGGGGCCATCGCCGACGCGCTCTTCCCCCAGAGCACGCGCGGCTTCCTCGAGGGCGGCGTCGCCACGCAAGAGACGCTGGCGGCGATGCTCCACGCCACCAAGGCGGGGAAGTTCCAGCCCGTCGCCCATCCCACGGGCGCCGTGCGGCTCCACGCGCCGATCGCCGATCCCGGCAAGTTCATCTGCATCGGCCTCAACTACAAGGACCACGCGGCCGAAGCCGGTGCTCAGATTCCCAAGGAGCCGCCCGTCTTCCCGAAGTGGGCGAACGCCATCCTCGATCCCGGTGAGCCCATTCTCCGGCCGCGGGGGGAGAAAAGGCTTGACTGGGAAGTCGAGCTCGGGGTGGTGATCGGCCGCACGGCCCGGTACGTGTCCACGGAGCAGGCGCTCGATTACGTGTTCGGCTACACGATCGTTCACGACGTGAGCGCCCGGGACCTCCAGTTCGTCACGAGTCAGTGGGGGGCCGGCAAGATCGCCGACACCTTCGCCCCCGTCGGTCCCTGCATCGCCGACCGCAGCGAGATCCCGGATCCCCACGTGCTGAGCCTCAAGACGTGGGTGAACGGGACCCTCATGCAGGAGGGCACGACGCGGAACTTCATCTTCGACGTCCGCTATATCGTGAGCTATCTGTCGGGGATCATGACGCTCGCGCCCGGGGATCTGATCGCCACCGGCACGCCGGCCGGCGTCGGCTTCTCGCGCAAGCCGCCAATCGCGCTCCAGCCGGGCGACACCTGTCGCATGGAGATCACCGGCCTCGGCGTCCTCGAAAACCCCGTCAAAGACGCCTAAGCTGGGGTCAGGCATGCGTTGTTGCGTTGCCGTGACAAGTAGTCAACGTAACGCAAATACGCATGCCTGACCCCAGGGAGGCGCGATGATCGCGCGCTGGTCCGATGCGGAGACGAAAGGGCTCGACGGCCTCGACCTGCTGGTGTATGGCTCGCGACTGATCGGCGCCGAGCCGTCCCTGGTGGTGTGGGGCGGGGGGAACACGTCTCTCAAGACGGAGGAACGCGACTTCCGAGGGCGAACCGTGCGCGTGCTCCGGGTCAAAGGGAGCGGTTCGGATCTGAAGAGCATCGCGCGGAAGGATTTCCCGGGCGTGCGGATGGACGAGATCCTGGCCCTCCTCGAGCGGTCCGACATGGGCGACCAGGAGATGGTGGACTACCTGGCCCACGCGCTCCAGGAGCTCGGCGGCCGGCCCTCTATCGAGACGCTGCTCCACGGCTTCCTCCCACACGTGGCGGTCACCCACACCCACGCCGACGCCATCGTCTCGCTCTCCAACACCGACCGCTGCCGCGACGTGATTCAGGAGGTGTACGGCAAGGACGTCGTCTCGATTCCCTACCGGCGCCCGGGATTTCTCCTCTCCAAGGATGTGGCGGACGCGCTCCGGGCCCACCCGGGGGCGACGGCGGTGATCCTGGAGAAGCACGGGACGATCACCTGGGGCCAGACGGTGAAGGAGGCCTACCTGCGGACGATCGACCTGATCACCCAGGCGGAGGAGGCGATCAAGGCCCGGGCGGAGGGACGCCCCCGCTTCGGCGGGGCGCGGGTGAACCCGCTCCCCGCGGGCGAGCGCCGGGAGGTCGCCCTGGCGGTGGCGCCGTTCCTGCGCGGGCTGGTGAGCCGCGACCGACGCGCGATCCTCCACTTCGACGAGGCTCCCCCCATCCTCGAGTTCGTGGGCTCGAAAGAGGCCGGGGCGCTCTCCCAGGTGGGCCCGGCCACGCCGGACCACACCATCTACACGAAGCGGGTCGCCTGCTTCGTGGAAACGGACCACCCCCGCGACGCCGATCGCGTGAAGCTGGCCCTGCGCGAGGCGGTAGAGCGTTTCGTCGCCGACTACACCCGCTACGTCGAGGCATACCGCCAGGAGGGCACGACACTCCTCGATCCCTTCCCGCGGGTGATCCTGGTGCCCGGGCTCGGGATGTTCACCACCGGCAAGGACAAGCGCACCGCGCTGATCGTGGACGACATCTACCACCATACCATCGACGTCCTCGCGTCCGCCTCGTCGATCGGGCGCTACGTGTCGCTCACGCCGAAGGACGCCTTCGACGTGGAGTACTGGCCGCTCGAGCTCTACAAGCTCACGCGGGAGCCCCCCGAGAAGGAATTGGCCCGCCGCGTGGCGCTGGTGACGGGAGGTGCGAGCGGCATCGGCAAGGCGGTGGCGCGGCGGCTGGCCCAGGAGGGGGGCCACGTCGTAGTTGCGGACCTCGACGAAGGCGGGGCCAAGAAGGTCGCCGACGAGATCGTCACCGCCGGCGGGACGGCACGCGCCTTAGGCCTCAGGATGGACGTCACGAGCGAGGCGTCGGTCCAGCAGGGCTTCGAAGCCGCCACGCTCGCCTATGGCGGCCTCGACATCGTCGTGTCGAACGCCGGCATCGCGGTGAGCGCCCCGCTCGACGCGATGGTGCTGTCGGACTGGGAGCGCTCCTTCGCGGTCAACGCCACCGGCCACTTCCTCGTCGCCCGCGAAGCCCTCCGGCTGTTGAAAGCCCAGGGGCTCGGCGGGGCCTTCGTGTTCGTGGCGACCAAGAACGTCATGTCCCCGGGCAAGGACTTCGGCGCCTACAGCGCCTCGAAAGCGGCCGAGGCCCAGCTGGCGAAGATCGTGGCGCTGGAGGGCGGCGCCCACGGGATCCGCGCCAACATCGTGAACCCCGACGCCGTGTTCCAGGACTCCCGGTTGTGGTCCGAAGACGTTCGCCGCGAGAGGGCGCGGGCGCAGGGGATCACCGTCGAGCAGCTCGAGGAGTTCTACCGGAAGCGCAACATCCTGGGCGCCTCGATCTTGCCCGAGGATGTGGCGGAGGCGGTACTGTTCCTCGCGTCGGACCGCTCGGCCAAGACAACCGGCTGCACGCTCACGGTGGACGGAGGCGTGAGAGATGCCTTTCCCCGCTGAAGCCTCGGAGGGGGGCTCCGCCCCCCTTCCGATTCCTCCCCCCGAGGGTTGCGCCGGCGGAGCCGGCGCTCGAAAGGACGGGCTTGGTGGCAATGCCTTTCCCCGGTGAGCGGGTCCGGTTCGGGGCGAACCTGGCCCCCCATGCGGACCCCGCCGAGCAGTTCGCCCTCGCCGGGCGCTCGGAGGCGCTCGGCTTCGACGCGCTCTGGTGCGGCGACCACATCGTGTTCAACATTCCCCTCTACGAATCGCTGACCCTCCTTTCCTTCTACGCGGCCCACACGAAGCGGATCCGGGTGGGGACGTGCGTCTATCTCCTCGCGCTCCGCCACCCCACGGTGGCGGCGAAGACCACCGCCACCCTGGACGCCCTCTCGGGCGGGCGCCTGATCTTCGGCGTGGGCGTGGGCGGGGAGATCCCCAAGGAGTTCGAGGCGGTTGGGGTCCCCCGCAACGAGCGGGGCGCGCGGGTCACCGAGGGGATCGAGGTCCTGCGCGCGCTGTGGACTCAGACGCCGGCGTCGTTCTCCGGGCGGTTTTTCAAGTTCGAGGGAGTGAATATCGATCCCAAGCCCGTGCAGCCCGGGGGCCCGCCCATCTGGATCGGCGGGCGCTCCGATGCCGCCCTCCAGCGAGCCGCCCGCCTCGGCAACGGCTGGGTGTCCTACGTGGTCACGGCCGACCGCTACCGCCAGAGCGTGGAAAAGATCCGCACCGCCGCCGCGGGGCGATCCCTGGATGGTTTTGAGACCGCGCACCTGACGTTCATCACGATCGGGAAGGACTACGAGACGGCCAAGGCGGCGTGGGTCAAGCGCCTCAGCACGCGCTACAACCAGGACTTCGGCCCGCTGGCGGACAGGTACGGGTTCATCGGGACGCCCGCCCAGTGCATCGAGCAGATCGAGCGCTTCATCGACGCCGGCTGCCGTTACTTCGTCCTGAACGCGATCTGTGAGGTGCCCGACGAGGCCGAGCAGCTGGAGCGCCTGGCCTCGGACATCCTGCCGCACTTCAGGAAGACCCCCCTCACCCCTCACCCTACCTCTCCCCAGAGGGGAGAGGAGAAGAGGTGAGGGGCATATGAGTGGGTGAGGGGGCGCGCTATGTCGCCCAGGGTTCTCGACTGCAAGGCGCAGATCCGGGCCGTGAGACGGCTCGCGCCGGAGATCCTCGAGGTGGATCTGTCCATGCTCGAGCCGGGGGACTTCCCATTCGAGGCGGGGCAGTGGGTGTCCGTGCCGCTCGGCCCGAAGACGGTCCGGGCCTACACGATCGCCTCTACGCCGGCGGGCCGCAGCCAGATCACCCTCTGCGCCGACGTGACGCCCGGGGGGATCGGCTCCAGGTGGTTCCGGGCCCTCGCGCCCGGCCAGGTTGTCGAGTTCAAGGGGCCGACGGGCGGCTTCGTCTTCAACCGCGCGGACCCGCGGCGCCCTCTCTTCGTGGCCGAGGAGATCGGGATCGTCCCGATCCACTCGATCCTGTGGGATCTCTACCAGACCGGCTTCGGCCGCTCCGCCACGCTGATCTACTGGGCGCGGGACCCATCCTGGCTCGCCTACGATGCCGAGTTCAGCCTGCTGGCCCGCCGCTATCCGCCCTTCGAGTATCTGCCGGTCGTCAGGGAAGCGGTCGGCGCCTGGCAGGGCGAGAAAGGGGAGGCGCCGGATGTCGTCGAGCGCAGGGTGGCCTCCATCGCAGGCCTGATCGCGTATGTCTCGGGAGGCGGAGAGATGATCAACGAGGTGCGCCAGGTCCTCATGGCCAAGGGGATGGACCGCAAGGCCGTCAAGTGGGAGAAATTCTGGTAGGGACAGGGGCGACGCATTGCCCTCCAGGGGGCATTCGGCTATCATCACGTCTTGCCGTCGCCGGTCCCGCTGCGGCGGGATGGGCCATTGGGAGAAGCCTTCAGACAGGAGGAGGGCCGGATCATGGATGATCAGATCGGAGAAGTCGGCGTCAGTCGGCGGGAGCTACTCAAGGGCGGAGCCGCCGCCGGAATCGGCCTGGTGGCCGTGGGCGGCCTCGGGCGCCCCGCCCGCGCCCAGGCGAAGAAGGTGGTGAAGCTGTCGTTCATCGGGCCGCTGACCGGCGGCACGGCTTCCAACGGGTTAGGAGGCCGGAATTCGTTCTTGCTGGCCGTCGCCGAGAGGAACGCCGACCCCAAGAGCAAGTACCGCTACGAGACCATCGTGCTGGACGACGAGTGCAAGCCTACGGTGGGGGTGCAGGCGGCGCTCAAGGCGGGCTCCGACCCGGAGGTCATCGCCTCTGTCTCCCACTACTGCAGCGTCGTGGCCATCGCCACGGTGGACACCTTCAACAAGCTCGGGCTCCCGTCCATGGTCTGGGGCGCGGTGCTCCCCGACATCACCTACGGCCACACGTACGTGGAGGTCAGCCGCGTCAACGGGACCATGATCAACCAGAACCACATCGCGGCCGACTTCGCCGTGAAGAAGCTCGGCTTCAAGACGTTCTCGATCATCCACGACACCACGGACTACGGGCGCGGCCACGCCAAGTACTTCACCGAGGGGCTCGGGCGGGCCGGGGGGAAGATCCTCTCCACGACGGGGACGGCCAAGGATCAGAAGGATTACACGGCGGAGCTGACCAAGATCAAGGCCGAGAAGCCCGAGGTGATCTACTACGGCGGGCTGACCCCCGACGGCGTCCGGGTCAAGGTCCAGATGGACAAGCTGGGGATCAAGGCCCAGTTCCAGGGGACCTCCGGGATCAAGTCCGACACCTTCATCGAGACGGCCGGGCCGAGCGCCGAAGGGGTGTACTGCTTCGTCGAGGGGGCGCCCACCGAGAAGCTGCCGGGCGGGAAGAAGTTCCTCGAGGCCTACGCCAAGATGAACTTCAAGGAGCCATCGGAGGCGTACGGCCCCTTCGCCTACGTGGCCACCCACCTGGTGATCGAGGCCATCGAGGAGGTCGGCGCGGACCGGGCCAAGGTCGCCCAGAAGCTGAAGCGGACGAAGAAGCGGGACACCATCATCGGCCCGGTCGAGTTCGACGAGCACGGCCAGAACACCGTGCCCCTGATCACGACCCACGTCGCCCAGGACGCCAAGTGGGTGGTTTGGGAGGATTCCGAGTACGCCACGGGCAAGCGGGAGCTGCCGGGGCTCAAGTTCAAGCGCGAACGGACGTAGCGGCGGCGCCGGATGCCGCCGCTCGAGGTCATTCTCCAGCAGGCCTTCAACGGCCTGATGCTGGGCGTCATGTACGCCCTCATCGCCGTCGGGTTCACCCTGTTCTTCGGGGTGCTGGACGTGATCCACTTCTCCCACGGCGACATCTTCACGCTGGGGGCCTTTGCCGGCCTCAGCCTGACCTTCCTCTGGGGGGCGGTCGGCCTCGGGAACCCGGCCGTCGCCCTCCTCCTCACCTTCCTCGGGGCGCTCCTTCTGACCGGCCTGATCGGCGTTGGGGCCGAGCGGGCGTGCGTCAAGCCTCTCGCCAAAGCGCCTCCGCTGATGACCCTGCTTGCCACCCTCTCCCTCGGCCTCGTCATCCGGGAAGCGATCCTCATCTTCTATCCCCGGGGCGCCGACCCCAAGCCTTTCCCCGCGATGCTCCCCCAGGGGCTCTGGGAGATCGGTGGCGTCGTCATCCGGTACGAGAACCTCGTCATCCTGGCCATCGGCGCCGGCGCGATGGTGCTGGTGGACCTGATCATCAACCGGACGCGGGTCGGGGCCAGCATGCGCGCCGTGGCTCAGGACGCCGAGGCCGCTCAGATGATGGGCGTGAACCTGAACCGGACAGTGGACTTCACCTTCTTTCTCGGCTCGGCCCTGGCCGCCGTGGCCGGCATCCTCAACGGCCTCTACTACAGCGAGATCCACTTCATCATGGGGATCATGGGCGGCGTCATCGGCTTCTCGGCCGCTGCCATCGGGGGATTAGGCAACGTGTATGGCGCCATCCTTGGCGGCCTCCTGTTCGGCGTCCTCCAGACCCTCGCCGCCGCCTTCATCCCGCGCGGCTCGGAGTTCAGGGACGTGGTCGCCTTCGCCGTCGTCATGGTCTTCATGGTGTTCAAGCCCACGGGGATCCTGGGCGAGAAGACGATCGAGCGCGTCTGACCCGGATCGAGCGGGCGGAAGAATGGGCGGGCTGATCGGGGTCTGGGCGGTCGAGCTGGGGCTCTTCGTCCTGGTGGTCGCCGCGCTCCTGGCGGAGCGTCCGATCGCTGTCGGCCTCACCGTCGCCGCCATCGCCCTCCTGCTCGTCGCTGTCCAAACGTCGGTCCGGGTGTGGGGCTGGATGGCGACCTCCTTCCGGACCCACCGCGCCGCGGCCCTGGGCGGCGCGGCCACGTTGGCCCTCGCGCTCCCGTTTTTTCTCCGGGCGAGCCCCTACTGGACGTTCGTCGCCACCATGGCGCTCCTTTACGTGACCATCGGGCAGGGGCTGAATTTACAAATGGGCACGGCCGGGGTGATCAACCTGGCGGGAGCCGCCTTCGCCGGCCTCGGCGGCTACACGGTCGGGCTCCTGACGGTGAGGCTCGGCTTCGCCCCCTGGCTGGCCTTCGCGATCGGCCCCCTCGTGGCCATGGTGGTCGGTGCGCTCCTCTTCATCCCCATCTTGAAAGTCCGCGGGCATTACCTGGCCCTCGTCACGATCGCCTTCGGCTTCATCTTCAACATCCTCATGAACAACCTGGAGTTCACCGGCGGCCCCCAGGGGATCAAGAACATTCCGACGCTCCGGTTGTTCGGCCACGCGTTCACCACCGCCCCCACACTCTTCGGCGTGACGCTCCCGTCCCACGCGAACTTCTACTACGCGGCCCTCGCGATGGCGGCGCTGGTGACCTGGCTGGCGTGGCGCCTCTACAATTCCTGGGTGGGCCTCACCCTCAACACGCTCCGGGACGACGAGATCGCGGCCAAGTGCAGCGGCGTGTCGGTGACGCGCCACAAGCTGCTGGCCTTTTCCATCGGGAACCTCTTCGTCGGCCTGGCTGGAGGGTTCTACGCCGTGATGGTGGGGTTCGTCTCGCCGCCCGACTTCGACTTCGGCTACTCGCTGGTCATGCTGTCCGTCATCATCCTGGGCGGCCTGGATTCCATCCCGGGGGTCGTCCTGGGCGCCTGCCTCCTGATCCCGCTCCCCGAGCGGTTCCGCATGCTCCACGAGTACCGGCTGCTCCTCTACGGCGCGGCGATCGTGCTCATGCTCCTCTTCCGGCCCCGCGGCCTGTGGCCCGCGGGGGTCCGGCGCTACGGCCTCGGGCGCCCGGCGGGGAGCTTCGGCGCCGCCGGGACCCGCGCCGAAGGCGTCGGTGTGTCGCGGTGAGCCTCCCTATGTCAGCCCTGTGGGCCTCACGCGGCGGCGAGGCGGCGGGCGGCGCGTGGTTGTCGAACTGCCCCGGCCGAGTTCGAGCGACGGCTTTGCCGTCGCAACCCTCGGGGGGAGGCATCGGAAGGGGGGCGGAGCCCCCCTCCGAGCAGAGATGAGCCTCTTCGCTACGCGCGGCCTGACCGTCCGCTTCGGCGGGCTCACGGCGGTGGACCACGTGGACGCTGGCGTGGACGAGGGCGAGACCCTGGGGCTCATCGGGCCGAACGGGTCGGGGAAGACCACCTTCTTCAACGCCGTGACCGGCCTCGTCCCGGCGGAGGGCGACGTGGCATTCCGCGGGGGTGCGCTGCGCGGGCTCGAGCCTCACGCCATCTGCCGGCGGGGGATCGCCCGCACCTTTCAGGCGAGCCGCCTCTGCCTGGGGCTCAGCGTGTTCGACAACGTCCTGATCGGGATGCATACCCACGTCGTGAGCGGCGTGTGGGACGCGCTCTTTCGTCGGAAGCGCATGATCTCGGAAGTGCGCGACGGCCTCAAACAGGCCGCCCACCTCCTCGGCCTCTTCAACCCCGACCTCATCGACCGGGGCTTTGATCCGGTGGGGGCTCTGCCGCAGATCGACCGCCGCCGGGTGGAGATCTGCCGGGCCCTGGCGGCCCGGCCGCGCCTCCTCCTGCTCGACGAGCCCTCGGCCGGCATGAACCCCGAGGAGACCGGGGAGCTGATGAAGGACCTTCAGATCGTGCGGGAGGAGATGCCGGGGCTCAGCATCATCATCATCGAGCACGACATGTTCGTCATCGAGGGCGTGAGCCAGCGCGTGGTGGCCTTCAACTACGGCCGGAAGATCGCCGAAGGGACGTTCGCCGACGTCGCCCGGAACGAGGAGGTGCGCGACGCGTACCTCGGACGCGGGTCGACCCCCGAGGGGGCCCCCCGTGCTTGAAGTCCAAGGCGTCTCCACCCGGTACGGCCAGATCTCCATGCTGCGGAACGTGTCGGTCGCCCTCGGCGAGGGGGAGATCGCCTGCCTCCTGGGGCCGAACGGAGCCGGGAAGACCACCCTGATCCGGACGATCGTCGGAATCGTGCGCCCCGTGGCGGGGTCCATCCTCTTCCGAGGGGAACGGATCGACGGGCTGAAGGCGGACCAGATCGTCAAGCGGGGGATCGGCGTGGTCCCTGAGGGGCGGCGGATCTTCCCAAAGATGACCGTAGAGGAGAACCTCCGGATGGGTGCCTACGCCGACTGGGGGACGCGCGAGGTCGAGAGCCGGCTGGAACAGATCTTCGACCGGTTCCCGCGTCTCCGCGAGCGGCGCCGGCAGATTGCGGCCACCATGAGCGGGGGTGAGCAGGCGATGCTGGCCATCGGGCGGGCCCTGATGGGGCGCCCGAAGCTCCTCCTGCTCGACGAACCCTCCCTCGGCCTCTCGCCTCTCCTCGTCGAGCAGATCTTCGAGATGATCCAGGCGATCAACCGCCAGGGGACGACGGTGTTCCTCGTGGAGCAGAATGCCCGGAAGACCCTGGCGCTCGCCCATCACGGCTACCTCCTCCAGAAGGGGGAGATCGTGGGCGCCGGCACCGCGGCCGAGCTCGGCGAGTCGGACATCGTGCGCCACGCCTACCTGAGGGCCTGAGATGGCGGATCTGACAGGGGGGGAGCTGGTCGCGAAAACGCTGAAGCAGGCGGGGGTGAACCACATCTTCACCCTCTGCGGCGGCCACATCCTGCCGATCTACGACGGCTGCCTCACTCACGGCATCCAGATCGTGGATGTGCGCCACGAGCAGGCCGCCGCCCACGCGGCCGACGCCTACGCGCGCCTCACCCGCAATGTCGGAGTGGCGGTGGTGACCGCCGGACCGGGAGTCACCGATGCGGTGACGGGGGTGGTCAACGCCTATGCCGCGCGGAGCCCGCTCCTCCTGATCGGCGGCGCGGCGATGATCGGCCTCAAGGGGATGGGGGCGCTCCAGGATATCCCGCAGCTTCCGCTGTTCGGCTCGTGCACGAAGGGGACGTGGAGCGTTCCAGAGACGCGCCTCATCCCCGAGTTCCTCGCCACGGCCATGAGGACGGCCCTCACCGGTCGCCCGGGCCCGGTCTTCGTGGAGATTCCGATCGACGTGCTCGTCAACCAGGTGGAGGACCGCCTCGCTCCGATTCCCACCGGCCGCGTCCACCGCAACCCTGCCGCCGCAGACCCCGAGTCGATCATGCGCTTCGCCGATCTCCTGGGCCGCGCGGAGCGCCCGCTCCTCATGGCGGGGAGCGGTGTGTACTGGGACGACGCGGCGTCGGAGCTCGCGCGCTTCGCCGAGCAAGCGGGCACCCCGGTGTTCATGAACGGCGCGGGGAGGGGGTGCCTCCCCTCGAACCATCCGCTGGCCTTCTCCCAGGCCCGGGGCTTCGCCCTGTCGAGCGCCGATGTCGTCATCGTCCTCGGCGCCCCGCTCGACTTCCGCCTTGGCTACGGCCGGCCGCCGACCTTCGCCGAGGACTCCACGGTGATCATGGTGGATTCGGATCCGACCGAACTGGGACGGAATCGTCCGCTGGCGCTGGGGCTGACCGGCCACATCGGCCTGATCCTCCGCCAGGTGGCGGAGGCCCTGCCGTCGGCGCTGCCGTCCCGGTTCGACAGGTGGCTGGGGCAGGTGAGAGACAAGGAGCGGGAGGGCCGGGAGAAGCTCGAGGCCCAGGCCGTCTCGGACCACGTGCCGATCAGCCACTACCGCTGGGCTCACGAGATCGCCCAGGTGGTGGACGCCGACACGATCGTGGTGGGGGACGGGGGCGACGTGGTCAACTGCGCCGCCAAGTTCGTGCCGCTCCAGCGGCCCGGCCAGTGGCTCGATCCCGGCCAGTTCGGCTGCCTCGGCGTGGGGCCGTCCTTCGCGATCGCCGCGAAGCTCCTCCACCCCCGGAAGAAGGTGCTCCTCGTCTCCGGCGACGGCGCCTTCGGCCTGAACGGGATGGAGCTGGAGACCGCCGCGCGCTTCCACCTGCCCCTGACGTGCATCATCGGGAACGACGGCGGATGGGGGCAGATCCGCAACCCCCAGATCTCGTTCTGGGGGGAGGGGCGCGCCGTGGGCACGTCGCTCCCCTTCACGCGCTACGACCGTATGGTGGAGGCCCTCGGCGGCCGCGGCCTCCTGATCACCGAGCCCAAGGAGATCCGCCCCGCGCTCGAGACGGCGCTGGCCTCGGACGAGGTGTGGTGCCTCAACGTGGTCCTGGACCCCGCCGCCTACCGCAAGACCGGCCAGGTCTCTTTGGCCATCTGACGGTGTCAGACACCGGTGTCTGACACCGAAGTGCTGCTCGGCCCCGCCCGCTGGCGCATATGAGGATCACGTTCACCTGCCCGCATGTGAGGATCGCGGGAGGCGTTCGCGCGATCCTGACTTACGCCGACCGGCTCTCGGGCCGGGGTCACGAGGTGACGGTGGTGGTTCCCGCCAGGGACGTCCCCCGGGCGTGGTGGCGGAACATCCGCCGCGCGGGTCCCGACTGGATTCCGGGCTTCACGCCTCGGGTGCTGTGGACACCGGGGCTCCAGGCGGAGACGCTTCCGGCCGGGGACGTGATCGTCGCCACGGCGTGGCAGACCGCCGAGGCGGTGAACGCCGCCCCCGCCCGCTGCGGGAGGAAGTTCTACCTGATCCAGCACTACGAGAGCCTTTACCACGGCCGCCCGGATGAAGTGAACCGGACGTACACGTACCCTCTGCGGAAGATGGTCATCTCCACCTGGCTCAAGGAGATCATGCGGGAGAAGTTTCGGAGCGAGGCCGAGCTGCTCGTCACGCCCGTGGAGCCGGCGCTCTTTTCCCGTGTGGACTCGGGCCCCGCGGACGGCCTGGTGCGCGTGCTGATGCTCCACCATGACTACGCCTGGAAGGGGGCGGCGGACGGCCTGGAGGCGGTGCGGCGGGTGAAGGCGCGGCGTTCAGAGGTCAGGCTGGTCGGCTTCGGCGTGAAACGACCGAAGCGGGGGGAGGCCTACGACGAGTACCACGAAAATCTCCCGCAGGGGCGGCTGGCGTGGCTGTACAGTCGCTGCCCGATCTACCTCTGCCCGTCGTGGGACGAAGGGCTCGGGATGCCGTCCATGGAGGCGCTGGCGTGCGGCGCGGCGCTGGTGACCTACGACAACGGCGGCTGCAGGGACTATGCCCTGGACGGACAGACGGCGCTCGTGGCCCGCCGCCGAGACGTGGCACATCTGGCGGAGCGGCTCGAACTGGCGGTGTGCGACCCGGGACTCAGGGCGAAGCTTGCCCGGGAGGGGATGGCCTACATCAAGCGGGAGTTCGACTGGGAGCGCGCGGTGGCGAAGATGGAGGCGTTCTTCAGGGCAGGCTCTTCTTGATATCCTGCCAGAGCGCGCCGGCCGCCGTGCCGGCCGCCCCGCCGACGGCGGCGCCGATCAGGGGGCTTCCCCCCACGAGGACGCCGATGGCGGCGCCGCTCGCGGCGCCGATCGCCCCGCCGCTCAGCATCTGCTGCTGCCGCGTCGTCATGTTCGCGCACCCGGCCGTCGCGACCAGCGCCAGGACGAGCGCCAGGCTCAGCAATCGCTTCATTTGACCTTCCCCCATTTTTCAGCCTTCAGCGTCGGGAGTATCACCGCCTGGAAGAGCGCGTCCACGACCGGTCGCTTGACCTGGTCGGGATGCGCCTCATACCAGCCGTCCACCTGCCGGACGACGTCGTTGATGGATTTGCCGGCGAGGCCCTTGACGAGTAACGGGATGAAGCTCTTGCTTCCCGCGGCCTGCTGTGCCCCCATCTGGGTGCGCTCGAATTCGACGAGGTTCCCGATGCCCCAGACGAAGGCGACCTTGGCGTCGGGCGACATCACCCGCCAGAGCTCGCCCGTGAGGAGCTCGGGGGAGCGCTCGGCCGAGCCGACGACGCTCCAGGCGGCCAGCCACATTGCAAGGACCAGCCCTCCGAACGTCGAAACCACCAGCGGCCTGCTCATCGGCGGGGCCGACTTACTTGCCGCGGCCGACGCCGTGACCGCCGCCGTTGCTTCCCCCGCCGGCGCTGGCGCTGGGCCCCGAGCTGGACGCGTGGCCGTAGCCCTTGCCCGAGCCGCTCGAGACGCCGCTCGATCCCCGGGTGCGCCCGGAGGCGCTGTCAGCGAAGTGGCCCTTGCCTGACTTGCCGATCGTCTGGCTCTTGCCGCTCGCGCTTGTGATGGTCGTGCTCCCGCTCGTGCCCGACCGGGGCTGGTACTTGCCGCTCACCAGCTGGCCCAGGTTCTTCGCGTCCGGCGGGATCTGCCCGTTGGCCTGCATGTCCTTGAAGACCACGCCCCACCCCTTGCCGTCCTGCTTCATGGTAGCGATCTCGTCGAGGGACAGGGGCGTGGTCGTGGTGGTCGTCGACTCGCTCGTCTGGGTGCTGCTCTGCTGGGCGTCGTAGAGCGCCTGGGCGATCTTCTGGTTGCCCGGGGAGAGCTTGTCGAAGGCCCCGTCGTTCGGGTTGGTCGACGTCGTGGTCGTCTGGATCGTCGTCGTGGTCTGGGCGGCAGCCGCCGCCACGACGATCGCCAGAGCCAGAAGCGTGATGGTCAAGGTCCTGAGCATGGTTCGATCCTCCTTCGCTACTTCTTCGTATCGCGCGCCAGCACCGGCTCGTCGTCGAGCGTCCGCTCGGTCTGGATGATGATCTCTGTCGCCGTCGCGCGGTCCTTGTAGAACCACCCCTGCTTGGCGTTGACCCGCATGCGGGACGTCTTCGCCGTGAGGCGGTCCAGCTCGATCTCGATGTCGCGATCTCCGGCCTGGGCCACGATCTTCCGTCCGGATTCGGTGGGCTGGTTCTCCTTCACGGGGATGTCCATCCGCTTGAGGGTCGTGAGCGTGGCGGCGCGGAGGCCTTCTTCGGATACCGCGAAGGTCTTGTAGGCGACGCTGTCCAGGGTGTACGCCACCCCCGTCCCGGCGGTGACCCCGGCTCCCACGCCGAACAGGGTGAGCGCGACCGCGGCGCAACCCGACCCGGCGGCCCCCGCGAGCAGGAGCAGCGGAAAGACGATGAACCGCCGTTTCATTGAGAGCCTCCTGTGACCCAGATGGACATCCACGCTGCGGAGGGAGCAAGGCGAATGCCAGGGCAAGCCGCCGGGAAAGCCCTGAAATTGCTGGCTTCCGACCCTGCTCCTCCGTCAGGTGTCAGCCCGGCGACGACTCGCCTGGCCGGCAGTGTTGGGGAGAGGACGGTGATACAATGGGGCGCCGTCGCTTCGCGCGGAGGTCGCCGGGGATGCCGATCTACGAGTACGAATGTTCGTCCTGCCGTCGTCGGGTGAGCCTCCTGATTCTCAACCCGGCCTCGGCCGCTCCCCCCCGCTGCCCCCGGTGCGGCGGCGAATCGCTCAGCCGGCTCATGTCCCGGTTCTCGACCGTCAAATCCGAGGAGGACCGGCTGGAATCGCTGGCCGATCCGTCGAAGCTGGGGGACTTCGACGAGGACGACCCCAAGAGCATGGCGAGGTTCATGAAGAAAATGGGGAGCGAGCTGGGGGAGGACCTGGGCGAGGATTTCGACTCGGCCGTGGACGAGGCGATGGACGAAGCCGCGCCTGAGGAGTCCGGCGGGGGAAACGGCGGCGAGGACGAGGCGTGAAGGTCGAATCCCGAAGGGACGTGGAACGGCCTCCTTGCCCGGACGGCCGCGCCGGTCCTCTTTCTCACCTGGCAGTGGCAAGAGCACTGGTGGCGCGCCTTCGGCGCCGGGCGGCCGCTCCGGCTTCTCCGGGTCTCGGATTCCTCGGGCCGGCTGATGGGTCTCCTCCCCCTCTACGCCGAATCCGGCGGGACCCTGCGCATCGTCGGCGGGGTGGACGTGTCGGACTACCTGGATCTCCTGGCGCCGGCCGGCGGTGAGGAAGAGGCGTGGGCCGCTCTCCTCCAGCACCGGAGCGCAGAGGCGGGCGTCTGGGATCTGCACTGTCTCCGCGCTTCGTCCCCCACCGTTTCCTGCCTGCCCTCCCTCGCGCCCCAGTACGGGCTGCGGACCCGCGTCTCCAGGGAAGAGCGCTGTCCCGTCCTCGCCTTGCCGGCGACCTGGGACGCGTACCTGGGAGGGCTCGCGGGCAAGGACCGGCACGAGCTGCGCCGGAAGCTGCGGCGGCTGGAGCGCGAGCTGCCGGGCGCCGCGGTGCGCTCTCATGCGGGGGCGCCGGCACTGGACGAAGCCATGAGGGCCTTCCTGGACCTCCACCGGAAGTCGAAGCCCGGCAAGGCCCGCTTCATGGACGCCCGCATGGAAGAGTTCTTCCGGGGCGTCGCCGGCGCCCTGGCGCGCGAGGGCTGGCTGCGCCTCTGGTTTCTCGAGCACGACGGGCACCCGCTGGCGGCCTACCTCGCCCTCGAGTACGGCGGGAGCGTCGGCCTCTACAACTCGGGATTCGACCCGGCTCACGCCGCTCTCTCGCCCGGGATCGTGCTGCTCAGTCACCTGATCAGGGACGCCATCGAGCGGGGCTTCGGGCGGTTCGACTTCCTGCGGGGCGAAGAGCCCTACAAGTACGCCTTCGGCGCGTTGCCGGAGGATCTCTTCAACGTGGTGGTGACCTCCTCCGAGGTATGACGGTGCGTGTCGCCGTGCTGAGCGTTCACACCTGCCCGCTGGCCGCCCTGGGCGGCAAGGAGACGGGGGGGATGAACGTGTACGTGCGCGAGGTGGCGCGGGAGCTCGGCCGGATGGGTGTGGCCGTGGACGTGTTCACCCGCTCCCAGAATGCCGAGATCCCCCGCGTCGTGGCGCTGGGCTTGAACGCGCGGGTGATCCACCTGCCCGCCGGGCCCGAGGCCCCGATGCCGCGGGAAGAGGTTCACCGGCACCTCCCCCAGTTCGTGTCCGGCCGCGAGGCGTTCAGGCGGCGGGAGGGGATCGACTACTCGCTCGTCCACTCCCACTACTGGCTCTCCGGCGTCGCGGGGCTGAGCCTCTCCGGTCGCTGGCGGGTTCCCCTGATCCAGATG
>JACPSW010000169.1 GCA_016193045.1 Candidatus Rokuibacteriota bacterium | reverse complement strand
GGCGGCTCCGGTGCTCGCCGACGTGACGACGGTGATGGACCTGGGGATCATCCTGGGGGCGCTTCTCGCGGCGGGCCTGGCCGGGCGCTTTGCCCCCGCGCGGCGCGTTCCCCTCCGCATCGTCGCCGCCTCTGTCCTGGGAGGGCTCATGCTGGGCTACGGAGCGCGGCTCGCCTTCGGGTGCAACATCGGGGCGTACTTCAGCGGGGTCGCCTCCACGAGCCTCCACGGCTGGCTCTGGGGCGCGGCGGCCCTCCTTGGCACGCCCATCGGCCTCAGGCTGCGCAAGGTCTTTGGCGTGGACCGGCAGCCGACCAACGCGCCGTCCTGCTGACAGGATGACCAATGAAACTCACGGCCAACGGCATCGAGATTCATTACGCCTTCGAGGGCGAGGGGCCGGTCGTGACGCTCGGCCACGCGCTCGGCACGAACCTCTCCATGTGGGACGACCAGGCCCGCGCCCTGAAGGGGCGGTACCGCGTCCTCCGGTTCGACACCCGCGGCCACGGCCAGACCAGCGCCCCACCCGGACCTTATGCGCTCGAGCAGCTGGCCGAGGATGTCCACGGGCTCCTCACGGGGCTCCGCATCACGGAGACACACTTCGTCGGGCTCTCCATGGGAGGGATGATCGGCCAGATCTTCGCGCTCAAGTATCCCCAGATGGTCCGCAGCCTGGTGCTCTGCGACACGACGAGCCGCTACCCTGCCGAGGCCCAGGCCGCGTGGCAGGATCGCATCCGCACGGTGGAAGCCAAGGGGATGGAGGGGATCGTCGAGGCGATGCTCGAGCGCTGGTTCACGGCGCCCTTTCGCGCCCGACGCCGGGACGTGATGGACCGGGTGCGCGCCATGCTGCGGGGGACGCCCCCGCAGGGCTACGTCGGCTGCTGCCACGCCCTGCCGACGATCAATACCACCGAGCGGCTGCGCGCGGTCCGCTGCCCGGCGCTGGTGATCGTCGGGGAGGAGGACCCCGGCGCGCCCCCCGAGACGGCGCGGGTGATCCACGCGGCGCTGCCGGCGGCCGAGCTGGCCATCCTGCGCTCGGCCTCGCACCTCTCCAACATGGAGCAGCCCGAGGAGTTCAACCGGGTGCTGCTGGGCTTCCTCGACAAGGTGACAGGCCGGAGCCCCCTGTAGGAGGAATGAACCGCCACGCGGGCCCCCCGCCGACTCCCGACCGGCCCCCGGCGCCCGAGCCGACTTACGCGGAGCGCGCTCGGACGCTGGTCTACCTCGGGAGGACGGGGATGCTCTCCACGCTCTCGCTGAAGCACCCGGGTCACCCGTTCGGTTCCCTCATGCCGTACGCCCTGGAGGGGCAAGGCCGCCCGCTCTTCCTGATCAGCAGCATGGCGATGCACACGCAGAACCTCCAGGCCGACCCGCGCGCCAGCCTCCTCGTCATCCAACCGGGCTGGGCAGGGGATCCGCTCGCCGCCGGACGCGTGACGCTGATGGGCGAGGCCGTGCCCCTCGGGAGGGGCGACGCGGGAGAGGCGCGGACGGCATATCTGGCCCGCCATCCCAACGCCCAGTACTGGGTGGACTTCGAGGACTTCGGTTTCTACCGATTGGAGGTGGCCGACGTCTATTTCGTGGGCGGCTTCGCCGCGATGGACTGGGTCCCGGCGGCGGACTATCTGGTCGCGCGCCCGGATCCGCTGGCCGACGCGGCGGCGGGGATCATCGAGCACATGAACCGCGACCACGCCGATGCCCTGGTCACCCTTGCCCGCGTCCTCGCCGGGGCCCCCGCCGACGAGGCGAGCATGGTCGCGGTGGACCGGCTTGGGTTCAAGCTCAGGATCAAGAGCGGCGCGCGTTTGCACAGCGCGCGGATGGCCTTCCCCCGCGAGGTGACGACCCCCGACGCGTGCCGCGGCGCGCTGATCGAGATGCTCCGGAGCGCGAGGAGGTCACCATGAAACGCTTCAGCGTCCTCCGGTGGCTGTGCGCAGGCATCGCCGGCAGTCTTGCCTTCTGGTACTTCCAGATCCTTACCGGCGGCGCCACGATCACGCAGTTCATGGGCGAGCAGATCGTCACCGAGGGGGGCTATCTCAAGGAGCTGGCGCCCTTCATCGGTTGGGCCGTGCACCTGGCGGTGAGCTTCTCGTATGCTCTTGTCTTCGCCGTGATCATCGCCCTGCTCCCCATCGGCTCCTCGGGCGCCATCGCGGCGGCCGGTCTCGTTCTTGCGGCGCTTCTCGGCTGGATCACCACCCTCCTGACGGCGCCCGCCATCGCCGTGACGATCGGGGTGCTGAGCGGGCACGGGTTCCCTGCGGAGCTGCCGGGGCTCAACACGGAGGTGGACCTGCCGCTTTACAATCACCTCCTGTTCTTCGGGGTGGTGTGGTTCTTCACGGCGCTTGTGCCCGCGGCAAGGGGAAAGATCTGACTAGCGCGCCAGGCAGTAAACCAGGCGATAGACGCCGAGCGTGATGTCCCCGGCGGCGCCCCGTCGAGCGAGCGCCTCGGGACTGAGGTGATCGCGGCAGGCGGTCTCGAGGGCATCGCGGTCCGTCCCGTCGACGAGCACCACCCAGCGGGCGACGGCGTCCTCCTGGGGGCGCAGCTTCCGCTCCTCGGTCGGGACCCGAGTGGCCGGGAGATCCGCCTCGCAGAGGTGGGCGCCGACGATGCCGGGGCGCCCGATCAGCGCGGGCAGTGTCGTCCCCGTCAGCCACCCCCGTAGTTCCTCTTCCCGTCCAGCGAGCGGCCCAAGCCGGAGCGTTGCCACACAGCCTCCGATCCCCCGCCCCAGGCTCTGCGTGACGCTGCAGGCTGTCCGGATGTTGTCTTTGAACAACGGGAGCACGCGGCGGGTCCACGGGGTGGGATCGTTCAGCCGGGCCAGATAGGGGGAACTGGCGAGCGTCTCCACCGTTTCGGTTTCGTAGAAGTAGAAATACGTCGGGCCCTGGGAGACCGTCACGTAGCGGCGGCACCGGAGAAAGCCGGGAACGCCGAGGCGCTCCGGGATGTGCTCGCGGATATGCCACTGGTTGAATTCGGCATCGCCGCCGGGAGCGACGTCGTGCCAGAAGGCGAGAATTCCTTTGCCCAGGAGTCCCATGGGGCCGACCTTAACGAGGGGGGCGCCGCCCGTCAAGGGGTAAACTAGTGGCGGTCCAACTAATGTCGCCAAACCACATCCCAGCGCCGCGGGTGACGCCGGCGCTGCCTCCGGAGCGGTCCGGCGGAGTGGGACCCCTTCACTCTCCTGCCCCAGTTCGGCGAACTGGGGGAGGGGGTGAACGGGTGACGGAGCCCGCCCGCGAAGTGAGGCAAGCCGGCGGCAGGCCCTGCGGCGCTGGCGTGCGACGGGTTAGGCAAGATAAGTTGGAGTCGCACTAGCCGCCGTGACGACCGCGCTCCTTTGCCTGATGATCTTCTGCAACACGTTTTCCATCGGCGGCTTCGGACCGCTCCTGCCGGAAATCGCGCGCGCCCAGGGGCTCGCCGACTGGCAACTCGGCGCGCTCGCCGGCGCCTTCGGCTTCGCCCGCATGCTGCTCGACCTTCCGGCGGGACGGTTAGCCGGCCACCGGCTGGGCGCGACCCTCGTCGCCGCCCCGCTCTTTCTGCTCGCGGGGGTGCTGCTGCTCGGCAGCGCCGGACCCTTCGCGATCCTCGTCACGGGCCGTTTTCTGATCGGGGTCGGGCACGCGCTGGGGATGGTGGGGGGGCTCACGGCGCTTCTCGAGCGCGGTGAGGGCGCCGCGTTTCGCCTCAATACGTTCGAGTTCTCCGGGATGCTCGGCATCCTCGGCGGCATCACCCTGGTGGGCCTGCTGCCGCCGGCGTGGAGCTGGAACCGCTCCTTCCTGGTGGTCTGCGGCCCGCAGCTCGCCGTCCTGGCGCTGCTGCCCCTCTTCTGGCGCCGCTTTTCCGTCGTCGGCGAGCGGGCCCGCCTGGACCCCGCCGCGCCCACAGTGGCTGCGGCGGCGGTGAAGACGCCGCCCATCGTCGCCGGAATGTTCGTCGTCGGGGCGGTGATCGCCCTTGCCTGGTCTTCCGTGAGCCAGTTTCTGATCCCGCTCCGCGGCACGCGCGAGTTCGGCCTCGACCGCGTGGGGAATTCCCGGATGCTGGCGATCCCTCAGATCGTGGATCTGGCGGTGCTCCTTCCCGTCGGGTATCTGGCCGACCGGCTGGGCCGGCGGGCGGTGCTGGGCGCGGTGTGCCTGGCGCTCGGGGCCGGGACTGTCTTCGTGGGCCTGGGATCATTCCCCCTGTTCGTGGTGGGCGCAGCCCTGTTCGGGTTGGGGTTGGCCGGCTGGATGCTCCCGGTGGGCGTGATCCGCGAGCACACGCCGCTGGGCGCGCTCGGCTGGCGGACGGGACTCTACCGCGTGGGGGTCGACGCCGGGATTTTCCTCGGGCCGCTGGTGAGCGGAGCCCTGGGGGAGGTCGGCGCGGGCTACTTCGTGGGCCTCATCGGTCTCGTGACGCTCCTCGCCGGCGTCCGGCTTCTCTGGAGTCGCCGAGGCCGCGCTATGATATGGCCATGACCCACGATCCGCCGCTGCCGGAGGCCTTCGAAGCCGAGTTTGCCAGCCTGGAAGAACAGCGCGTCAGCCTGCCCGGGACGACCTATCACCGTTGCTTCGGCTGCGGCCCCGCCCATCCGATCGGGCTCCGCGTGCGCTGCTTCATCACGGATGGCGGCGTGCTCTCGCCGATCATCATCCCCGAGCGCTACGAGGGGCCGCCGGGGGGCGCCCACGGCGGCATCGTGGCCGGCTATCTGGATGAGGTGCTCGCCGGGGCGGCCGTGCGGCACAACGGCCGCATCCACGTCACGGGGGAGCTGACGGTCCGCTACGTCAAGCCCGTCCCGCTGGACACGCCGCTGCTGGGCCGCGGACGGGTGGTGCAAGACCACGGGAAATATCTGGATCTCGAGGGGACACTGGAGGACTATCGAAGCCGCCTAGTGCTGGCCCAGGCCCGGGGCCGCTTCCTGTCCCTCCCCTAAGCCGAATTATTGCGCGCGGCCCCGTGGGGACTGCGCCCTGCGCCACCCGCCCGCTCGCCCCGCCGTCCGTTCGCGAATAATCCGCGCTAAGCCTTCGGGATCGCCTGCTCCATCCGCTGGAAGCGGTGGCGCAGCGGCTCGAGCCCTTCGGCGTGAGTGATGACGTAGAGCTGGTTGGCGCGAATCGCCGCCAGCACCTGAGCGGCCACTTCCTCAGGGCTCAGCGTCCGGCCGATGAGCGGGACCGGTTCGCCTCGCTTCGCGTCGGAGTCTCGGAGCGCGCTGGGGCGATTCCGCTCGCTCTCGAGGATCCGGGTCTCGACCCCCATGGGGCAGAGGACCGACACGCCGATCCCGTAGGGCTTGAGGTCCTTCACGAGGGTCTCCGACAGGCCGACGACGGCGTACTTGGTGGTGTTGTACACGCCGAGCCCCTGGGTGGCGATGAGGCCCGCCATGGACGCGGTGTTGACGATGTGGCCGCCCTGCTTCTGGGCGATGATTCGCGGGAGAAACGCCAGGAGACCGTGGATGACGCCCCAGAGGTTGACGCCGATCACCCACTGCCAGTCCTTGCGGGTCGCCGCCTCCAGGCCCCCCGACACGGCCACGCCGGCGTTGTTACAGAGGATGTGGACGGCCCCGAAGGCTTGCCAGGCTTTCTCCGCCAGCGCTTCGACCTGACCGAGGTCAGAGACATCGGTCCTCACGGCGACGGCCTGGCCGCCGCCTGACTTGATCGTCTGCGCCACCTCGGCCATCCCCGGGTCGTCCAGGTCGGCCAGGATGACCTTCGCGCCCTCCCGCGCGAAGGCCAAGGCGAGCGCCCGGCCGATGCCGCTGGCCCCGCCCGTGACGACGGCCACCCGGTCTCTGAACTTATCCACCGCATCGACGGCTGGCTTCCAGCCGTTCCTGTACGAGGGCTCGGAATTCCCTGAGGTCGCATTTCAGGTCTGCGCACATCGCGTCGAGCTTCAGGTCAATGACGTGCAGGCGCTCCGCGATGAGATCTAATTGCAGATGCGTCTCCATGGTGCGCTTGTAGTCTCGGGGGAACCCGGCAGGGTGTCAAGGGGATGACTTCGGGTATACTTCCCCCCATGAGCCCCGGCCCGGCCGACCCCTACCGCCTGCCGCGCACCGTCATCCCGGAGCGCTACGAGATCCGGCTCGAGCCCGACTTCGAGCGGTTCACCTTCACCGGTGAGGAGACCGTCACGGTCACGGTGTACGAGCCCGTGACGGAGATCGCCCTGAACGCGGCCGAGCTCCAGATCCAGCAAGTGTCCATCCGGGGCGCGGCCGGCGTCACGCTGAAGGGCGAGGCGACGCTCGACGAGCCGGCCGAGCGGGCGCGGCTGGCCTTTCCCGAGCCCCTGGCCCCCGGTCCCTGGCGGCTCTCGCTCAGCTTTACGGGCATCCTGAACGACCGGCTCCACGGCTTTTACCGGAGCACGTACAAAGCGCCTGAGGGCGAGAAGATCCTGGCGGCGACCCAGTTCGAGGCGACGGATGCCCGGCGGGCCTTCCCGTGCTGGGACGAGCCGGCCTTCAAGGCCGCCTTCCAGGTGACCCTCGTCGTGCCGGAAAGCCTCCAGGTGGTCTCCAACACCCCCGTCGCCAGCGAGCAGCCGATTCCCGAGCGGGGTCGCAAGGCCGTCACGTTTGCCCCGACGATCAAGATGTCTACGTACCTCCTGGCCTTCGTCGTGGGGGAGCTCGAGGCCACCGATCCGGTCATGGTCGGCCGGACGCCGGTCAGGATCTGGTGCGTCCCGGGCAAGGGACACCTGACGGCGTTCGCCCGGGAGATCGCGGCCTTCTCCCTGGGCTTTTTCGAGCAGTACTACGGCCTGCCCTACCCCGGGGAAAAGCTCGATCTGCTGGCGATCCCCGACTTCGCGGCCGGCGCCATGGAAAACCTCGGAGCCATCACCTTCAGAGAGACCGCGCTCCTCGTGGACGCGGGGGCCGCCAGCCACGCGGAGCTGGAGCGCGTCGCCGACGTCGTCGCCCACGAGATCGCCCACATGTGGTTCGGCGACCTGGTGACGATGGTGTGGTGGAACGGCATCTGGCTCAACGAGGCGTTCGCGACCTTCATGGAGATGCTGGCGGTGGACGCCTGGAAGCCGGCCTGGGAGCGGTGGGTCACCTTCGGCGTCTCGCGGGCCGCCGCGCTCGGGCTGGACGGGCTCAAGAGCACGCGGCCGATCGAGTTCGAGGTCCGGGCCCCGAGAGACGCCGACGCCATGTTCGACCTGCTGACCTACGAGAAGGGGGCGTCCGTCCTCCGGATGCTCGAGCAGTATCTGGGCCCGGCGGTCTTTCGCGAGGGCGTCCGCGGCTATCTGGCCGAGCACCAGTACGCCAACGCGGAGACGACGGACCTCTGGAAGGCGCTCGGCGCCGCCGCCGGGAAGCCGATCCCGGAGCTGATGGACGGGTGGATCTTCCGCGGCGGCTATCCGCTGGTGGCGGCCAGCGTGGACGAGAGCCGCCGGACGCTGGTCCTCGCGCAGCGGCGCTTCACGTACCTGACCGACGGCGCGGAGGAAACGGAGCTCTGGCAGATCCCGCTTTCGCTTCGTGTCGGCGTCAGGGGCGGGGTGGTGATCAAGACGCTGCTGCTGGCCGGGCAGGAGGAGCGCGTGGAGGTGCCGGGCCCCGTGGAATGGGCGCTCGTGAACGCGGGCGGCTCCGGTTTCTACCGGACCCACTATGCCCCCGATTTGTTGCGCAAGCTGACTCGACGGCTCCCGCACCTGGCGCCGATCGACCGCTTCAACTTGATCAACGACGCCTGGGCGGCCACCGTGGCCGGCCTGATGCCGCTGCGCGACTACCTCGAGCTGACCACCGAGTTCCGCGCCGAAACGGATCGAAACGTCTGGGCGGTGCTGACCGGCTCCTTCGCCTATGTGAACCGCATCATCTCGTCTGCGGTGCGGCCCAAGTTCGAGGCGCTCGTGCGGGATCGCTTCGGTCCGGCGGTGGAGCGGCTCGGCTTCTCCCCGGAGCCCGAGGAAAGCGAGCTGATCCGGCAGCTGCGCGCCGACCTCGTGCGGGCGATCGGGACCCTGGGCAACGACGCCGAGGTCCAGGCCGAGGCGCGGCGGCTCTACCAGCGCTCCCTCGAGGAGGCGGCCGCCGTGGACCCGAGCCTGCCGCCCGCCTTGATCGCCGTCCTCGCCCACGCGGGCGGCGAGACCGAATACGACGAGTTCGTGCAGCGCTTCAAGACGGCGAAAACCCCTCAGGAGGAGCAGCGCTATCTCTACGCGCTAGCGGGCTTCAGGCAGGGGGAGCTGCTGGGCCGGACGCTCGACAAGACGATCAACGGCGAGGTCCGGATGCAGGATGCGCCGTTCCTGGCGCGGGCGCTCCTCGCGAGCGTCTATGCGCGCGAGACGGCCTGGGGCTTCGTCAAGGGGAACTGGGCCACGCTGGAGCGGCAGTTTCCCGCCAAGAGCGGGATCCGCCGCATGTGTGAGGGGATCACGGCGCTGGCCACGCCCGAGCTGGAGGCCGACGCGCGGGAGTTCTTCGCCTCGCGCAACATCACCCTGGGGGGCAAGACGCTGGAGCAGTACCTGGAGCAGCTCCACGTCGCCGTCGTCTTCAGGGAGCGCGAGGGCCCGGCCTTCGAGACTTACCTCTCTCGGCGTTTCCTCAAGTAACGGCGTCGCCGCTCGCTGGACTCACCCCGGAATCACGGCGAAGAGCCGCCATTCCCCGTGGATCCCCTTGAGGGCGTGAGCGCCCCGTTCCTCGAAGCGGAGCCCCGACCCCGCCACCAGGTCCTTGACGGTCTGAGAGACGAGCACCTCTCCAGGCTTCGCCATGGTCGCTACCCGGGCGCCCGTATGGACGGCGATCCCGCCGACCTTGTCCCCGATCACCTCGCACTCGCCGGTGTGCACGCCGGCGCGGAGCTCCATGCCGAGCTGCCGCGCGGCAGCCGTGATGGCCTCCGCACAGCGGATGGCGCGGGCCGG
>JACPSW010000153.1 GCA_016193045.1 Candidatus Rokuibacteriota bacterium | reverse complement strand
GTGTGCACCGCGACGCCCATAGCGAGAGTGGGGCGCGCGTCGGCCCCCCAGCGGTCGTTGAGCCGGCGGAGCCCCGCCTGCATGTCGAGGGCCGTCGTGACCGCGTGCCAGGCGTGATCTGGATCGTCCAGGGGCGCCCCGTACGCCGCCAGGATGCCGTCGCCGATGAAGTCCTGGACGATCCCGTGGTGGGCCATGATCACGTCCACCATCGCGGTGAAGTACTCGTTCATCATCTCCGAGATCTGATCGGGCGGGAGCCGCTCGGAGAGGGTGGTGAACCCCCGGAGATCTGACATCAGCACCGACACGGTCCGAACGACTCCCCCGAGCCCCGCGCCCTCGCGCAGGACCCGATCCATGACCTCCGGGCTCACGTACTGGCCGAAGGCGGCCCGCAGGCGGCGCCGCGCCATCAGGCGCGAGCCCTCGATATAGGCCAGCATTCCGACGAGAGGGGCCACGAAGTCAAGCCAGTAGCCCCCCTGCGTATAGGCCTCGTAGCTCACGGTCGCGAAGCCGGCGATCAGCGCCAGGCTCGCCAGGGCGACCCAGAGAGGTCGCAGCCAGAGAGACAGAAGCGAGACCACGAGACAGGCGCCGATCAGAACCGAGACGTTCAAGAGCCAGTGGGGCGGCAGCAGCGTGCGTCGCGAGAGCAGCGTGAAGACCATGTTGGCGTGGATGTGAAGACCATGTTGGCGTGGATCTCGACGCCGGCCATGAGCCCCGTCGGGGTGGGGTAGAAGTCCCGGCTCTCCGCGAACGTCGCGCCGACGAGGACGATCTTGTCCCTGAACGGATTGTCGGCCTCCGGCCGGACGCCGCTCCGAGCCAGCTGGACCAGCGCGCCGCTCGGAAACGCCGTGAAGGAGCCCTCGCGGCCGGTGAAGTCGATCCGCCACGGGGCCCCGGAGAGCCGGCCGACCGAGATCGGCTCCTGCCGCGTGATCCGGCCGTGCCGGTCGCGGACCGGCAGAGTCAGCGCCGCGCCGGGATTACCCCTGAGGGCCTGCGACAGCTCCCCGGCTGTCTGCCGCGTGTAGCCGGCGAGGACGGCGAGGGCGAAGGAGGGAAGGAACGCGCCCTCCTCGGCGGAAGGAAGCACGGGCGCCATCCTGCGGATGACTCCATCCGCCCCGACGGGAGCGTTGGAGAATCCGGAGAGGCCCCGGAGGTCGGGGGAAAATGCCGGAGCCGCATCGTACCGCACCGCCCGCTCGCCTTTCCTGGGGATCGCCAGCGCAGCGAACACCACCCGGCCCGATTCGCTCGTCTCCCAGCGGCGCGTCATGGCGATCAGGGCCGCGTCCTCCCCGGGGTCGGAGCGACTTCTCACCTGCACGTCGAAGGCCACGACCCGGGCCCCGCTCTGCAGCAGGAAGTCGCCGAGGTCGGCCAGGTAGCGGCGGGAGAGCGGCTGGCGCTCACCCAGAGCGGCGAAGGACTCCTCGTCGATCAGGATCAGAACGATCTCGGGCGCGGGCACCCGATCGCGGAGAAACAGGAAGGCGTCCACGGCGCGCGTTTCCCACCCCGAGAGGACGCCGATTCGCGAGAGGGCCGTCACCCCGACGCTGACGGCCACGCCCAGCAGCAGCGCCTGCGCCACCCGCCTCACTCCGGGGGTTGACCACCGGCGCCGGCTCACCGCGGCGCCCACCAGCTCGTCGGCCTTCCCCGTCGCGCAGCCGGCAACGATCCCGTCACCGCCAGTCGCCGACGAGAATGAAGGGGGCCCAGAAGAATGGGTGACTTGTCGCGGAGGTGCGGAGGACCTCGAGCTGGGCCAGGCGGAGCGCCCGGCTTGCGGAGCCCGAGCGGAGCTCGTCGTAGAACCGCCCCATCAGTCGGGCGGTGGACTCGTCCTCCACGGGCCAGAGCGAGACGAGGAGGGCCGGCGTGCCGGCGCTCAGAAACGAGCGGGTGAATCCCCAGAGCTCATCCCCCCGGGAGACGCGTCCGAGCCCGGTGTCGCAGGCGCTCAGCGAGACGAGCCGCGTGCGGGCCAGATCCAGCCGGTAGACCTCGTGCGCTTCCAGGTCACCCGGGCCCTTTTCGGTGCGGGTCAGGCGGATCACGGAGTACAGGGGATCGACCTCGTCCACCTCCGCGTGCGCCGCGATGTGGACGAGGTCGCTCCGGGGGGCGCGCGCCAGGAGGCGCTCCTTGGTGGCCTCCTGGCGGACGTAGATCTCCGCCTCGGGGAAGAACGCCTTGATTCGCTCGGCCTCCCGCTGGGCTCCGGGCAGCGCGAGTCTGGGGGTTCCGAGATCCGGGTTCCCCAGCGCCAGCACCCGGCGGCGCGGCCCTTGCTGCCGGGAGAGCAGGCGCACGGCGCTGCTCGCCGATGGCGCGTAGGAGAGCGGTCGCTCCTCTATCAGGTAGCGGGCCCCGCGGAGGGCCTGGAAGGGCAGGTAGTGAAGGACGCCGTGCGGGACGACCACGAGGGACTCCTGCGCTCTGAGCGCCAAGGGGCTGATGAGCCGCGTGTACAGCTGGCCCCCCATCGCTGGCGCCTGAAGCGACCGCAGGCGGATAGCCTCGCGGAAGCGGCCCACGTGGTCCGCCAGGACGGCTCGGCTCACCTCGATCGTGGACAACCGGATCCCGCCGCGGCGGATGACCCACACGTGCGTTCGCTTCGGCAAAACGTGATACGCGACCAGTACGACCCCCTCAGGGATGGCGGCCTGGAGCTCGGACGCGGACACGGGTTGCCCGAGGGGGTCGGCCAACGCCTCCGCCCCAGCGCTCGCCTTGACGCGTCCCCGGAGCATGTCCAGCAGGGCCCGGGAGCGGCTCCGCTCGCT
>JACPSW010000178.1 GCA_016193045.1 Candidatus Rokuibacteriota bacterium | reverse complement strand
CTTGAAGCGCGTGACCGGGATCCCGACCGAGGCCGCCGCCGTTTCGTCCTCCCCGATCGCCTCGAGCGCCGAGCGGGTCATGCTCCGGTCCACCCGCCACCAGACCCAGAGCGCCACGAGCCACACCCCGAGCGCGATGACGTAGAAGATCCGCTTGTCGGCGAACTGGATCGCCCAGGGGTTGAAGGCGCCGGCGTCCTTCAGTGTGAGCCCCAGTGAGCCCCCGGTCCAGTCACGCTCGGCGATGATGAGGAGACGGATCACCTCGCCCAGGGCCAGCGTCACGAGGGCGAAGTAGTGGCCCACGACGCGGAAGCGGAAGCAGGGGTAGCCGAGGACCAGCGCGAGGAGGACGGCCGCCCCCACGGCCAGAGGCGTGGTGAGCCAGGGGGAGATCCCCCAGAAGTTCCAGAGGAGCGTCGTCGTGTACGCCCCCACGCCGAGAAAGGCGCCGTGGCCGAGCGAGACCAGGCCGAACCGGCCCATCAGCGACCACGCGGTGCCCACGATGCCCCAGATCAGGATGAGGATGGCGACGTGGAGGATGTAGAGGCGCGCCGGCCCGAGCGGCAGCCAGGGGAAGACCACCAGGAGCGCCAGGCCGAGGACGGCGAGCAGCCGCTTCACTCCCGCCTCCCCAGGATCCCTTCGGGGCGCACGAAGATCGCCACGATGAAAATGACGAAGGCCACCACGTACGCCATCTCGGTGGAGGTGATGATGCCGCCGACCGAGATCACCTCGCTCATCAGGAGGCTGGCCACGACCGCCCCGATCATGTTCCCCAGCCCCCCGAGGACGCAGATCATGAACGTCAGCGGGCCGAACGCCGCGCCGAAGTGCGGGTGCACGGAGTACTGGATGATCAGGAGGGCGCCGGCCAGCCCCGCCATGGCGCCCCCGATGCCGGAGGTCACGAGGTACACCTTGCGCGTGTCCGCCCCCATGAGCGCCATGGCCTCGCGGTCCTGGGAGACCGCGCGGATCGCCGTCCCCATGTAGGTGCGGGTGAGGAAGAGGTAGAGGCCGAGCATGGCCAGGATCGACATCGCGAAGGCCAGGAGGCGCGCGAACGAGAGGAACATTCCGAAGACCTCGAGGATCGGCAGCGCCAGACGGAGGGAGCGGTGATCGGTCGCCCAGAGGAAGGTGGCGAAGGACTGGAGGAAGAAGAGGAGGCCGCCCGTGGCGAGGAGCTGGTTGACGGGCGGGCTCGACAGAATGGGGGCGATGATCAGAAGGTGGACGAGGAGCCCGAGCACGGTCACGAGCGCCACCGACCCCAGCGCGGCCAGCGGGAGGGGCCACCCGTAGGCGGTCACGAGCCAGTAGACCGCGTACATGCCGAGCATCACGAGCTCGACGTAGGCGATCCAGATGATATCCACCACGCCGAAGATCAGGTTGAGGCCCAGGGCGAGGAGCGCCAGGACGCCACCGAGCAGGATCCCGTTGATCGCGGCTTCGGCGATGAGGATCGGATCCATTGGGCTAGATGCCTACGTAGGCCTTGCGCACGAAGTCCTGCTCGGCAAGGTCGGCGGCCCGCCCCTCGACCTTGATCCGGCCCACCTCGAGGAGATAGGCGCGATCCACCAGGCTCAGGACCTGGCGGACGTTCTGCTCCACGATCAGAATCGTGTATCCCTCCTGGCGGACCCGGCGGATCAGCTCGAACAGGCGGAGGACCATGACCGGCGCCAGGCCGAGGGACGGCTCGTCGAGCAGGATGAGCTTCGGCTTCGACATGAGGGCGCGGCCGATGGCGAGCATCTGCTGCTCGCCCCCCGACAGCGTCCCCGCCCTCTGCCTGCGCCGTTCGGCGAGCACGGGGAACAGCTCGAAGATGCTGCCGACGCTCTCGGCGTAGTGGCGGCGGGAGGCGGGGAGGAACCCGCCCATCTTGAGGTTCTCCTCCACGGTGAGCCGGGGGAAGATCCGCCGCCCCTCGGGGACATGGGCGATCCCGTGGGCGACGATCTCGTGGGCGCGGCGGCCGGCAAAGGAGCGGCCGTCAAGGCGGAGGTCGCCGGTGCGGATGGGGACCAGGCCGGAGATGACCCGCATCAAGGTGGTCTTGCCCGCGCCGTTGGGCCCCACCACCGCGACCGCCTCGCCGGCGTTCACGGTGAGGGTCACGTCCCAGAGCGCGGTGAACTCCCCGTACCCCGCCGTGACCGCGTTGACCTCGAGCATGGCTGAAAATCCTCTCTCCCCCTCACCTTAATCCTCTCCCCCGGTGGAGGAGAGGGCAGGGGGAGGAGGATTATCCGAGCGCGATTTTCTCGCCAAGATAGGCCTCGATGACCTTGGGATCTTCGGCCATCGCGCGGGGCGGCCCCTCGGCGATCTTCTCGCCGTGGTCCAGGACCACGACCCGGTCCACGACCCTCATGAGCGTGGCCATGATGTGCTCCACCCAGATGATCGTGATCCCCATCTCATCGCGGATCCGCCGGAGGGTGTCGGCCGCCTGGCGAATCTCCTCGAAGTCCAGGCCGCCCAGCGTCTCGTCGGCCAGGAGAAGTTTCGGCCCGGTGGCCAGGGCGCGCGCCAACTCCAGCTTCTTGAGGCCGGCGGCGCCGAGGAGTCCCGGCCGCGCCTCCCCGTCGGCGGGAAGCCCGACGAGGCGAAGGACATCCTTCGCGCGGGACCGGGCGCCGGCATCCGACTCGCGGGTCATGTGGCCGAAGTGGGCCGCTAGAGCGACGTTCTCGAGGATGGAGAGCTTGCGGAAGGGACGCGGGATCTGGAAGGTGCGGGCGATGCCGCGATGGCAGACTGCGTCCGGGGTGAGGCCCGCGATTTCCTCACCCCGGAAGCGGATGGAGCCGCCGGAGGGCCCGAGCGCCCCGGAGATGCAGTTGAAGAGCGTCGTCTTCCCCGACCCGTTGGGGCCAATCAGGCCGACAAGCTCTCCCTCGCGCACGTCGAAGGAGACGCCCTGGAGAGCCCGGAACCCCCCGAACGTCTTCGAGACGTTCTGGACCGAGAGCAACTCGACTCAGCGCGCCGCGTAGGGGGAGGTCGCCGGGAGTGGCAGCACCGGGCTCGCCGTCTGTATCGCCTTGGGATAGACGACCTGGGTCTTCCCGCCAATGTACTGCATCACGACCACGGCCGAGCGGATGTTCTGGCCGCGCATCTCGTGGCCGGGGCCAGCGAACTTGACGCCGTAGCCTTGGATGGTCCCCGCCTCCGGGATGTCTGTCTCGAGCGCCGCCTTCTGGATGGCGTCGGGACTCCACCCGCCATGCTTCTGGATCGCCCGAGGCAGCACGTCCGTCAGGAGGATCCAGGTGTTGTTGAAGCCCATGCTGGCGTGGGGCGGGATCTGGTCCACCCCGGTCTCCTTCTTGTAGCGCGCCAGGAACTCGTCGCGGATCTTCCCCAGCTCGGCGGGCTTGTACTTCTTCGGGTCGAGGAGCTGCGACGCCACCGGGTCCACGTTGAAAATGTAGTCCACGTCCTCGCGGAAGGCCTCCCGGAGCTTATCGTACTGGCCGTAGCCGGCGCCGTGGCCGACGATGGCCTTTACGCGGAGGCCGAGCTCCTTGGCCTGGCGGAGGAAGAGGGTGATGTCGGGGTTGTAGCCGGTGTGGAAGAGGACGTCGGGGCGCGCCGCCTTGAGCTTGGTCACGAGGGAGGCCAGATCCGGCGCGTTGGCCGAGTATCCTTCCTTCAGCACCATCTTCATACCGATCTTCTTCATCTCGGCCTCGCCGGAGGCCGCCACCCCGGTGCCGTAGGGCCCGTCCTCGTAGATGATGGCACCCTTGATATCCTGGGGCTTCATCTTGAAGCGCTCCTCGGCGTAGTCGGCGATGAAGCGGGCCGACATCTCGCCGAACTGACCCCCGTTCGCCTGGGCGCGAAACGCGTACTTGAGGTCGCGCCCCTTGAAGACGCCGTCGGCGATGGCGATGGTGATCCAGAGGAGCCGCTTCTGCTTGTCCACCTTCTCCGCCAGCGGCACGGCGATGGCGCTCGAGTAGATGCCGAGGAGGACGTCCACCTTCTCGACGTTCAGGAGGCGCTCGGCCTCGTTGATGGCCACGTCGGGCTTGGACTGGGAGTCGCCGAGGATGGTCTGAATCTTGTGCTTGCCGAGCACGCCGCCCTTCTCGTTGATCATGTCAAAGGCGATCTTGGTCCCGATGCTGCCCGGCACGGCGCCCGCGGCGGCGAAGGGCCCGGTCAGGTCGTAGAGGACCCCGATCTTGATCGGCCCCTTCGGTGCCTGGGCTGCGGCGGGGACGTAGAGCCAGACTGCCGCGGCGAGAGTCGCCAGGGTCAGGGAAGCCAGAGAGAGAATCCGGAGCGTCCGTCCTCGCTTCATTCTGTCGCCCTCCATGTTCGCGGGAAAGGGAAAAGTGGCCATCACCGTAGCATGGCACCCGGGGAGCGTCAACGGCCCCCGGGCCGCGCCAGGACCATCCATTCAAACCCCTGGCGCCTGTCCACGGAGGCTTGGGGCCGGTACGTCTCCACGAAGGTGAAGTGCGGGGAAAAGAGGCGGCGAAGCTCGGCCTCGCTCGTGGGGAACGGGGGACCGTCGGTTCCGTCGCGGAGCGGGTAGAAGCAGGCCAGGAGCCAGCCGTCGGGCTTCAGGATCTCGCGGACCAGCCCGACGTATTCCTCCCGGCGCGTGGGATCGATGGCGCAGAAGCAGGTGTACTCCCAGACGCCGTCGAAGAATCCGCGATAGTCCGCGGTGAGGTCGAAGATGTCCCGCTGCTCGAAGACGATGTCGAGGGTCTCTCGCTTCGCCAGCGCCGTCGCCTCGCGGATCGCCTGAGAGGTGAAGTCGAAGCCCCAGACCTGGTAGCCGGCGCGGGCCAGGAGCCGGCAGTCGTGGCCGCGGCCGCAGCCGAGCACCGCCACCCGTCCGCGCGGAGGAGGCGTTCGCGTCAGGTGGTCGGCCAGGGGCGGGGCGGGCTGACCCAGCTCCCAGCCGTCCTCGCGGCGGTCGTAGAGGTCTTGCCAGAACGCGGCCTGGTTGACGGCGCCCGGATCGGTCACGGCGCGATCCGGAGGACGGCGGCGCCTCGGATCCGGCTGGCCTTGAGCCTCTGGAGCGCGGCGTTCGCTTCCTTCAGGGGAAACACCTCGACCTCGGTCTTGATCGGGATCCGCGCGGCGAGGTCCAGCAGGGCCTCGGCATCGCGGCGGGTGCTGGCGGTGACCGAGCGGAGCGTGCGCTCGCCGTAGAGGAGGGTGTACGGCATCTCGGGGACCCGGTCGAGATGGATCCCCGCGAGCGCCAGCGTCCCGCCTTTTCGCAGCTTCGCGAGCGCCAGGGGAATCACGGACCCGGCGGGAGCGAAGGAGATGGCGCGATCCAGGAGGCCGGGCGGCTCGGCGTCGGCGCCGCCGACCCAGGACGCGCCGAGGGCCTTGGCGAGGGCCCGGTGCTCGGAGGCCCGCGTGAACACCCAGACCTCGCATCCCCAGAAGCGCGCCACCTGGATGGCGATGTGGGCCGAGGCGCCGAAGCCGAACAACCCCAGGCGCTCTCCCGGCTTCACGTCCGCCAGGCAGAGAGCGCGGTAGCCGATGATCCCGGCGCAGAGCAGGGGAGCGGCCTGGGCGTCGGCGAGGCCCGGGGGCAGCCGGTAGGCGAAGGCTTCGGGAGCGACCGCGTGAGTCGCGTAGCCGCCGTCCACGTGGTAACCCGTGAAGCGGACGCCGTCACAGAGATTCTCGTCGCCCCGGCGGCACGCGGCACACGCGCCGCACGTCCAATGGAGCCAGGGAACCCCCACCCGCTCGCCGACGGCAAAGCGGCGCGCCCCCTCCCCCCGCGCCTCGACGATCCCGACGATTTGGTGGCCGGGAACGACCGGCAGCTTCGGCGGCGGGAGCTCGCCCTCGACCTCGTGGAGGTCGGTGTGGCAGAGGCCGCACGCGCTGATCGTGAGCCGGACTTCGCCGGGGCCCGGGACCGGCGCCGGTACGTCGACGGCTTCGAGGGGATCGCGCTCTACCGGGCCGGAGGCCCGGAGGAGCATCGCCCGCATCGTCACGAGCGGAGCTTATAGAGGGACGCCAGCGCTTCAAAGGTCGCCGCGGCGGCCTTCATGTACTCGCTCGGACCCCACCCGGCGGCGTCGGAGTCCGACACCAGCCGTCCCAGGACGAACTGGCCGTCGCGCGTCCGCGTCAGCTCGTCGCCAAGCCGGGTGATCTCCTCGTTCGTGAGATCTGCCAGGATGGCCGCCGGCTCTTCGTCGTGCTCGTTCTTGAACCAGGCGAGCCCCTTGGCCTTCTTCAGCGTCGGCGCGAGGCGCCCGGCGCTCTTTTTCCAGGCCGCCGCCCACTTCTCTTTATCGGCGAACTCCGGTCCCGCCTCGAAGAGGAAGCGAACGCAGCGGCGAGAGACGGCCACTTTGAAATGACAGCTCTTCTTGTACCCGCGCTTGTCAGGACCGAAGGCTACCCAAGTGTCGTCGGGTGGATTGACGGTCCGGCGCGCATGCTTGGCCACGTGGGCGAACGCCTCGCCGCCGGTGAGTCGGACGACGTGCGGGAGCAGCGCCGCCCCGAGCGCCTCCAGCTTGGGCCGGATCTGGCCCCGGATCGCCGTCATCCTTGGCTGAAAACCCTTCACGTCGAAGATTCGAAAATCCGTGGCGGTGAAACCGGTGAACGTCATGGCGGTCCTCCTGTGGTTCTGACGCTACAAGTGGCGGAACAGGCGGGCCGCCTCGACCGGCGGTGCCCGAGATAGAGAGCGAGGGCCGTCCCACCGGCCAGGTAGAAGGTCCGGACCTCGGCGATCCGGCTCAGTAGTTCCAGAAGGGTCTGCTGCGATTCAGTGAGGATCTCTCGAAACACGCCTCGCCCTCGAGGTCGAGCAGCAACGTCCAGAAGCTGAGCGTCTTTCGGGAGAGCGTGCGGACTCCCCGCTGCCGAAGGAACTCCTTCACGCGCTCGGTTCCGTAGGTCTGTATGGCCCACCGGACAGCTGCCAGGGAGCCGTATTCGAGGATCCGTTCGAGGACAAAGGGGGCCTGGACCTCGGCGTCGATGCTCTCGGGTCGGCAATCCCAGAAGAGGCGATGAAGGTCAGGAGGGAGGTTCACCCGGTAAGTTTATCACACCTATCACTTGCCCTCTTCGAACATCTTGCCGTACTTGAGCAGGATCTCGCCCCCGGCTTTGAGCATCTCGCCTCGCATCTGGAGCATCCGCCCCATCGTCTTCGGGTCCGTCGGGGCGCCCATCATCCCCATCATGCCGCCCGAACCCATCTGGCCGCCCATCATCTGGTGGCGCATCATGTGATGCATCATCTCCTGCATCATCGGGCACATCATCATGCCCTGGCCCATCATGCCCATCCCGGAACCCATCTGGCCGCCCATCGTGCCGGGCCCCATCATTCCCGGGCCCATCCCCGGGGGCTGGGCGGGCGGCTGCCCCGGCGGGGCCGTCGGCTGCTGGGCGAGGGCGGGGGCGGCGAGGAGCGTTGCCGCGACGAGCGCTGAAGCGACGAGCGTCAACCGTTTCATGGTGAATCCCTCCTTTTGGTGCCCCTCATTGTACCTCCCGGGCGCGGCCATATCACGTTGACAGGGCTCATGCGCCCGCCGATAATGCCTTGCATGTTTCTCGTGACCGGCGGCGCAGGGTTCATCGGCTCGCACGTGGTGGAGCGCCTCCTCCGGGACGGCCACCGCGTCCGGGTGCTCGATAACTTTTCCTCGGGCAGCCGGGAGCACCTCGCCTTCGCGACGGCGGATTCCCGGCTGGAGGTCATCGAGGGCGACCTGCGCGATGCCGGGGCCGTCGGAGCCGCCGCGCGGGGCGTGGAGGTGATCTTCCACCAGGCCGCCATGCGCTCGGTGCCCCGGTCCGTGGACGACCCGCTAGGGGCGAACGAGAACAACGTCACGGGCACGCTGAACCTCCTGATGGCGGCCCGCGGGGCCGGGGTGCGGCGGGTCGTGTACGCGTCCTCGTCGTCCATCTACGGGGACCGGCCGGACCTGCCGAAGCGGGAGGACCAGCCGCCCGCGCCCATCTCTCCCTACGCCGTCTCCAAGCTGGCCGGCGAGCTCTACTGCGCGGCCTGGAGCGGCCTCTACGGCCTGGAAACGGTGGGCCTCCGCTACTTCAACGTCTTCGGCCCGCGGCAGGACCCCGAGTCCCAGTACGCCGCCGTCATCCCGCGGTTCATCACCTGGGCGCTCCGAGGCGAACCCCTCGAAATCCACGGGGATGGCACCCAGTCCCGCGACTTCACCCACATCGACAACGTGGTGGAAGCCAACCTGCTGGTGGCCAACGCAACAGCCGTGGCCGGGGAGTCGTTCAACGTCGGCTGCGGCAGCCGGGTGAGCCTGCTCGAGATCATCGGATTTCTGGAGGAGATCCTGGGCCGGAAGCTCGAACGACGGCACACGCCCCCCCGGCAGGGAGATGTCCCCCACACGCAGGCCGACATCGGAAAGGCCAAGCGCTTTCTCGGCTACGCGCCGCTGGTGGAATTCGAGGAAGGACTCCGGCGGACGGTCGAGCACTTCAGGAGGAACGGGTCATGAGGAAGGCACTTCGACTGGTCGTCGCGCTCCTGGTCGCCCCCCTGGCGCTCCTGCCCGCGGCAGGCTCGGCCCAGCAGGCCGGAGGGAACCTGGTCGTTCAGGTCTCCACGGAGCCCCCGGGGCTGGATCTCACGGCCAGCCCGGCCTCGGCCATCGCGGCCGTGATCCACTACAACGTCCAGGAGTGCCTCGTCAAGGTGGACAAGCACGGCAAGATCGTGCCGTGGCTCGCCGAGCGCTGGTACACCACGGACAACCTCAACTACACCTTCTTCCTCAAGAAGGGCGTCCGCTTCCACAACGGGCGCGAGATGAAGGCCGCCGATGTGAAGTACGTCCTGGAGCGGGCCGCGAACCCCGAGACCAAGCACCCGCAGCGGGCGCGCTACGCCGCCATCACCGACATCATCGTCAGGGACGAGTACACGATCACGCTGAGGCTCAAGGAGCTGGACGCCAACTTCCTGCTGACCCTCGCCCGCCAGGGCTCGGTGATCTATCCGTCCGAGGAGGTGGAGAGGCAGAAGACCGCGCCCGTCGGCACCGGGCCCTTCGTCGTGTCCGAGTGGGTACGCGGCGACCGGATCGTCCTGACGAGGAACAAAGACTACCACGTCAAGGGGCTGCCGAACCTGGACAGGGTCACCTACCGCTTCATCCCCGACCCGAATTCCGCGCTCGCGGCGCTCAGGTCGGGCGATATCGACGTCTCGGCCTTCGGCATGGGGCCGGAGAACGTGCCCGATCTGAAGAAGGACCCGCGCCTCCAGGTGATCCTGGGCGACACCACCAACGACGTGATCCTCTCCATGAACAACTCGAAGAAACCCTTCTCCGACACGCGCGTGCGCCTGGCCATCACCCACGCGATCAACAAGGAGGAGGTCCTCAAGGGCGCCATGTTCGGCCACGGGAAGATCCTCGGCTCCAACGTGGACCCGCTGAACCCGTACTTCGTGGACCTGTCGAAGGCGAAGCCCTACGACCCGGGGAAGGCCAAGAAGCTCCTCGCCGAGGCGGGCTACCCCAACGGCTTCGACGCCGTGCTGAAGGTGGCGCCCCAGTACTACTACACGGTGCGCACCGGGGAGGTGCTGGTGAGCCAGCTCGCCAAGGTCGGCGTCCGGGTGAAGATGGAGCAGATCGAGTGGGGGCAGTGGCTCAGCCAGGTGTGGCGCGAGGCCAACTACGACATGTCCATCATCGGGCACGCCGAGCCGTGGGACATCAACAACTTCGCCAACCCCAAGTACTACTTCCGCTGGGACAACGCCGAGTTCCAGAAGCTCTTCAAGGAG
>JACPSW010000152.1 GCA_016193045.1 Candidatus Rokuibacteriota bacterium | reverse complement strand
CGCTCGCGACACTGATCAGGCCGCGCGTCAGGCTGTCCGGCGTCCTTCGCTACGATCCGGACCACCGAATCCTCGAGTGCGCACTCAGCGCCGACGCAGACTTCCTGGTGACAGGCGATGAGAAACACCTTCAGCCTCTTAAGGCTTTTCGAGGCATCAGAATCGTATCCCCGCGAGCCTTCCTCGACTTTCTGCGGGAGCGAAAATCAATATGATCACCGGATGACCTCGTCGGCCCGGATGAGGACGGACTGGGGGATCGTGAGGCCGAGGGCCTTGGCGGTCTTGAGGTTCACGACGAGCTCGAATCTCGTCGGCTGCTCCACGGGCAGGTCGGCGGGCCTGGCGCCCTTGAGGATCTTGTCCACGTACGTGGCGGCGCGTCGGTAGATGTCGGGGATGCTGGCCCCATAGCCGATGAGCCCCCCATCCTGGGCATATTCGCGCGATCCGTATACGGCCGGCATTCGTGTCTTCGCAGCGAGCTCCACGATCCGCTTGCGGTGAACAAACGTGAACGGCTGATGCATCACGAAGACCCCGTCCGGTTTCTCCCCCTTGGTCATCATCAAGAACGCCTTATCCAGCTCCCCGGGCCCCCGCACCTCCACAGGTTGAAGTGTCAGGCGCAGCCTCTGCGCCGCGGGCTGCAGCTCTTTCAGGTAGACCTCGTACGTCGGATTCTCGGCATCACCGAGCACCGCGACGCGCCTGAGACGCGGCCTCGCCTCGCCGAGCAGCTCCAGCATTTTCCCCGTGTAGTCCCGGGCCAATGCGGAAATCCCCGTGACGTTTCCACCGGGCCTGGCGAGGCTCTCCACGAGCCCGAGCCCCACGGGGTCCGCCGTATATACTGACACGATGGGGATGGTGCTGGTCACCCGCTTGGCGGCCAGGGAGGCCGGGGCCGCAGATGCCACGAGGACATCAACCTTGAGGCTGACCAGCTCAGCCGCCAGCGCGGGCAGACGCTCGACCTTTCCCTCAGCATACCGCCATTCAATGAAGATGCTCTGACCCTCAACCCGGCCGAGATCGCTCAGGCCCTTCACGAATGCCTCACGAAGGGGCGGATAGAACGCTTCGCTGGATAGAAGGCCTATCCGAGGGACCTTGCCCGGCTGTTCCGCGTCGGCCACCGCCGGCAGCAGAAGGATTGCGACGGCAACGGAAATGATGAGCCGTCTCACGGGGCGGCCTCGGGGCGGACCCAGTCCGCCTTGACCTGCTCGGGGGTGCGGTGGATGAGGATCTGGTTCCAGCGAAGGGCGACGGTTTCGCCGCGCTCGTCCACGATGCGGGTCTCGGTCTTGATCCAGACGCTCAGCGGGTCGAGCCTGGTGGGCTTCACGTCCACCGACACGACCTTGTGGCTCACGGTGAGGCGGTCTCCGACCCGTACGGTCCTGAACCACTCGAACTCGTGGTTCATGTTGACGAGGCGGTCGCCCGGCGTGGGGATCTGTCGGATCAGCCCCAGGATGTCGAGCTCGCCCGGTGGCCAGGCCCCCTGGGAGGCGAAGTAGTCCACCATGACCGGCGGGCAGATCCCCTGCTCCAGGAAGAGCGGATTCGTGTCCTCCACCATGTGGCAGTGGCGGCGGATGGGATCGAACTCGATCGGATAGCGCCCGGCAGTCAGCGTGGTCTCGTGACCTTCCCACGCGGCCTTGACGCGGGCGATGTCGAAGCCCATCAGCGGGCCAGGCGCTCGAAGACCGGGCGCATCCGCTCCAGCGCTTTCTTCAGATTGGCCTCGGAGTTGGCGTAGGAGAGGCGCAGGTACCCCTCGCCGTGCCGACCGAAGGCCGTCCCCGCCAGCGCCGCGACTCCCGCCTCGTTCAGCAAGAGATCGGCGATCTCCCCCGCCGGGCGCCCGAGAGCGCTCACGTTGGGGAAGGCGTAGAAGGCGCCGCGCGGGCGCCGGCAGGAAACGCCGGGGAGCTTGTTGAGGCCGTCCACGATCAAATCGCGGCGCCGCTTGAACTCGGCGACCATCCGGGCGACCGGCGACTGATCCCCCTGGAGCGCCGCGAGACCCGCGAGCTGGACGAAGGTTGCCGTGCACGAGGCCGAGTTCACCACAAGGCGCGTGACGTGCTCGGCGAGCGGGACCGGCATCACGCCGTAGCCGAGCCGCCAGCCAGTCATGGCGTAGGCCTTGGAGAAGCCGTCGAGGATGATCGCGTGCTCCTTCATCCCCGGCAGCGACGCGATGGAGGCGAATTCTCCTTCGTACAGAAAGTGGCGGTAGATCTCGTCGGCCAGCACCGGGATCCGATGGCGCCGGGCCAGCTCGGCGATGCGCTGGATCTGGTCCTTCTCGAGGACGCCCCCGGTCGGATTCTGGGGGGAGTTGATGATGATGAGCCGCGTCCGCTCCGAAACCTTCTGCTCGAACAGGGCCAGGTCGAAGCCGAAGCCCGTCTCCTCCCTGAGCGGGATCGGAACCGGCACGCCGCCGACGAAGGTGATCACCGACTCGTAGATGGGAAAGCCCGGGTTGGGATAGATGACCTCGTCGCCGCGGTTCACCAGGGCGAGGATCGTAAAGAACATGATCGGCTTGGCCCCGGGGGTGACCACGACCTCCTCGGGGCTCACGGGGATCCCCCGGGTCTGCGACACGTGCGCGGCGATCGCTTCCCGAAGCTCGGGGAGGCCGGCGGAAGGGCCGTAGTGGGTCGCCCCGGCGTCGAGGGCGCGCTTGGCGGCCTCCTTGATGTGCGCCGGCGTGTCGAAATCGGGCTCGCCGATCTCCAGGTGGACGATCTCCCTCCCCTGGCGCTCGAGGGCCCTGGCGCGGGCCAGCACCTCGAAGGCCGACTCGGTCCCGAGCCGCGACATCCGGTCGGAAAATTTCATGGCGGACCCCCCTCGGACCGCCTCATTATACTAGGCGCTGTGGAGTTCGTGGAGATTCCCGCCGGCAAGTTCTGGATGGGGTGGGAGGACGGCCTCCCCGGGGAAGGCCCGCGCCATCCGGTCATGGTGGACGGGTTCTTGATCGCCAGGACCCCGGTCACCAACGCCGAGTACGCCCGCTTCGTCGAAGCCACCCACGTGGCCCCTCCGCCCTTCTGGGACAACCCCCGCTTCAGCGACCCCGAGCAGCCCGTCGTCGGCGTCAACTGGGTGGAAGCGGTGGCCTACTGCGAGTGGCTCACGGTCACGACCGGGGAGAGCCACCGGGTCCCGACCGAGGCCGAATGGGAGAAGGCGGCGCGGGGCGGCCTCGACGGCTCCCGCTTCCCCTGGGGCAATGACAAGCCCGAGACGGCCTTCGCCGGCATCACGCTGCCCCTGACCGGCCCTCCGAACATCGGCTGGGGGCCGCCCAACGGCTACGGCCTCACCGACCTCTCGGGCTCCTGCCACGAGTGGTGCATGGACTGGTACGAGGAAGGCTACTACCTCGCCTCGCCGACCCTGAATCCCCACGGCCCGCTGGCCGGAACCCGCCGGGTCTCCCGCGGCGGCGCCTGGCGCCACCAGCTCCCCTGGAGCCCCGTGGCCCACCGCTCGAGCATTCCGCCGAAACTGCGCTACTCGGACTACGGCTTCCGCGTCGTGCGCCTGGCGTAACCGCTTGACTCGTTTCCGTTCCATGTGCGAGCGTGAAGCCATGACGCCTCGGTTGCGAACCCCCGCACTCTGGATTCTCGGGCACCGGCGGCGCCCGTCCGCCACCGCGGATCCCGTAGAGGCGGAGCGCCGGAAGGCCTACTCCGCCATGGAGGCGGGAGAACGCCTGGCGCGCGCCCTCGCGCTGTCTTCGTTCGTCGCCGCTCTCCGCGAATCGGTCCGCCTCCAGCGACGGTCGTGACCCAGGGAGGGCGGTTCGAAGAGACCCTGGCCAACCTCACCGCGTTCTTCCACGAGCGAGGGGTCCCGCACGCCTTGATGGGCGGCCTCGCGGTTGCCGCGTGGGGGGCGCCGCGCGCGACGGAGGACATCGACCTCCTGGCCGACGTCAGCCCTTCGCCAGAGCTTGACTCGGCCCTCCGCGCGAGAGGCTTCGAGCCCGAATGGCGCCGGGGAGCCCCCGACGATCCCATTCCCCTTCTCCTCCGGCTCCGCAGCTCTTCCGGTCCCGAGGTCGACGCGGTCTGCGCCACCCGGCCCTGGGAACGAGAAATCATCAGCCGCTCGGTCCGCCTCCATCTTCCGCAGGGCCCCGAGATCCCTGTGGTCGCCGTGGAGGACCTCATCGTTCTCAAACTGGTGGCGGGAGGGCCGGCCGACCTCGCCGATGTCGCGGACCTCCTGCAGCGCGTCGGACCCCTGCCCGAGCTCGAAAGAAGAGCGGCGGCGAGAGGGGTGTTGGAGCTTCTCCGCCAGGTCCGAGCCTCAGCCGGGGCCTAGCTCACCGCTCCGCTCGAAGAGGCGGTTGAAGTGGCGGAGGGGCGGGGTGTTCTCGGTAAAGCCGGTGTAGGTCCCACGCTCGCGGAGCTCCTGGGCAATCCGCTGGGTCAGGGCCAGCGTGGCGCGCATAGGCCCGGAGCCGACGCTGACGCGCGCCACGCCCAGGCGCTCGAGCTCGGCGACCGGCGGCGTGCCTGGCACCGCGAGCACGTTCAGCGGGCCGGCGAGAGCGCGGACGAGGCGGCCGATCGTCTCGGCGTCGCTCACGCCCGGCACGAAGAGGCAGTCCGCGCCCGCCTGCCGGTACGCGTTCGCCCGGCGCACGGCCTCGTCGAAGCGGCCGGCCGGCTCGCCGACCCCGAGTAGGAAGACGTCGGTGCGCGCATTCAGCACGAACGCGATCCCTTGGGCGTCCGCCTCCCGCTTGATGGCCCGGATTCGTTCCACCTGAGCGGCGACGTCCACGAGCCGGTCTTCCGACGTGCTGTCCTCGAAGTTCATGCCGACGGCCCCGGTGGCCATCGCCCCTCTGGCCGTCTCCACCGCGTGGCTCACCGCCGGCCCGTAGCCGGCCTCGAGATCCGCCGTCACCGGGATCGCCACGGCGCTCGCGATGCTCCGCACCGCTTCCAGCATCTCGGCCCGGCTCACCCGCTCGCCGTCAGGGTATCCGAGGGACAGCGCGACGCCCGCGCTCGTGGTGCCCAGAGCCTGGAAGCCGGCGTGCTCGAAGATCCGCGCGCTCCCGGCGTCCCAGGCGTTGGGGAGGAGGAGCAGGCGCCCCGAGGTATGAAGCTCGAGGAAGCGTTTGGCCTTGGCCCGCTGAGCCATCACCACAGCGCCTCCGGCAGGGGCAGCCCCTGGAAATCGGCACCCGTCAGGGGGCGGTCGGGAGCGATCCCCACCGTCTCCAGCAGGGCGTAGAGCTGGCGGAGATGCTGGGCGGCGTGCCACGCCGTCCGCTCGAGAAGTCCCCACACCGTCTGCGAACCGTGGTAGGTCTCGACCGTCCACTCGAAGCTCTCCGCGGGGGCCTCGTGGTACCACTCCTTGAGCCGCGCGCGCACGCCCTCGCCGTAACGGGCGATGGCCTCTCCGTCGCGGAGGGACCGCGGCACGGGCTCGGTGAGCCACTCCTCCGGAAGCCGGTTCTGCTCGACGGCCAGGGGGAACGCCACGCTCAAGCGGAAGATGTGATAGCCGAGGTCCCGCACCGTGCGGTCGCGCTCGGGGGGCTTGGTCTCGAGCCTCTCCGCCGGGACCTGGCGGATGGCGCGCTGGGCGGCAGCGAGGATCCGATCGAGGCGATCGATCAGCTCGACGGGCTGGAGTCTGACGGGCTCGGCGTACTCCACGCCGACCAGCTCGGCCACGCCCTTGGGATTCCAGCCGTGGACGACCCGCTCCCCGACGGCCACGGCCGGCACGCGCGGGACTCCGAGTCGCCCCAGTTCTGCGAGCGCCGCGGGGGTTGCGTCCACGTTGACCGGCTCGAAGGCCACCCCCAGCGACGAGAGCAACTCCCTCGTCTTGGCGCAGGAGGATCAGCCGGGCCGGTAGTAGAGTTTGGCCGATTTCACGGCGGCTTCCACGACATCTTAGCTCTCTTGGTTCTCTTTTGCCAGCGTGCTGGTTGCGTAGAGGTTGCGCCCAGTCGGCTAACTCTGCCGGGCGCTTCAGTGCGAGCCGGGACACGTATTCAAGGGTGGGCGAGCAGGAGCCCGGGCATCAAATCCCGCAGTGTCGCCGGCCGATCAGCGTTTGATGGTCAGCTCAATAATAATGCGAGGCACTGAACCTGGATGCCGATGAGCGTGAGCCTGCCAGTCGTAGTCAGCATCCCATCCCACTCCGTTGTAAAGGAGGAACGCTCCGCGTGACACGACGAGCTGCTCACACGGGACAGGTGGCGGTTGATGGCCCGGAGGCCGGTTAGGATACCAGAGCCGACAGTGGCCGGGTGGCGGGTAATGGCCTGGCGGCACGTGGAGTTGTCGGGGGCCCGGGATTGCGACAGACGGAGCCGTGACGATGACCGGTCCTGCACACGCCGTCAGTATGCTCCCGAAGGCGATCATCAACGCCCAGATGGCCGTGCCCCTCATTTCGATTCTCCCCTATTCTCGCGCAGTCTGTTAATCGCGCCTTTTCCCAGGGTCTCCGGGGTTTAGATCGCCTTCACCGATGGCAGCTGTCATCCAAAAATAGCACTCTCCTTGGCCGCGAGGGGATGCCAGGGAGGAATTGCCCAAGAGCCTTTTTCAGGTGGAACACGGGTGAGCGAGGTGACGGGAGTTGGAAGATTGGTGGGGAAGGTGGGCATGGTGGAACCGGCATACCGAGAAGGGGGAATCTACCTCACCGTCCCCACCATGGCCACCGGAGACCATTATTTGGGCGGACCCTCGGAGGGTGGCGGCTCGCCGACGAACTTGATCCGCTCCTTGCCCTTCACGATGTCGGGGGTGATCGCCCAGGTTCCTCGGCAGCCGGCGCTGGCCACCTCGTTGGCCGACTTGGTCCCCCCGAAGGGGAGAGTGAACCCGCTCGCGACAGCGCTTAGGATGCAGAAAGAGGCTTTGAAGGGGAAGTAAACTGCCGACCCGAGCACGGCACCCGTTCCGGCGGCAATCTGCTCGGCCGTGCTCTCGTCGGCCTCAGACTTCGCCCACGCGATACCACTCTGCCCCGAAATGGCCAATGCGAGCAGGACAGCCAGGATTAGTCTCATCTATTCCTCTCCTTTCCGAACCCTCGGCTCCGGGAGTGCCTGGTCGATGTCCATGTTTGGCCCGTAGCGGTGCTAGTTCTAGTTGGGTGTGCGCCTACCGTAGCCTGAGGCCGAGGAAGGGGTCAAGCACCGCCTTGACAGCCCCCTGGTGAAGGCTCTCCGTGCATCGAGCCGCCCTGTGGTGCTGCCAGATTTTCCGTCCCGCCCCTGAAGTCTTTCATCTTCGGACGGAAATTCACGTGGCTGGGCGGGTATCAGCAGAGACCCGACCTATCCGCCTTCACTCAGTTCCTCCGACGTCAGGACCCGCCGGATTGTCAGTGACTCTTGACAGGCAGGGCACTACAAAGTTGAAGAGTCACTCACGAACGTCCAAGCCGCTGACCGATTGTAGGAGTTGTAGGGTGTCTGCCAGCCCGCTCCAGCCACTCCTCCTCTTTCTTCTCCGGTAAGGCAGCCAAGGCCAGCAAGGTCATATACGGCGGGAACAGGAAGGACAGGAAAAACCATCCCACCCCGGATCGCCCGCTCTCGCTGGCCACGTACGCCGTGAGAATTACGGAAGAGAGATACAGCCATAGCAAGCCGCTGAAGCCGACCGCAATGATGGTAATGTCCATTCGCCCCACTCCCTTATGTCTCGGACAATTTTCGTGCGGCGGGATACGGTCACTCCCCCACGACAATCACGTCATATCCGGCAGCCGCCAGCCGTTGGGCAAGACGCTGTGCCTCACCCCGGGTGACCGCTTTCCCGACTCTCACGCGGTAGAGCGTTCGCCCGCCAATCTCGGCCCGCTGGACGTAGGTCGCGGCCCCATCCCGGTCGAGCACGCCCTTCAGCAGGGTCGCCCGGTCCTCAGAGGTGAAGGCCGCGACCTGAACCGTAAAGAATCCCCGCCGGATCTCTGCTGTCGAGCCGGGAAGAGCAACGACGCGAAGTCGAACTGGAATTGTGCCCGGTCCGATCGCGCCGAGAAGTCGCGCAGCGGCCCGTGAGAGATCCAGGATTCGATCCCCGATGAAGGGACCGCGGTCCGTAATCTGCGCTTCTACGGTCCGCCGGTTGAGCAGGTTCTCGACGACCACCCAGCTCCCGAAGGGCAAGCTGCGATGGGCCGCCGTCATCTGAGACATGTCGTAGACCTCGCCGCTGGCAGTCCGCCGCCCGTGGTAGGGTTCCCCGTACCAGGAGGCGGTTCCGGTCTCCTCGTAGCCCACAAAAACAGGGGGCGGCGGGGGAAGCGTGACCACTGGGGGCTTCGCGCACGCCGCGAGGAGGAAAATAAGTGCCACGCCCCGTACCAGGCAGAGGTGCCGCCAATCGGCCCAATGCCGCGCGGTCATCCGACGCGGCGCGTTTCAGGGCTTGGGCGCGAGAGTCTGCCAGAGCCGTGCGCCACTGCTGCTACTTCCTGCCTTTAGTCACGATTTCCTCCAGCCTCTGCCGACGATCTCGCTCCTGCCGAAGTTCCGCTTCCAAGGCCGCGGCCTTGTCCTGGGCAGCCTTCAGGTCGGACTGCACCGCCAGCACCTGTCCTTGGACCTCGTTGAGCTGCCGCTGGGTGCGTACACCCCACCAGAGATAGCCTGGCAGGAGACCGACCAACAGTCCGATGAAGGCTGCGACCGCGATCCACCGCTTCATGGCTGACTCCTCTGGCTGAGGGATTAACTGCCAAGTGGCTCTTCGGGTGCTTTAGCTCAGTGACGCGCGCAAGATCTCAGCTCTCCATCACTTTCCGGCGGCGTATCGGTGGAGGAAGTCCTGGATGAGCCGGAGGATCTGCTCGGGCTCGTCCTCCTGGAGGTAGTGGCCGGCATTCTCGAGCGTGTGGAGCTGGGCGTGGGGATACAGCTTCTGCCAGAGGCCGATCATCGCGCGCGGAAAAGCCGCGTCCTTCATGCCCCAGATCAGTAGGACGGGCACCTTGAGGGTCGGGAGCTTCTGCGCGATCTCGTGCATCGCGGGCGCCGACGCATGGTCGTCGCCGACGACGATGTCGCGGGGGAAAGCCAGGATGCCCACGCGCGAGTTCCAGTCGGGGAACGGCGCCCGGTAGGCGCTCATCAGCGTCGGCGTGACGCGTTCCTTCTTCCAGATGCCCACCGGGAGGAACCCTTCGACGAAGAGGTTCAGCCCCTGCACCAGCGCCTCGCCGGTTCCGGGCTGGCGGAATTGCTCCAGGAGCGGGTGGATGCGCGTCCCGGCGGGGATGACCCAGGCCCAGGTGTTCATGATGACGAGCCGCTTGACGCGATCGGGGTGGCGCACGGCGAAGCCGAGGCCGATGGGACCGCCCCAGTCCTGCATGACGAGCGTCGCGTTCCGGACATCCAGCTTCAGGAGGAGGGATTCGAGGTTCGCGATGTGGCGCGCGAGGCGGTAGCGCGAGGCGTCCAGCGGCTTGTCGGAGCGGCCGAAGCCCATGTGGTCGGGAACGATCACGCGGTTGGCCCGGGCCAGTGGCCGGATGAACTTCCGATAGAGGTAGCCCCACGTGGGGTTGCCGTGAAGCAGGACGACGGGCTCCCCCCTGCCCTGATCCACGTAGGCGAGCCTCGCGCCCTCCACGGCGTGGAACTTCGACTGGAACGGGAAGCCCGCGACTGCCTTCATTGCCCCTTGAAGGCCGCCGCCTTCTTCTGGGCAAAGGCCGTCACGCCGGTCTTGAAGTCCTCCGTCTGCCCTGAGCGGGCGATGGCCTGGGCCTCCAGTTCCATCTGGGTCTCGAGGCTCTCCTGGGTGGACTGGTGGAAGAGCAGCTTGGCGCCGCCGAAGGCGAGCGTCGGGCCCTGGGCCAGCTCGCGGGCGAGCGTCGAGAGGGCCCGGGGGAACTCGGCGTCGGGGATGACCCGATTGACGAGCCCCCACTCCAGCGCCTCCTTGGCGCTCAGCACGCGGTTCGTGTAGTGGAGCTCGAGCGCGCGGCGGAGGCCGATCATCCGCGGCAGGAAGTAGGACGAGGAGCCGTCAGGCGTGGCGGCGATCTTCGAGTAGGCCATCGCGAACTTGGCGGACTCCGCCGCGATGACCAGGTCGCCGGACAGCGCCAGGCTCATCCCCCCGCCGGCCGCGATGCCGTTGACCCCCATGACAACGGGCTTGGGGCTCCGGCAGAGGCGCGAGACGGCGCCGTGGAGGTACGTGGTGAGCTGCTTGATGAGGACACCGACCGTCGGCAGGTTGTCGGCGAAGTCCTTCACGTCGCCGCCCGCGCAGAAGGCCTTCCCGGCGCCGGTCACGACGATACAGCGGATGTCCCGATCCTCGTCCGCCTCGAGGGCGGCGTGGAAGAAGTCACTGGCCAGCTGGAGGTTCAGCGCGTTGTACGCGTCGGGGCGGTTCAGGGTGATCGTGGCGATCTGCTCCTTCACGTCAACGAGCAGCGTCTGGTAGGCCATGGTCGTCTCCTCCGGCGCTCAGGTAAGATCCACCCAGACGCTCTTGACTTCCGTGTAGAGGTCGAGTCCCGCCGAGCCCATCTCCCGCCCGAAACCGGATTCCTTGAACCCCCCGAACGGCAGGGCGGCGTCGAACAGGTTGTACGCGTTCACCCAGACCGTCCCTGCCCGGATGGCCCGGGCTGCCTTGAGCGCCTTCCCCACATCGCGAGTCCACACCGCCGCCGCGAGGCCGTACGTGGTCTCGTTGCCTTCCGCAACGCCCTCCTCCACGGACTTGAAGGGGATCACCGACAGCACGGGGCCGAAGATCTCCTCGCGGGCGATCTTCATCTTATTCGAGACGCCGTCGAAGATCGTCGGCTCGATGAAGAAGCCCTTGCCGGTGCCGATGTTCGCGCGGCCACCGCCTGCCACGAGCCGGGCTCCCTCCTGCTTGCCGGACTCGATGTAGGAGAGGACGGTCTCCATCTGCTGCTTCGAGACCACCGGGCCCATCCGCGTGGCCTTGTCCATGGGATCGCCCACCTTGAGGCCCTTGACCCGCTCGGTGAGCTTGGACATGAACTCGTCGTGGACCTTCTCCTCCAGGAAGAGGCGCGAGCCGGCAGCGCAGACCTCGCCCTTGTTGTAGAAGATGCCGGTGAGGGCCCCCTTGACCGCGGCCTCCATGTCGGCGTCGGCGAAGACGATATTCGGGGACTTGCCGCCCAACTCGAGGGAGAGTCGCTTGAGCGTCCCGGCGGCCTCGCGCATGATCTGCTTGCCAACCTCCGTGGAGCCGGTAAAGGCGATCTTGTCCACCCGCGGGTCGCGCACCAGCGCCATCCCCGCCTTGCCTCCCGGGCCGGTCACAACGTTGAATACGCCTTCAGGCAATCCGGCCTCCTGGCAAAGCTCGGCGAACTTGAGCGCGGTGAGCGGCGTGAGCGACGCCGGCTTCAGGACGACCGTGTTGCCCGCTGCCAGCGCCGGGGCGATCTTCCAGGAGGAGAGGAGGAAGGGGAAGTTCCAGGGTACGATGGCCCCGACCACCCCGATGGGCTGGCGGAGCGTGAAGGTGAAGGCGCCCTCGCGGAGCGCCAGGGTTTCGCCGTGGATCTTGGTGGCCCAGCCCGCGTAGTAGCGAAACACCTCCGCCGCGAAGGGGATCTCGACCTTCCCCGAGTCGAACAGCGTCTTCCCCGTGCAGAGGCTCTCCAGGCGCGCCATCTCGTCGAGGTTGGCCATGATGAGATCGCCGAGCTTCCAGACGATGCGACCCCGGTCGGCGGCGCTTATCTTGGGCCAGGGGCCCGAGTCGAAAGCCTTGCGGGCCGCGGCGACGGCCAGGTCCACGTCGCGCTCATCGCCCCGGGCGACGCGCGCGCTCTCCTCCTCGGTCGCGGGGTTGATGGTGGCGTACGTCTCGCCGGACAGCGGAGGACGCCAGTTGCCCCCGATGAACAGCTCTCCCGTCTTCATAGGTGCTCTCCTCTGCCCCCTCACCTGAATCCTCTCCCCCCGAGGGAGAGAGGGCAGGGTGAGGGGGTCTTCTATCTGCGTTCCCCGACGCGATGGAGCTTCAGCAGGTTGGTGGTCCCGGTCACCCACATGGGCGCGCCCGAGATGATGACCAGCACGTCGCCGGCGCGCACAAAGCCCTCCGCCAAGAGCGTCGCCTCCGCCTCCTCGATCATCTCGTCGGTCGTCTCCACCTTCCTCGCGAGGCGCACCGAGACGCCCCAGCAGAGCGCCAGGCGACGCTGGACCTCCGGGTGGGGCGTGAGGGCGATGATTGGCACCTCGGGGCGCTCGTGGGAGATCAGGCGCGCCGTGAACCCCGACTGGGTGAAGGCCACGATGGCTTTCGCCCTGAGGTCGCGCGCCGCGTGGCTGGCGGCGTCGGCGATCGCCTCCGGGAAGCCCGCGACGCCATCCGGGCGGCGCCGCTCGGCCCTCGGCCAGGGCAGCGACTGCTCGGCCCGCTCGGCGATCCGCGCCATCATCTGCACGGCTTCCACCGGGTGCTTCCCCGTCGCGCTCTCGGCCGAGAGCATGATGGCGTCCGCTCCGTCGAAGATCGCCGTCGCCACGTCGGACACCTCCGCCCGGGTCGGGCGGACGTGCTCCACCATGGACTCGAGCATCTGGGTGGCGACAATCACAGGCACCTTGGCGGCACGGGCCTGGCGGACCACCGCCTTCTGGATGACCGGCACCTCCTCGAGCGGGACTTCGACCCCCAGGTCTCCCCGCGCCACCATGACCGCGTCCACGAGCGACAGGATCCCGGCGAGGTTCGTCACGGCCTCCGCGCGCTCGATCTTGGCGACGAGCGGCACGTCGGCGCCGAACGCGCGGGCCGCCTCCTTGACCTGCTGGACGTCGGCCTCGGACCTCACGAACGAGATCGCCACGAAGTCCACGCCGAGATCGAGGCCGAAGCGGAGGTCGTCCCGGTCCTTGGCGGTCAGGCATGAGGCGGGCCGGTGAACCCGCGGCAGGGAGATCCCCTTGTGGTCATCCACGCGCCCCCCGGCGGTGACCCGGCAGCGGACCTCGCCCACGCGGACGCTCTCCACCTGGAGCTGCAGCAAGCCGTCGTTCATCCAGATCGGGTCCCCGGGCGCGAGGGCCGCCAGGAGCTCGGGCTCGCTGAGCGTCGCGCGCTCGTGGGTGCCCACGACCGGCTCGGCGGTCAGCGTGAAGGCTTCCCCCGTCTTGAGCCACGCGCTGCCGCCGACGAACCGGCCGAGGCGCACCTTGGGCCCCTGGAGATCCTGGAGGATCGCCACAGGCCTGCCCCAGCGCGCCGGCCCCTCCCGGATCCGACCGATCACCTCGGCGTGCCAGGGGTGATCGCCGTGGGAGAAGTTGAGACGGGCCACGTCCATCCCCGCCGCCACAAGTTGGTCAAGGACGTCGGGGGAGGCGCTGGCGGGCCCGATCGTGCAGACGATCTTCGCGCGCCGCATCAGGAGGCCAGGATACGCGTGAGGAACTGGCCCGTGTAGGACTTGGCCGCCCGGAGCGCCACCTCCTCGGGAGTCCCCGTGGCGATGACCCGGCCGCCCTCGTCGCCCCCCCCGGGGCCGAGGTCGATGATCCAGTCGGCGGTCTTGATGACGTCCATGTTGTGCTCGATGATGACCACCGTGTTGCCCTGGTCCACCAGCTGGTTCAGCACGTCGAGAAGCCGCTGGATGTCGGCGAAGTGGAGCCCCGTCGTCGGCTCGTCGAGGATATAGAGCGTGCGGCCGGTGGCGCGCCGGGAGAGCTCGGTGGACAGCTTCACCCGCTGGGCTTCGCCGCCGGAGAGCGTGGTGGCCGACTGGCCGAGACGGATGTAGTCGAGCCCCACGTCGTGGAGCGTCTGGAGCTTGGCCTTGATCGGCGGCACCGGCTCGAAGAACGCCAGCGCCTCGTGGACCGTCATATCCAGCACCTCGGCGATGTTCTTGCCCTTGTAGCGGATGTCGAGCGTCTCCCGGTTGTAGCGCTT
>JACPSW010000151.1 GCA_016193045.1 Candidatus Rokuibacteriota bacterium | reverse complement strand
GACCTCATCCTCATCAACACGTGCGCGATCCGCGAGAAGGCGGAGGACAAGGTCTTCTCGAGGCTCGGCCAGCTCCGGGGGCTCAAGCAGAAGAATCCGGGCCTCGTCATCGGGGTCATGGGCTGCATGGCCCAGCTCCAGCAGTCGGCCATTCTCGAGCGGGCGCCGGCGGTGGACCTGGTGTTCGGCTCGCCGGCGATCTCCCGGGTGGGGGAGCTGGTGGAGCGGGCGCGGCGCGAGCGCCGGCCGGTCCTCGAGACGGGCGAAGGCGCGCTCGTCAAGCTCACCGGGATCCTCCCGCGTCCCGATCGGCTCAAGGCTTTCGTCACGGTCATGGAAGGCTGCGACAAGTACTGCACCTTCTGCGTGGTGCCCCTCACGCGGGGACGCGAGCGGAGCCATGCGCCCGAATCCGTCCTCGAGGAGATCCGGGGGCTGGCGCGGCAGGGCTACCGTGAGGTCACGCTCCTCGGGCAGAACGTCAACGCCTACGGGAAGGACCTGACGCCTCCCACGGACCTGGCGGCGTTGATCGAGCAGGTGAACGAGATCCCCGGCATCGAGAGGATCCGCTTCACGACCTCGAACCCCGTGAACCTCACGAGCCGCCTCATCCGGGCGCTCCGCGACGTGCCGAAGGCGTGCGAGTACCTGCACCTGCCGCTCCAGTCCGGCTCGGACCGGATCCTGGCGCGCATGAACCGCGGCTACACGCGCGCCCGCTACCTGGAGCTGATCGCCGAGCTCCGGGAGACCGTGCCGGGTCTCGCCCTCTCCACGGACCTCATCGCCGGCTTCCCCGGCGAGACGGAGGCGGACTTCGAGGCGACCGTGGAGACGGTGGAGCGCGTGGGCTACGACAGCGTCTTCGCCTTCCGCTACTCGCCGCGCCCCCGGACCCCGGCCGCGGCGTTTCCCGACCAGGTGCCGGAGGCGGACAAGGGACGGCGGCTCACGCGCCTCCTGGCCGTCGCCGGCGCGATCCAGGCCCGGAAGAACGCGGCCCTCGAGGGGCGCGAGATGGAGATTCTGGTGGACGGCGTCTCGAAGAAAAATCCGGGCGAGCTTACGGGACGGACCCGCTGCAACCGCGTCGTCAACTTCGACGGCGGCGGCCGGCGGCTCTACGGCGGGCTCGCGCGCGTACAGATCACCCGGGCCATGCCCCACAGCCTCCGCGGCGCGCTGGTGGCATGACCGGGACAAGGAGATTCTATGTGGCTTGAGATGAAGGTGCGGGGACTGGCGCTCGACCCGCTCTCCAACATGCCGATCATCATCCTCCGGGACGAGGAGGACAAACGCTCGCTGCCGATCTGGGTGGGCATGTTCGAGGCCAACGCCATCGCCCTCGAGCTGGAGAAGATCGCGACCCCGCGCCCCATGACCCACGACCTCATCAAGAACATCCTGGAGTCGCTGGAGGCGCGGGTCCTCAAGATCGTGGTGACCGACCTCAAGGAGAACACCTTCTTCGCCGCCATCCACCTCCAGGTGGGCGAGTCCGAGATCACCGTGGACTCCCGCCCGTCCGACGCCATCGCCCTCGCCCTCCGGGTGGCGGCCCCGATCTTCGTGGAGGAAGAGGTGGTCCGGAAGGCCAAGAGCGTGGAGGTGACGAAGGAGACGGAGGTGGGGGGCCGCGCCGAGGATCCGCAGAAGATCAAGGAGTGGCTCGACTCCATCAAGCCCGCGGACTTCGGCAAGATCGAGAAGAAGGACCCCGGCAAACCGGACGAGTAGGGTGCGGGTCGCCATCTTCACGAACAATTACCTCCCCATGCGTGGGGGGGTAACGACCGCGGTGGAGACCCTCCGCCGGGGCCTCGGGGCCCTCGGCCACCAGGCCTGGGTGTTCGCCCCCCGGTTTTCCAACGGCGCCCCCGATCCGCCCTTCGTCTTCCGCTACCCCTCGATCCCGGCCCCGACGTACCCCGATTTCCCGCTCGCGGTCCCGTTCTCGCCCCGCCTGGCCCGGATCGTCCGCGATCTCGGCATCGACATCTTCCACGCGCAGCACCCCTTCCTCCTCGGCCGCACGGCGCGCCGGCTGGCGCGCAGGCTCGGCCGGCCCCTCGTCTTCACCTACCACACCCGGTACGACAAGTACGCCCACTACGTGCCGCTGCGCCGCGAGTGGGTGGAGGCGGCGGCGATCCGGTGGAGCTGCCGGTTCGCGGACTCGGCCGATCTGGTCATCGCCCCGTCGCTGACGATCCGCGACACCCTCCGCGAGCGCGGCGTGAAGGCCCCCGTGGAGGTGGTCCCGACGGGGGTCGAGCTGGACCGGTTCACTCCGGGCGACCGCGCGGCGGCGCGCGCGGCCGTCAAGCTCCCGTTGGCAGACCCTCTCCTCCTCTACGTGGGCCGCCTGGATCGGGAGAAGAGCGTCGAGCGCCTGCTGGCCGCCTTCGAGCAGGTGGCGGCCGTCCTGCCGGCGGCGCGCTTCGTCCTCGTCGGCCAGGGGACCGAAGCGGCGAGCCTCCGCGACCAGGCCAAGCGCCTGCCCGCCGGCGACAGGATCGAGTTCAGGGGCGTGAGCCCCCGGGAGGCGCTGCCGCCCTACTATCAGGCGGCCGACCTGTTCCTCTTCGCCTCCGAGACCGAGACCCAGGGGCTCGTCCTCGCCGAGGCGGCGGCGTGCGCGCTGCCGGCCGTCGCGGTCAGCGCCTCGGGAGTGGACGAGGTCGTCTTCAACGGGGAAACCGGCATCCTCACCAAGGCGGAGCCGCGCGAGCTGGCCGACGCCGCGATCGGCCTGCTGCTGGATCGCGAGCTGAGGGCATCGATGGGGGAGAAGGCTCGCGCCCTGGCCGAGAGGGAGTTCTCCGCTCGCCGCCAGGTGGGGCGCGTCGCCGCGCTCTACGACGCGCTGCTCGGCCGCGGGACCCGACCGTGACAGAGCCCGTGGCGCGGTCGATCACGGTCACCTTCAGGCCGGGCAGGGGAGCGTCGGAGGGGAAGGGCCTCCTCGCCCAGGAGGAGCGGGTTCGCACGCTGCTCCGGGTGCTGATCTCCTACCCCGAGGTCCGCCACATCCTCCCCGACCGCATCAGCCTCGACGCGGCGGCCGAGCCGCGCGTGCTCGAGACCGTCGCCCGGTTTCTGCAGCGGCAAGAATGGCTGGTCCAGTCCGTCGAGATCGGCTGATGGGCGAGTCGCCGCGCCGCCTGCTGCTGGCCGACACGACGCCCGACGGCCGCGCCATCCTCGAGCCGCTCGTCAAGAACGAGGGGTGGGAGCTGGTGTGCGTGGAGTCCACCTTCCAGGTGCTGAGGACCGTGCGGGACGCCAACGTGGCCCTCGTCCTCATCAACCCGGACCTGCCGGGCTCCGGGGTGACCGGCGCCGACGTGGCCAAGACCCTGAAGAGCGCCACACAGTTCCGCCATCTACCCGTGCTGTTCCTGCTCCGCGGCGACCGCGCGGCGCCGGTGGGCGTCCCGGCGGACGGGACCATCGTGCTGGACCGGTGGGGCCCCGCGCGCATCCTCCATGCGCTCAAGGAAGCGCTCGGCCTGGCCGAGCCCGGCGCCGAGGAGGAGTGGGCCGAGGTCGCGCCCCCGGCCGCGGGCCCCCGGCGCGCCCCGGGCGTGGAAGTGGCGCCTTCCCCCGAGACCGTCATCCGGGCCCTGGCCGAGCTGGTCGAGCAGCTCACCGGGCGGCTGGAATCGCAGCTCGCCGACCTCCTCGCGGCCCAGGAGAGCCGCTTCCACGAGGAGATCTCGCGGCGCCTCTCCGTCGCCGCCCAGGAGTTCTTCCTCAAGGAGGGGCCGGCGGCCATCCGGGAGGAGATCGCCGACCAGGTCCGGGACGCCGTAGGGCGCGCCGTGCGGGAGGTGGCGCGCGAGGTGGTCCCCGAGGTGGCGGAGCGGCTGATCGCGGAGGAGATCGCCCGGCTCCGCCAGCAGTACGGCGTGGAATGATCCAGGTTCTGCTTCTGGTACAATGACGAGTGTACTTCGAAATCATTGGGGAACCAATGAAGCCACGGAAGCTACAACCTAAGTTTGTCCTTTGCATTCGGAACGACGGCTGCGACGATTTGGAGCCGCGCAAGGTCTACCAGGTGCTCGAGGACCCCTCTGCTAGGGAGGAAGGGTATCTTCGGGTGGTGGATGAGTCGGGCGAAGACTACCTCTACCCAGCAAAGTGCTTCGCGGCCATCGACCTGCCGAAAGCTGCTGCAAAGGCCTTAGCCGTGCCCGCCTAATGCTCATGGCTGGTCTAGCCTGCGCGTTGACACGAAAAACGACTGGGGAGGTGGCGATTGCGCGTGCGCGAGCCGTGCGCGTTACTGACGACGATCTCGTCGTAGACCTCACTGACGGGCGGACCATTACGGTCCCGCTAGTTTGGTTTCCGAGGCTGCTTCACGCCACCCCGGCGCAGCGGAGGAGGTGGGAGTTCCTTGGAGAAGGTGAAGGTATTCACTGGCCGGCGATCGACGAGGATCTAAGTGTCGCCGGACTGTTGCGTGGGACGTCTGCTCCGCCAAGCCCCCCCAGGAAACGGCGGCGGTCTAACAACGGCAGGCAGCCGTCGGCGCGACGAGGGCGCAGCGGCTGATGCTGAAGCGATACTTCGGACGAGCGGGACGATGATCTGGAATCCCGGTGCCGAGACCCTTGCGCGCAAAGAGCTGACGGCCCTCCAGCTCGAGCGGCTCCGCACAACCCTCCAGTGGGCGAGCGAGCGCATCGCCTTCTACCGGGAGGCGCTCGCCAAGGCGCGGGTCACGCCCGAGTCCATCCGGGGCCTCGACGACCTCCAGCGGATCCCCTTCACGGTGAAGGCGCACCTCCGCGAGCACTATCCCTTCGGCCTCTTCGCGGTCCCCCTCGCCCAGGTGAGCCGCATCCACGCCTCCTCGGGCACGCGGGGCAAGCCCACCGTCGTCGGCTACACGAAGGGGGACCTCCAGGTCTGGCGCGAGGTGATGGCCCGCTCCCTGGCGGCCGCCGGGGCGGAGCCGGGGCAGCTGATCCAGATCGCCTACGGGTACGGGCTCTTCACCGGCGGGCTCGGCTTCCACGACGCGGCCGAGCACATGGGGCTCACGGTCGTCCCCGCCTCGTCGGGCAACACCCTCCGGCAGATCATGCTCCTCCAGGATTTCCGCCCTCAGGGGCTGGCGTGCACGCCGTCCTTCGCGCTCCACATCGGCGAGAGCATGCGCGAGCAGGGGGTGGACGCCTCCACCCTGGGGCTCCGCTACGGCCTCTTCGGGGCCGAGCCGTGGACCGAGGAGATGCGCCACAAGATCGAGGCGGTGCTGTTCCTCACCGCGGTGGACTTCTACGGCCTCTCGGAAATCATCGGCCCCGGCGTCGCGGTGGAGTGCGCGGAGGTGAGGAACGGGCTCCACATCAACGAGGACCACTTCTTCCCCGAGATCGTGGATCCGGCGGGGAAGGCGCTCCCGCCCGGGACGGAAGGGGAACTGGTCCTCACCTCGCTCACGAAGGAGGCGCTGCCCGCCTTCCGCTACCGGACGGGGGACGTCACGAGCCTGAACCCCGAGCCGTGCAAGTGCGGCCGGACGACCGTGCGGATGGCCCGGATCAAGGGGCGGACGGACGACATGCTGATCATCAAGGGCGTGAACGTCTATCCCTCCCAGGTCGAGGCGGCGCTCCTCGCCGTGGAGGACCTCGCGCCGCACTACCAGCTCGTAGTGGACCGCTCGCACGGCTTCCCCAATCTGGAGGTCCACGTGGAGCCGGCGGAGCGCGTCGTGCAGCGCTGGGGGCGCTTCGATCCCGCCCATCCCGGGGTGGCCGCCCTGCGCCACGCGGTGGGCGACCGGCTGAGGGCCACGCTGGCGCTGAATCCGGAGATCGTCATCGAGGCGCCGCGGACGATCCCGCGGAGCGAGGGCAAGGCCGTCCGCGTCATCGAGAAGAAATGAGGGGGAGAGGGCGGGGTGAGGGGGAAATGCAGGGTGAGGGGAGGATGAAGGTGAGGGGGGAGGAGGCTGCATGACCGAGAAGGAGCGGGAGGAGCGGCTGCTCCAGAAAATCCAGACGGGGGGACGGATCGAATCCCCCGACGAGATGACGGAGGAGTACCGCCAGAACCTGGTCCACCTCCTGACGATGCAGGCGGACTCCGAGCTGGCCGGCGCCTACGGGTACGTCCCCTGGATCACGAAGGCGCCGACGGTGGAGGAGAAGCACGTGGTGGCCCAGATCGTCAAGGACGAGGTCCGCCACGCCGTGGTCATGTACGGGCTCCTGGCCGACCTCGGGATGGACGTGGAGGGCCACGTGGGGGCCCACGATCAGGCGTTCACCATGCGGATCGAGGCGAGCGCCGACATCGGGACCGCGCGGATCACCGCCGACAAGCGCGTCAACATCTTCTACTACCCGATCGACACCTGGGCCGACTTCGTCTTCTTCAACTTCTGCATGGACCGCGGGGCCGGCCACCAGCTCGAGGACGTCCGCGCCTGCTCCTACGGCCCCTGGGTGCGGGCCATCGAGGGGATCTTCAAGGAGGAGAAGTTCCACATCCGGCACGGCGAGCACTGGGTCAAGCGGCTGGCCGAGGACCCGGCCGCGCGCGGCGAGGCCCAGGCGACGCTCAACAAGTGGTACATCCGAACCATGAACATCTTCGGCCGGCCCGGCTCGCCCAAGAACGCGCTCTACCGGAAGCTCCGCCTCAAGCTCCGGGACAACGACGAAGTCCGCCAGGCCTTCCACACCGAGGTGAAGGAGCTGACCGGCGCGGTCGGCCTGACGCTGCCCGAGTGGAAACCGGCCTGGGGCGAGCTGCCCGAAGAAGCCCACATCCCCGGATGAACTCTCGGAGGGGGGCTCCGCCCCCCTTCCGATTCCTCCCCCCAGGGGAGGGTTGCGCGGGCCAAGCCCGCGCTCGAACGGAGGCGAGGTCGGAACCTTGAGGCAAGTTTCCCCCGTGGCGGCGGTCCTTATGATGGCGCTCATACCGCTCTGGCCCGGGGCCGTGCAGGCTCAGGGGCAGAAGCTGGTGAAGGTGGTCGTCGAGTTCCGCCAGACCGGGACCCAGAGCCGGGATGCGGTCGGCGGGAGCGGCAGGGTCATCATCACCGAAAAGGGGAGCGTCCGCCCGAAGGGCGGCGTCACCGCCGACAGCCGGCAGACGCGCGTCACGTCCTCCACGGGGATCTTCACCCTCGTCCGGGACGGGGGCGAGTCCACGCTCCAGGTGGCCACTCAGGTCCCGTATCCCCAGGTAGCCTTCTTCAGGGACTACGCGACCGGCACCGGCTACGTGGCGACCGGCGTGGCGTTCAAGGACGTGGGAACGTCGCTCAAGGTGCGCGCGAGCATTCTTCCCGGCAACCGGGTGCGCGTCAGCCTGACGCCGGCGATCAGTCATTTCTCCGCCGATGGCTCAGGCACCATCGAGTTCACCGAGGCCGCCACCGAGCTGGTGGTCCCCAGCGGGCGCCCGATCGTCCTCGGGGGCGCCACGACCCAGATGCACGAGGTGACCCGTCAGATCCTCGGCTTCCGGCAAAGCCAGGCCGGCAGCGAGACGACCGTGGTCCTCATCGCCACGGTGCAGTGAGCCTATCACCTAGGAGGGCGTTATGAGCCGAGCGCGTGTCGCATTCATCTTCATCCTCGCTCTCACGTTGGCGTCGCCCCTGACCGCGGAGGCCCAGGAGTACCGGATCGGGTTCGTCTCCGCCATCACGGGCGCCTCGGCACTCGGAGTGCCGGAGCGCGACGTGGCCGTGATGATCCAGAAGGAGCTGGACGCGAAGGGGGGCGTCCCCGGCCCCGACGGGAAGAAGTACCCCGTCAAGATCTTCATCCACGACAGCGAGTCGAAGCCCGACACCACGGTCAGAGTGGTCAAGAAGCTGATCGGTGAGGACAAGGTCCACGTCGTGATCGCCTCGAGCCTGAGCCCCACGAGCCTGGCGGTGGTGCCCGTGACCACGGAGGCCAGGACCCCCCACATCTCCATGGCCTCCAGCCACGCCATCGTGACGCCCGTGAAGGAGCGCTACTGGGTCTTCAAGACGCCGCAATCCAACATCCACGTCGCCACGCACCAGGTGAAGTACCTCAAGGCCAAGCGCTACACGAAGGTCGCAAGCCTCTACGTCAACGACGCCTTCGGCGAGGATTCCCGCAAGGGGCTCGCCAGCCTCGCCAAGGACGCGGGGATCGACATCGTCTACGAGGACAAGTTCGAGCGCGACGACAAGGACATGACGCCCCAGCTCACCAAGGTGAAGGCGAGCGGCGCGCAGGCGTTGATCGTCCACGCGATCCCACCCGCCGCGTCCATCATCACCAAGCAGTATCGCGACCTGGGGCTGACGCTGCCCCTGATCCACAACCACGGGGTCGGGAGTCCGCGGTTCATCGAGCTGGCGGCCGGCGCGGCCGAGGGGGTGATCTTCCCGATCGGCAAGATGCTCGTGGCCGAGGAGCTGCCGGGCACGGACCCCCAGAAGAAGGTCCTCCTCGACTTCGTCGCCTGGTACGAGAAGGGCACGGGCAACCCGCGCAGCACGTTCGCGGGCCACGCCTGGGACGCGCTCCAGATGAGCTTCATGGCGTTCGCCAAGGTCTCGCCGACGATGCCCCTGGACCAGGCGCGCGCCAAGGTCCGCGACGAGCTGGAGAAGGTGAAGAACTTCGCCGGCACGGGCGGGATCTTCAACATGTCGGCCGAGGACCACGTGGGGCTCGACGAGCGCTCCATGGTCCTGGTCCGGGTCGAGGGTGGGAAGTGGAAGTACTTCCCGCCGGAGAAGTGGTAGCGCGCGGGAGCGCGTATTTCCGCTGATCAGCTTCTCCAGCTCGTCCTCGCCGGGCTGACGACAGGGAGCATCTACGCCCTCATCGCCCTGGGCTTCGTGACGATCTACAACGTCACGGGGATCATCAACTTCGCCCAGGGCGAGTTCGCGATGCTGGGGGCGATGGTGCTGGTTTCCCTGGAGCCCCTGGGCCTCCCGCTCCCCGTGGGGGTGGCCGTGGCGGTCGCCGCGGTCGCCCTCATGGGCGGGCTGGTCGAGCGCCTCACGATCCACCCCGCCCGCCGCGCCTCGCCGGTCACGCTGATCATCATCACGATCGGCGTGGACATCTCCATCCGGGGCCTCGCCCTGCTGGTCTGGGGAACCGACCCCTACGCGATCTCCCCCTTCACGGCGGGCCCGCCCCTCCGGGTGGCGGGGGCGATCATCACCCGCCAGGGCGTCTGGATCCTGGGGACGACGGCGCTGGTCCTGGCCTTCCTCTACGTCTTCTTCGAGCACACCTATCCCGGGAAAACGCTCCGGGCCTGCGCCATCAATCCGCTCTCGGCCCGCCTCAGCGGGATCCGCCCCGACCGGATGTCGCTTCTGGCCTTCGCGCTGTCGGCGGGGCTGGGCGCCGTGGCCGGGATCGTGATCGCGCCGCTCACGTTGGTTTCCTACGACATCGGGCTGGGCCTGGGGCTCCGGGGCTTCGTGGCCGCCATCATGGGCGGCCTCGTCAATCCCGCCGGGGCCGTCGTGGGCGCGCTGCTGCTGGCCGTCCTCGAGAACCTCGCGGCGGGCCTTTTCCGCGCCGCGTACAAGGAGACCGTGGCGTTCCTGGTCCTCTTCCTCATCCTCTTCTTCCGCCCCCACGGGATCTTCGGTGGCGGGGCGCGTGGTGGATTATGAAAGTCTGGGCGTTCGTCGGGGGCGTCGTGGTCCTGGCGCTCATTCCCGTCTTTGTCAGGACGCCGTCCTATCTGGACGTCCTCATCTACATCGGCCTCTACTCCATCGTCACCACCGGCCTCTGCCTCCTGACCGGCTACGCCGGCCAGATCTCGCTGGGGCAGGCCGCCTTCTATGGCCTCGGCGCCTACACCTCCGCCATCCTGACGGTCTCCTATGACGTCCCCTCCCCCCTCGCGCTGATCGCGGGGATCATCCTCACGGCGGCCGTGGCTTACGGCTTCGGGATCCCGATCCTGAAGCTCAAGGGGCATTACCTGGCGATGGCCACGCTGGCCTTCGGGATCATCGTCTATCTGGCCTTCGTCGAGTTCAAAGAGTTCACGGGCGGTCCGTCGGGAATCCCGGGCGTGCCGCCCTTCTCGCTCTTCGGCTTCAGGTTCGACAGCGACACCAAGCGCTACTACCTGACCACGGGCGCAGCCCTGCTCACGCTCCTGGTCGCGCGGAACGTGGTGAACTCCCGCATCGGCCGGGCGCTCAGGTCCATCCATGGCAGCGAGGTCGCCGCGGAGACCCTGGGGGTGGACACGGCCAGGCAAAAGCTCCAGGTCTTCGCGTTGAGCGCGGCCATGGCGAGCCTGGCCGGGAGCCTCTACGCTCATCATCTGAGCCTGGTGAGCCCCACCGCCTTCAACTTCGTCGCCTCGATCGAGTTCGTGGTCATGGCGGCCGTGGGAGGGCTCGCGAGTATCTGGGGGGCCCCCTTCGGCGCGGCGGCCATCACGATCCTGGCCGAGGCGATCCGGCGGGTCATGCCCCTGCTGCTCTCCTACGCCTCGGGCGAGCACGAGGTGATCGCCTACGGCGTCATCCTGGTCGTGATCATGATCTTCATGCCCGAGGGGCTCGTGGCGGGGCTCCGCGCCGCGCTGGCCCGCGGGCGGGAGCGCCTCTGATGCCGGCCGACCTCCTCTCGGCCCGCGGGATCCGGAAGGCCTTCGGCGGCGTGGTCGCGGTGGCCGACGTGTCCTTCGCGGTGACGCCGGGGACGGTCCGCGCCATCATCGGGCCCAACGGGGCGGGGAAGACCACCATCTTCAACCTCATCACGGGCATCTTCCCGCTCGACCGGGGGGAGATCCGCTTCAAGGAGCACGGGCTCAACGGGCTCTCCACGTGGCAGCGGGCGCAGCTCGGGATTGCCCGGACCTTCCAGAACCTCCAGATCTTCACCAACATGACCGTGCTCGAGAACGTGATGGTCGGCCGGCACCGCTTGAGCCGGGCGGGGCTGCTGGCCGCCGCCTTCCAGACCCCGGGCTCCCGCCGCGAGGAAGCCCGCATTCGTGAGCAGGCGCTCGCCTGCCTGGAGCTGGTCGGCCTCGCCGACCGCGCTCAGGACCCGGCCGGCAGCCTGCCCTTCGGCCAGCAGCGGCTGCTGGAGATCGCGCGCTGCCTGGCCACCGAGCCCACGCTGCTGCTGCTGGACGAGCCGGCGGCGGGGCTCAACCTCGCCGAGACCGAGGCGCTGGCCGCGCTCATCCTCTCCCTCCGCCGCCGCGGCATCACGATCCTCCTGGTGGAGCACCTCATGGACCTCGTGATGGGGATCTCGGATTCCGTCCTCGTCCTGAACTACGGCCAGGTGCTGGCCCACGGCTCCCCCGAGGCCGTGCAGAACAACCCGGCGGTGATCGAGGCCTACCTCGGGGCCGAGGTCGCCGATGCTTGAGGTCGAGACCCTCTCCGTCGCCTACGGAGCCATCCAGGCGCTCCGCGGCGTGAGCCTGAGCGTCGGCGAAGGGAGCATCGTGACTCTCATCGGTGCCAACGGCGCGGGAAAGACAACACTGCTCCGAACCATCTCCGGGCTCCTCAGGCCGGGGAGCGGGCGCATCGCGTTCGATGGCCGGGAGATCACGGGGCGGGCAGCCGAGGACGTCGTGAGGCTCGGGATCTCCCACGCGCCCGAGGGGCGCCAGAACTTCGCGGCCCTGACGGTCAGGGACAACCTCCTGATCGGCGCCTATCCCGTGTACCGCCGCCACGGGAAGGCCGGGGTCCAGGCCGACCAGGAGCGCGTGTTCGCGCTCTTCCCCGTCCTCCGGCAGCGCGAGCGCCAGATGGCCGGCACGCTCTCCGGCGGCGAGCAGCAGATGCTGGCCATCGGGCGGATCCTCATGGCGCGGCCGCGCCTGGTGCTCCTGGACGAGCCGTCCATGGGCCTCGCCCCGCTGGTGGTCCGCGAGATCCTGAAGCAGATCCGCCGCCTCCCCGAGGCGGGCACCACGGTCCTGCTCGTCGAGCAGAACGCGCGGAGCGCCCTGGCCATCGCCGACCGCGGCTACGTGATCGAGACCGGGCGGGTGGTGCTGGCGGGGAGCGCGGACGAGCTCAAGCGGGACCCGCGGGTCCAGGCGGCCTACCTCGGCCGCGCGACCAAAGGCCCCCCCTCAAAGGGGTCAGGTCTTGCAATCACGCAAGAGTAGCCAGGGCAGGGGTGAGCGCCGGGCCCCCGATGTTGCATTGCAAGACCTGACCCTCATCCGGGAGCAGGTGAGCCGGGACCCGTTCGCGGCCTCGCTCGGGATCGAGCTCCTCGACCTGGCGCCGGGCTACTGCAAGGCCGCGATGCGGCTCACGCCCCGGATGGTGAACTTCCAGGGGAACCCTCACGGCGGGGCGATCTTCTCCCTGGCCGACTACGCGTTCGGCGCCGCCTGCAACGCCCACGGCGACCCGGCCGTGGCGCTCTCCGTCACGATCCAGTTCCTGGCCGCGGTCAAGCCCGGCACGCGGCTGATCGCCGAAGCCCGCGAGCAGCGCCAGGGGCGGCGGGCCGGCTTCTACACGATGACGGTCACCGCCGAGGACGGCACCGTCGTCGCCGCCTGCCAGGCCGTCGCCCTCCGCCCCGCCTGATGGGGTCAGGCATGCGTATTTGCGTTACCAACGCAAATACGCATGCCTGACCCCAAAGACCCACGACCGTCTCGCCGAGCACGTCGAGCGGCTCGCGTATCACGCCGTGCGGGGTGAGCAATGGCGAGGTCGAAGACTGCGACATCATGATCTTGCGCGACGAGAAGATCGCGTCAAGCGCGCCTATCGCAAACAGCCACCGCTATAGCCGCGCTACGAGCGGTCTGCCCGAGAATGTGCTCGCGAGAAGCTCAAGAACCGGCGAAAATCGCCCTGAGGTTCTGCGGCTTGACTTGAGAGGGTGGTGTATATAGAGTGACATCATGGTGCGAACCCAAATACAGCTACCAGAGGAGCAGTACCGTCGCCTGCGCCGGTGGGCGGGGCGGCTCGGAGTCTCGCTATCGGAGGCGGTCCGCCGCTGCCTCGCCGAACATCTGGCGCAGGAAGAGGCGACGCCCTCGCGCGAGGAGCGGGTCCGCGCGGCGCTGGCGGTCTGCGGCAAGTACGCCGACCCGAAGGGACCGTCCCGCGTCGCCGCCGACCATGACCGTCACCTGGCCGAGGCCTACCGCCGGTGAGCGTGTTTGTGGACACGTCGGGCCTCTACGCCCTGCTCGTCCACACCGAGGCCAGACACGGCGAGATCTTCCAGGCCTTCCGTAAGCTCCTCCAAGAGGGGCGCACGCTCAGCACCACGTCGTACGTTCTGGTCGAGACCATCGCGCTCCTCCAGCACCGGCTGGGACTTGCCCCGGTTCGTGACTTTACCGAGCATCTCCTCCCCGTGTTGTCCGTGGAGTGGGTTTCCGAGACGCTGCACCGAAAGGGCACCGAGCGCCTACTGCGCGAGGATCGACGGCGCCTGAGCCTTGTGGATTGCGTGAGCCTAGAATTCATACGGTCTCAGGGCCTGCGCGACGTGCTTGCCCTGGACGCGCATTTCGCCCAAGCCGGTTACCGCCTCCTCCCTCCCGCGCAGAAGTAACCAGGATCCGGCTTCGCTACTGGTAACCGGACTTCTGAGATCCAGACCTCGGCTCGGTAACCGTTACTTTTGAGGTGCTAGGCCGCCTTTGGGACCGCGCCGGTGCGGACGAAGGAGCGCAGGACGTCGCAGAACTCGCCCGTGGCGGTGAAGATGGGCAGGTGCCCCCGCCCCTCGAACAGGTAGAGCTGGGCCCCGGGAATGTGCTCGGCGAGGTACCGGGCGGCTTCCATGGACACGCGACGGTCGTGCGTCCCGTGGGTCACGAGCGTCGGGACCTTTACGCGCTCGAGCACAGACACAACGTCCGCGGCGTCGTCGGGGGAAAAGAAGCTCAGAACCGTTTCCCGAGGCAGGCGCAGGATATTCCGGACAAACTGGTCGGCGAGGTCGCCGGTCCCCGGATCCGTGATAATGGTGGCCACGAAGAACGGCATCGCCTCCTCGAGATTCTGCTGCTTCAGGAACGCCCTGAAGTTGAGGTCGAACTCGTTGGAGAGCCGCGAGATGCTACCGGGTCGCATGTCATCGAGGGGCGTTCCGACCAGCACCAGCTTCTTGACGAGGGACGGATGGGCGGCGGCCACCTTGAGCAGGACGTTCCCGCCGCGCGAGATGCCGATCCCCACGACGGGGCCCGCGCCGGCGGCCTCGATCACCGCCGCCACGTCGACCGCGTGATCGTCGTGGCTGTAGCGCGGCGGAAGGCGATCGGACGCCCCCGTCCCCCGGGGGTCCATCGTGATGATCCGGAACTCCTGGCAGAGGTTCTCGAGCATGGGCTGGAAGATGCCGAGGCCGTACGCGATCGGGTTCATCAGGAGGAGGGTCTCGGCGCCGCTGCCGTGCTCGTAGAAGACGACCTTCGCCCCGTCGCGCACCACGCTCCCGGGGCGATGGAGCTTGTTGGCGATCGGCCGCCGCGCAGCCGCATCGGGCGCGGCCGCCAGGGCCGCCTCGTAGTTCTTGTTGGCCTCCTCGAGGTCTCCCTGCAGGCTCGCGAGGTCTCCCTGCAGGACCAGCCCGCGCATCCGCTCGGGGTCCAGCCCCTCGTGCTTGTCCCCCAGCTCGAGCGCGCGCCGGCAGAAATGCGCGGCGCGCGGGTAGGCGTACGTCGCCTTCGCCTTCTCCGCCACCGCCAGATCGTAGCGCGCCGCCTTGTCCCACACCTCGCCCCGATAGAAGTGCAGCGCGAGCGTCTCGAAGAACTCCGGCAGCCGGTCGGCATACCGTTGCTCGATGGCCTCGCCGACCCGCCGGTGCAGCGTCCGCCGCCGGTCCTGGAGCAGGCTCCCGTAGGCGACGTCGTGGGTCAGCGCGTGCTTGAAGGTGTACTCGGCGTCCGGGAAGAGTCGCGTCTCGTAGAGGAATTCGGCGCCCTGGAGACGGCCGAGCGCCCGCTGCAGGTCGTCCGGAGTGAGGTCGGTGACCTCCTGGAGCAGCACCAGGGGGACGTCCATTCCGACGGCCGCCGCGCTCTGGAGCAGCCGCTTCTCCTCCGGCGGCAGCCGGTCGATCCGGGCCGCCAGGAGCGCCTGCACCGTCGCAGGAACCTGCAGGGTGTCGAGGGCATGCTCGAGGCGGTAGGCGCCCGGCTGCCCCGCGAGCGCCCCCGTCTCCACCAGGGTGCGAACGGATTCCTCGACGAAGAAGGGATTGCCTTCCGTCCGGTCCTTCAGGAGCCGCTTGAGCGGCTCCACGGAGGGCTCGCGACCCAGCAGGGCGCGGAGCAGCTCGTCGGCTGACTCGGGCGGGAGAGGATCCACCCGGAGCCGCGTGTAGTAGGTCTTGGAGGACCAGCGGTCCTCGTACTCGGGGCGATAGTTGGTCAGGAACAGCATCCGGCTCGTCGGCAGGCTCTCGACGAGGGCGTCGAGGACACCCTGGCTCTCCGGGTCCACCCAGTGGAGATCCTCGAAGACCAGCAGCACCGGCTGGCGCCGGCTCTCCCTGAAGAGCAGATGCTTGAGCGCTTCGAGCGTGCGCCAGCGCCGCTGGGGAGGATCCAGCGATCGAAACGGGTCGTCGGCGACCAGCGCCTCCAGGAGCGACAGGATGGGCGGGATGGCCTCTTTCAGCTGCTCGTCGAGGGTGAGGACCTTCCCGGTGACCTTCTCCCGGACTCGCTGCGCGGGGTCGCGATCCTCGATCTGGAAGTACCCTTTCAGGAGGTCGATGACCGGCAGGTACGACGTCGCCGTCCCGTACGAGACGGAGCTGCTTTCGAGGATCAGCCACCCCTGGGTCCGGTGGGAACGGGCGAACTCGAAGAAGAGCCGCGACTTCCCGACGCCGGCCTCGCCGACGACCGCGACGACCTGGCCGTGGCCCTGCCCCGCCTGCTCGAGCCCCCGCCGGAGTTGTTCCATCTCCGTGTCGCGACCGACGAAGCGGCTGAGCCCCCGGGCGCTGGCAGCCTGGAGACGGGACCGCGCGGGCCCGGCGCCGGTAAGTTCGTACACCTCGGTCGGAGTCGGGAGCCCCTTCACGGGGATGGGGCCGAGCGGCTTCACCCGGACGTAATCCTCGGCCAGCCGAAGGGTATCGGTGGTGACGAGGATGGAGCCGGGCTTGGCCATTTGCTCCATCCGGGCCGCCAGGTGCGTGGTCTGGCCGACCGCCGTGTAATCCACGTGGAGGTCACTGCCGATGGACCTGACCACCACCTCGCCTGAATTGAGGCCGACCCGGATCTGAACGGGCACCCCGTGCGCCCGCTGCACGTCGTCCCCGTAGCGGGTCACGCTCTCCTGCATGCTGAGCCCTGCGTAGCACGCGCGGACCGCGTGGTCTTCGTGGGCGACCGGCGCCCCGAAGAGGGCCATGATCCCGTCGCCCATCACCTGGTTCACCGTTCCTTCGTACCGATGCACTGCTCCCATCATGAGCTCCAGCACCGGGTCGAGGAGCTTCCGCGCCTCCTCGGGGTCCCGGTCAGCCAGGAGCTCCATGGAGCCCTTCAGGTCGGCGAAGAGCACGGTGACCTGCTTGCGCTCCCCTTCCAGGACGGTCTTCGAGGTCAGGATCTTCTCGGCAAGATGCTTGGGCGTGTAGGCCTCAGGGGAGGCGAAGCGGGAGGGAACAGTGGCTTCAGCACTAACCGGCGCGCCGCACTCGAGGCAGAACTTGGCTCCGGCCGGCAACTCCACGCCGCACTTGGCGCACGTCAGCGCCACGCGCGCCCCGCACTCCAGACAGAATTTCGCCTGGGGCGGGTTCTCGTGCCGGCACCGCGGGCACTTCATCCGCTAGTTTCTCCACTTGAAGGGGGCGAAGTGGCCGTTGTTCTGGCCCGTGGCGTCGTCCCAGTGGAGGCCGAAGGCGTGGAGGCGGCTGCGCGCCGCCTTGGCGAGCGCGAGGCGCGCGTTGGCGGGGTGCATGGTGTTGTCGATGTAGAGCGGCTCGCCGCGTTTGGCCGGGCTCGCTACCCCCTCGACGGCCTGATCGAGGACGCCG
>JACPSW010000150.1 GCA_016193045.1 Candidatus Rokuibacteriota bacterium | reverse complement strand
TCCCGGCGCCGAGGATCACCACATTGCCGCGTGGCACCCCCGGGACGCCCGAGAGCAGGATCCCCCGGCCGCCGTGGGCCTTGCCCAGGTAGAACGCCCCCTCCTGGACGGCGAGCCGCCCCGCCACCTCGCTCATCGGAGTCAGGAGAGGAAGGCTCCCGTCGGGGCGCTGCACCGTCTCGTAGGCGATGCCGATCATGCGCCGCTTCAGGAGCGCCTGCGTCAGCTCCGGGGCGGGCGCCAGGTGAAGATACGTGAAGAGCCCCTGCCCCGGCCGAAGCCGGCCGTATTCCTGGGCGAGCGGCTCCTTCACCTTGAGAATCAGCTCGGCCTCGGCCCAGATGTCCTCGGCCGCGGCGAGCGACACGCCGGCCTTCGCGTAGTCTTCGTCCCGGATCCCGCTGCCGGCGCCGGCGCCGCGCTCGACCAGGAGCCGGTGTCCCGCCTCGGTGAGCGCGTGGGCCCCGGCCGGCGTGAGCGCCACGCGCTGCTCACCGGGCTTGATTTCTTTCACGACGCCGACGATCACGGCAGAAGACCCCCCCCATGGTAATCGAACCCTTCCGACGTCGCAACCAGGTCAGGCGCGACCCGACCGGCGTAACGCAATAACGCATGCCTGACCCCAGCCTTTACCCGACCGGCGTAACGCAATAACGCATGCCTGACCCCAGCCTTTACCGGCAGAGGGAGGAGAAGGAGACGCGGCGGGCGGGCAGGCCGTCGGAGCCCGCCAGCCACGCGCAGAAGGCGGTGGGCTCGCGCGCGGCCCACTCGCTCACCCGCGCGGTGACGTCGAAAGTCTCCGCGATCTTGCGGTCGGCGTAGCCGGAGAAGAGCGGCAGCAGGAGTCGCGCGAAGAAGGCCGCCACCGGGTTGTCGATGCGCACGAAGGATTCGACCTGCTGGGCCACCTCGGGAGCCCCCTCGCTGCCGGCGCGGAGCTCGAAGGACAGGATCGTGAGGGAGGCCCCGCCGATCCTGCCGAGAATCCGCCCCTCGTGGCTCCCCCGGGTCAGCATGATCCGCCGGCGGTCGTCGTGAACGAGCACGCGGTACGTCCCCTTCGCCCCTTCGCCGTCGTCGGCGGCGAACCGGTCGGGGCCGACAGGCTCGACCCGGTACTTCGCGAGACCGAGGTGACGGGAGGCGGCGGCGGTGACGTCCGGGTGATCGACGAAGAGGCGGTAGATCTCGAGGGGGGCCCGCGCCGGCCGGCCGGCCACCACGCGCGTCAAGGTGTAGTCGGTCCAGACACTGATGATCTCGGAGCGGACGTCCGGGGGAAATTGGTCGGCACCCGGCAGAAAAGACGGGAACTCCTCGCCCGCGTGGGCCACGCGAGCCAGGAGGAACCAGACGAAGGCGAGGGCGAGGCCCAAGCGGGGCCCCTTGGACGGCGGGGGAGCCGAGATGCGCTCCCCTCGCCGTCGAAGACGCTCAGCTACTTGACGGTGTAGCCCCGGGTCGACATGCAGGCGGCATAGGCCCGGTCGTACCCATCCTTGTTCTTCGTGTAGCCGAGCGTGCCGCCGACCCCCGCGCCGCCGAGGCCGCCGGCGGCGGCGCCGATGGCCGCGCCGGTGCCCGGGCTCCCGACCGCCGCGCCGATGGCCGCGCCCGCCGCCGCGCCGCCCACCGCCCCGACCAGCGCGCCCAACCCCGCGCCCTTGGCGGTGTCGGTCGTGGGATCAAAGCCCGTCTGCTGCTTCGCCCACGCCATGCACTCGTTCATGTCGCGGGACTGCTGCTCGGCGGTCTGCCCTTTCGCCGGATAGGCGTACACCGTCGGCTGCGTCCCGGCGCAGCCCGCGACCGCGATTCCGAACGCGATCACGATCAACCCTGCCATCACGCGTTTCATTTCCGCTCCTCCTTTGTCTCGGCCGCCGCGACCGTGTAGCCGCGGCTCTCCATGCACGCTCGAAAGGCGCGCTCGAACCCTCGTCGCCCCCTGAACCCTTCCACCCCGCCCGCGATGGAGCCGGCGCCGGCCCCCGCGATCAAACCCTCGGTCGCCTCGCTCGCCGTCGTCGCGGGCAGGCCCGTGATGGTCCCGCCGACCGCCGCTCCGGCGGTCCCCCAGAAGAAGATATCCTGGATGAAGTTCGCCGCCGGCGAGTGATTCGGATCGTAGTCGCTCACCCGCTGGGCTTCCCACCGGCATTCCTTGGCGTCCCATTCCTGATCACTCGGGTCTTGACCCTTCAGCGCCGTCACCGCCGGAAGCGGCGCCAACGCGCAGCCCGCCGCCAGCGGGACCAGGAGCAGCGAGGCGGCCCGGCTCAGCCTCATCGCCTACGCCGCCGGGAGCCAGTCGCGCAGCGGCTTGACTGCGACGCCGGCCTTCTCCAGCGCCTCGCGCACCGCGCGGACGATCTTCTCGGCCCCCGGCGTGTCGCCGTGGCAGCAGATCGTCTGCACCGAGATGTCGATCTCCACCCCGTCCAGGGTGAGGACCTTTCCCGTCGTCGCCATCTTCACCGCCTGCTGCGCCGCCGTGGCGGGATCCGTGATGAGGGAACCCGGCAGTTTGCGCGAGACCAACGTCCCGTCGACGTTGTACGCGCGGTCGGCAAAGCCCTCCGACGCGACGCGGCAGCCGATCTTCCGGCAGGTGGCGTCGTACTTCCCCGAGGCGAGGGCCATCAGGATGAGCCCTCGGCCCGACTCCAGGGCGGCCTCCCCGATGGCCTGGGCCAGCGCCTCGTCGCGCTCCGCCATGGTGTAGAGGATGCCGTGGGGCTTCATGTGCTGGAGGTCCCCGCCGGCCACTCTCATGAACTCGCGAAGGGCGCCGGTTTGGTAGCACATGTAATCCTTGATCTCTTGAGGGCTCACGTCCATCACGCGGCGGCCGAATCCCATCAGGTCGGGCAGCCCGGGGTGGGCGCCGACGGCAACCTTGTGCTTGAGCGCCAGCGCCACGGTCTTCCTCATCACGTGCGGCTCCCCCCCGTGATAGCCGCATGCGATGTTGGCCGAGCTGATGAACGGCATGATGGCTTCGTCGGCGCCCAGCGTCCAGCGCCCGTAGCTCTCCCCCATGTCGCAGTTGAGATCGATAATCTTGGCCATTGCCGCGCTCCTATTCTCTCATTTCCGGTCGTTTTGGAGAACCCCTTCGAGGGCGGCCACGAACCGGTCCACGTCGGCCTCGGTCATCGCCGCCGAGCAGCAGCCGAGCCCGCGCTGGGTCAGCAGAACGCCCTGGTTCAAAAGGCCCATGAAGATCCTGAGCGGCTCGCCGGGGTCGGCAGGGCGGCTGGACCGGTAATCGGTGAGCCGCTTCTTCGTCCAGTGCAGGCAGAAGAGCGAGCCCACTCCTGTTACCTGCCCCCCGCGCCTGGCCCGCCGGAGGAGCTTCGTCACGCCGGAACGCAGCCGCTCCCCCAGAGCCTCCAGGTGGGTGAATCGCTCAGGGGTCAGCGCCTCCAGCGTGGCGACCCCCGCCGTCATGGTCAGGGGGTTGGCGTTGAAGGTCCCGCCGTGGCCGATCCGCGCCCGCCCCCCGCGCGGATCGTAAGAGTTCATCACATCAGCCCGCCCGCCGAAGGCGCCGACCGGCAGGCCGCCGCCGATGATCTTGCCGAGCGTGGTCAGGTCGGGCCTGATGCCGAAACGCTCCTGCGCCCCGCCCGGAGCGACGCGAAACGAGATCACCTCGTCGAAGACCATGAGAATGCCGAGGCGCGCCGTGACGTCGCTCAGCCGCTGGAGAAACCCGTCGACCGGAGGCAGGACACCGCCGATTCCGAGGAGCGGATCCACGAGGAGGGCGGCGACCGTGTCCCCTTCCCGGACCAGGATCTTCTCGCACGCCTCGGCATCGTTCCACGGCAGGACCACGACGTGCTTCAGCACCGCGGGCGGGATGCCCGCGGACCCCGCCACGGGCTTCGGGCGCTTCCGCGACCCCGCCTGCTCGAGGTCCGGCGTCACGCTCACCAGCACCCAGTCGTGGGTGCCGTGGTAGGCGCCCTCGAACTTGGCGATCTTGGGCCGGCCGGTGAACGCGCGTGCCGCGCGCACGGCGTTCAGCGTGGCCTCGGTCCCCGAGTTGGTGAAGCGGACCGTCTCCAGGGACGGGATGCGCCGGGTCAGGATCTCGGCCAGCCGGATCTCGTGCTCGGTGGGTGCCGGGAAGGAGGCACCCAGCGCGGCGGCCTCCTGGATCGCCTTCACCACCTCGGGGGGCGCATGACCCAGGATGAGGCTCGTGTAGTTGCCGTTGAAGTCGAGCCGCGCCACGCCATCGGCGTCCCAGATCGTCGCCCCCTGCCCGCGCTGGACGTAGAAGGGATACGGATCGAAGAAGGTGGTGGTGCGGCTGTTCCCAC
>JACPSW010000176.1 GCA_016193045.1 Candidatus Rokuibacteriota bacterium | reverse complement strand
TCAGGGCCTGGTTCTGGGTGGAGGCCGCGACCTTGTCGCGGACGGCGAGAGATGTCAGGAACGCGGTGACCTCGGCCGCGCCCATCTCAGCCGGGTGGCGCTTGCCGTGGAAGAAGATGAACCGCTTGATCCAGTGAACGTACGCCTTCTCGGTGCGGCGGCTATAGTGGCGGGAACGGACGGCCTCGCGCACGCGGGCGAGGAGCCGCGGTTTGGGCGCGGCGGCCGGACCGGTCTCACGGACCACAAGCGTCGGCGCTGACGCGTGGTCCGACCCTGCGGGGTACAGCACCGGTCCGCTCGACCGAAGGGCGACCATTTCAACGGCCTCTTGTTGGCCGGCTCAGCATAGCCGATCCACCCAGAGCGCGCAAGGCGAACTCCGCTGTGCACGGTCCGATACGCTGTTGTCCCGGGTTGACCGCGGACGCTAAAGCTCCCAGGGGGGATCGATCGCCAGTGGCAGCTCGAGCAGCGCGGGGCCGGGGTCGCTCAGGGCCTTGTCCAGGGCCTGCGGGAGGTCGTCGAGCCGCTCGACGCGCTGCCCCGGGAGCCCGAAGGCCCGAGCCAGCGCGGGGAAGTCGGGATTCGCCAGCTCGGCCTCCCCCCACCGGCCGTAGAGGGCCTCCTGCAGCCACTTGATGGCCCCCATGCGCTGGTCGTTCAGGACGAGGAACACCACCCCGAGCCCGTACTTGACGGCCGTCGCCAGCTCGTTGACCGAGAAGAGGAAGCCGCCATCCCCCACCACCGCGACCACCTGGCGCTCGGGATGGGCCACCTTGGCGCCGACGGCGGCGGGCACGGCGTAGCCGAGCGTGGCGGAGCCCACCGGGTATAGGAAGGTCCGGGGGCCGAGGACGGGGAAGTGCCACTCCATCCAGTAATTGATCCCCGTCTGATCGTTGACGACGATCGCGTCCGGCGCGAGGGCTTCCCGAAGGAGCGCGATTAGCCGTTCCACATCCGACGTATGGCGCGGCCCGCGCGCGGCGCGGAGATTCTGGAGCCGGTTCCAGTCCCACGCTGAAGTCCCCGCCCCGGGCCCGAGGGCGGTCACGAGGCCCGCGAGCCCGTCCCGCGCGTCCCCGACGATCCCCAGTGTGGGCGGGTACATCTTTCCGATCACCGTCGCGTCGAGATCCAGATGGACCAGCGTCTGATCCGGCCGGAACGAGAGGTTCAGGAGGAGCCCCCGGGTCGAGCGGTGGGCGAAGCGGCACCCCACCGCCAGGATCACATCGGCGGCCTCGATCGCTTCCTGCGTTGCTCGCTTGTTGGGGAGAACCCCCAGCCAGAGCGGATGGGTCTCCGGGATGATCCCGCGCCCCATGACCGTCGTGACCACGGGCGCCCGGAGTTTTTCCGCGAGGGCTTCCAGCTCGCCGCCCGCCTCGGCCGCGACGGCGCCGCCTCCGGAGATGATCAGCGGGCGCCGGGCGCCGCCCAGGCGCCGCGCGGCCTCCTCGATCAGTCGCACCTCACAGGGAGGGCGCCGCCCGCTCCCTCCCGGAGTGAGCTGGCCCTCCACGGAGGCCGTGAGGAGGTCGGTGGGGATCGACAGCGCGATGGGCCCGGGGCGGCCACTCCTGAACAAGTGAAACGCCCCCTGGACTGCGCCGGGGATCGCGCGAGCGTCGCCCAGGGTCTCGGCCCACCGGCAGACGGGCTTGAAGCACTCGATCTGGTTCGGGACTTCGTGGAGCGCGCCCACCTCCTTCCCGATGAGGGCGCTCGGAATGTCGGACATGACGACCAGCACCGGCTGGGAGCCGGCGTAGGACTCGACCAACGGGGTGAGGGTGTTCGTGGCCCCGGGGCCGGTGGTGACGACCACCACGCCCGGCCGGCCCGAGGCCCGGGCATAGCCGTCGGCCATGAAGGCCGCGCCCTGCTCGTGGCGGGCCAGGATGTGGGTGATCGCGGGCTGGCGGAGGAGCGCATCGTAGATCGCGAGGTTGTGGATACCGGGGATCCCGAACACGTGGCGGACTCCCTCGGCCCGGAGAGCCTCCACGACCCACTCCCCGCCCGTCCTCGTCATGGGGTCAGGCATGCGTATTTGCGTTGGAGCGAGTGCGCCAAGTGAGCGCCGCCCCAGGTCGTCAGCCCCCTACGCAAATACGCATGCCTGACCCTAGCTTTCCTGACCCTAGCTTTCCGGCCGCACTAGGGGGAGCCAGCGGGTTCGACAGGCGAGCACTCCCCCGCCGTAGACGATCGCTGCCACCCCCAGGCCGAGGAAGGTAGTCAGGCGCTCAGGTAACGCGAGAAGGAGGCCGGCGATGATCAGGAGGAGCCGGATCCCGTATCCGAGGGGGGTGTTGTTCAGGGCGCCGATCCAGGGCAGATACCCCTGCAAGGCGTAGGCGACCAGGGCTAGACCGATCACGGCGGCCAGGACGACCTCGAACAGGACGAGGGGGGTCCCCCCCTGGAGCACAAGGGCGGGGTTGTAGACGAAGAAGAACGGCAGCGCGTACTTGACCGCGCCGAAGCGCATGGCCTCCATCATGGTGCGCATGACCGGTGAGCCGGCCAGGCCTGAGGCCGCAACGACCGAGAGCGCCACGGGGGGCGTGATCTCCGAGAGCACCGCCCAGTAGAGGATGAAGAGGTGGACCGCCATGGGGTTCATCCCCTGCTGGACCAGGGCGGGGGCCATCATGATGGCCAGGAAGATGTAGGAGGCGGTGATGGTCAGCCCGGTCCCGAGGACGAAGCAGGCCACGGCGGCCAGGAGGATGAGGGCCGTGACGTTTCCGCCCGCGATGCGGACCACGTCGCTGGTGAAGGTGCCGATGACTCCGGTGACCGTCAGCCCCCCGATCAGGAGCCCCACCGCCGCGAGCACCGTCACCAGCTCCACGAGCGTCCGACCCGTGGAGACGACGAAGCCCAGGGCGCGGGAGGCCGTCCAGCGGGTCTCGCGCCGGAGCATCGCCAAGACGAGGAGGAGCGCCGTGGCGTAGAAGGGGGCCAGCGCCTCCTGTCGCAGATAGATGAGGAGAAACACCAGGACGCCAAACGCCAGGACGTAGAACCACCCCTCCTTGATGGTCCCCCAGAGGGGCGGGAGCTCCTCCCGGGGGAGGCCGCGGATCCCGTACTTGGCGGCGTAGGCATCGATCTGGAGGAACAGGCTCAGGAAGAAGAGGAACGCCGGGACGGCCGCCGCCGCGGCGACGTACACGTAGGGGGTCGCGAGGATGGAGGCCATCACGAAGGCCACGGCCCCCATGACCGGGGGGGTGAGCACGCCGCCGCTGGACGCGTTGGCCTCCACGGCGGCCGCGTCCTCGGCGCGGAAGCCGGTCCGCTTCATGGCGGGGATGGTGACCGCGCCCGTGGCGAGGACGTTGCTGACCGAGCTCCCGCTCATGGTGCCGAAGAGGCCGCTGGCCACCACCGCCACCTTGGCCGTCCCTCCCCTGACGTTCCCCAGCAACGCCATGGAGATCCCTGTGAAAAATTGCCCCGCCCCGGTGACGTGAAGGGCGGCCCCGAACAGGATGAACCCGACGAGGAGATTACCGAAGACGCGCATCGGGATTCCCAGCACCGCCTCGACGCTCGCCGTCTGATAGCGGATGGTGTCGGCGAAGGAGAGGCTGAAGCCGGCGATGGGACCCGGCAGGTTCCCCGCATACACGGGATAGAGGGAGAAGACGAGGAGGATCAGCGCCAGGGCCAGCCCGCCCGTGCGCCGGGCGCCCTCGAGCAGGAGGAGCCACAAGACCACCCCCACCCCGACGGCGGCCGCCGGGGCCTGGAACTCCCAGGCCTCCCGCACCATGCGCTCTCCGTTCCAGGCGAAGTAGAGCGACGCCCCGAGAGCGGCCAGGAAGAAGAGGACGTCGTACCACGGCACGCGGGCCCCCGCCTCCTTCCCGGCCGGGAAGAGGAGGAAGGCGGAGGAGAAGAAGGTGGCCAGCAGCAAGTAGAGGTAGCGGTTCTCCAGGAGGACGAAGCCCACGAAGAACCGCAGGTTGAACAGATGGTTGATGGCCAGGAAGAGCCCGACGAGCGTGAGGGCGACAAAGACGACGAGCCAGCCCCCCCTCAGGGGGCGGTGCCGCTGGACCGACTCGTCGGCCATGCCGGCCTACCGCTTCGCCGCTCCTACCAGAACTTCTTTTCCCAGTACGGGTCGAACCCGCCCTTCTTCAATTCCTCGGTGCGGATCTGCATCCAGAGGTCGGCGAACTTGGCCGTCCCGACCTTCTGCTTCTGGGCCTCGTCGAGTGTTCGCTCCCAGGCCCGGGCCAGCGTCTCCTGGCGCCGGACGAGGGCCTGGTTGTGCCGCTCCAGCTCGTCCGACCAGACCTTCTTTTCCTTGAAGTAGCGGATCGCGCCGTCGTGGTAGGGGGCCACCCACTTGAGGCGCTGCAGGTCCAGCGCGAACCCCTCGTTGCCGGGCCAGGCCGCCTTGTACTCCGGGAAGAGGTCGTAGATCATCCGGGTCTGGTGATAGACCAGCTCCGCGTCCTGCCAGACGAAGGTGGTGACGATGGGGTAGCCGTAGGTCGCCCCGACGTGAGGGGTCTCCTTGGACACCGGGGGCGCGCCGATGGTGGCCAGGTTGTAATCGAAGAACGGCGCGATCTTCTTCAGGCGCTCCCAGGCGGCGCGGTCCTGCTTCGGGTCCGGCATGGCGGCGGGCGAGTACTTGCGCGGCGAGTTCGCCAGCTCGTAGACGGGGCCCGAGTTGGTGCTCGCGATGTAGCAGTCGGCCTTGCCTTCGATCACGGCCCGTCCGGAGGCGCCCCAGCTCGGGAAGTCGAGCTTCTGGACGTCGGTCCAGGTGAGGTTCCCCGCCGCCAGGAACGCCGTCATGTTGATGTTCAGCGCCGGCGCTCCCACCACCCAGGCGATCCGCTTGCCCTTCATGTCGAAGACGGTCTTGATCCCCGCGTCGCCGGCGCACGAGGCGGCGCCCGTGTTGAACGGGGCCCACGCCGCCCCCAGGATGCGCAGGGCCTGGGGCCCCCACTCGGGGGCGGCGAAGTCCATCACGCCCTCCTGGGAGAGGAAGAAGGCGTTCCCGAAGGCGCCGAAGTGGGCGGTGCGCTTGGCCACCGGGATCAGCCGGGCCATGTCGTTGCCCGCCGGGATGACCCGGAGCGTGATCCCCTCCTTGGTCGCCATGGCGTGGCCGATGGAGGCGGCCTGGCTGTAGCCCGCCGAGCCCACGTCGTAGGCGGTCCACACCAGCGTCCGCGGCATCCTGAACTGGGCGTCCGACGACGCCACGGCGAAGACGAGCAGCGCGGCCAGCGAGAGCACGATCTTCCGCATTGTCGTGTTCCTCCTTACCGTTCGGATTTGACTGACCGATCGATGGCGACATCCACGAGTGTGGGGCCGCCTGCGGCGAGCATCTTCTCCAGGGCGGCGCGCAGATCCCCGGGTCGCTCCACCCGCTCGGCCTCCACCCCCATGGACCGCGCGAGGGCCACATAGTCGATCTCGGGCTCCACGAGGTCCATGCCGGGATAGATGCCGCGCTTGGCCGAGTCGAGCCCCATCCCCCGCATCCCGATCTTCAGGATCGCGTAGGAGGCGTTATTGGGAACTACGTAGGTGATGGGCAGGCGGTAGTGGGCGGCCGTCCAGAGGGCCTGGCAGGCGTACATCACCGAGCCGTCCCCGATGGTGGCCACGACCTTCCGGCCGGGGTCCGCCAGCTGCACCCCGATGGCGGCGCCCATCCCCCAGCCGAGGGTCCCCGTCTTCGAGCCGTAGAAGGAGCCCGCGCGCTTGAACGGAAGATAGCCCAGGACGTAGCGGATCGATGAAGCGGTCTCGTCCACGATGACCACATCGTCGGGCGCCACCTGGGACAGGGTCTGCATGAGAAAGGCCGCGCTGATGGGCGTCCGGTCCTTATCGGCCTCGGCCGTCGCCGCGAGCCCCTTCTGGTACGTCGCCTTCGCCTTCGCGACCTCGGCTGTGCGGGCCCGCGCCGTGGCTCGGGCGGTCTCGGTCATGAGAGCGCCGACCTCGCGCGCGAGCGCGACGAGGGTGGACCTTGGATCCGCCGCGATTCCCTGAGTGACCGGGTAGTTTTTCCCGATCTCCCTCGGGTCGTCGTCGAGCTGGATCACGACCTGGCCCGGGGCGAAAGGCTCGCCCGGGGCGTACGTAAACCAGGTGAAGACGCTGGCGCCGACCATCAGGGCGCAGTCGGCGTCGTTCAGGGCCTTGCGCGCGCCGGGGGCCGACGGGAAGAGGCCGCCGCGCCACAGGGGATGGTCGCCGGGGAAGTTGGTCCGCCGGTAGACGGGCTCGCCGTACACCCGGGCGCCGATCAGCTCGGCGAGCCCGACCAGCTCCCCGACCGCGTCTGAGCGCGCGACCCCGTCGCCCGCCACGATGAGCGGGGCCTTCGCCCGGGAAAGCGTCTCGGCGGCCGCTCTCAGCGCCGCCGGGTTCGGAAGGGTCCGCGTCGCCACAGGGGGGGTCGGCGCCCCCTGATCCTCGACGACGTGGGTCATGAGATCCATGGGGAGAGAGAGGAAGACCGGGCCCGTGGGGGGCGTCTTCGCGAGGGTCAGGGCCCGGCGCAGCGCCGCGGGAGCTTCCTCGGCGCGCCGGATCTCGTAGGACCACTTGGTGAACTGCTCGGTCAGCTGGACGAGGTCACCGCTCAAGATGGGGTCCTGGAAGAGGAAGCGGCTATCCTGCTGTCCCGCCGTGAGGACCAGCGGCGTCTTGGCGCGGGACGCGCTGTGGAGGATGGAGAGGCCGTTGGCCACTCCCGGGGCCACGTGGAGGTTGACGACGCCGACCGTTCCCGAGGCCTGGGCGTAGCCGTCGGCCGCGGCCACCGCCGTCGCCTCCTGGAGCGCCAGGATGTACTCGAGCCCCGAGTCGGGCAGGGCGTCGAGGAAGGTGAGCTCCGTGGTGCCGGGGTTGCCGAAGAGGTAGCGCACGCCCTCCGCCCGGAGGATCTGCATCAGGACCTGGGCGGCCTTCATGACGGCAGCGGGCTCAGGAAGTGCCGGTGCGCGCCTTGTCGAAGATCTGCTCGGCCCGCGCGGGGTTGAACACGCCGCAGGAACAGAAGCGCGCCAGGTACTGCGTGGCCTCCTTCGGCGTGCGGCGCCCCTCCTTGACCCAGTCGAGGAGCTTCTTGACGAGATTGTGGGCGATCATGCCGTGGCCGCACATGGTGCCGATCTCGAGCACGACGCGGTCCGGCAGCCGCTCGACGCGGCCCTGGAAGCCGAGCGAGTACTCCACGCTGTGCCGCTTGATGCCGGCCTCCTCGCAGCAGCGGTGGGCCGCCTCCATGGGGGCGCTGATGTTGATGGAGACCCCGAGGCCGGCGTCCCGGAGGTCCCTGACGAACGCTTCCATATCTTCGAATCGCGAAAAGACCGCCGCCATCGTCGTCGAGCCGTCGATCTCCCTGATCACGCGCTCCGGGTCGGGACGGTGTTGGCGGCGCCAGTGGGCGAGCGGGTTCAGGCGGGGCTGGGGCCGGAGGGCCCCGCCCTTCGTCGCGTCGCCGATGTTGACCGGGGTGTGGCGCAGGGCCAGGCGGGCGAAGGTCCGGTACTTCGCCACGAGGTCGTCGTCGTTAAGGGTCCGCGTCGCCATGGCGAAGACGATGTAGTCGTTCTCCACCGGGGCGGCGGCGGGCCGCCGCTCGACGGCGTAGTGCTCGCTCCAGCGGTGGAGGGTATTCGTCATACGACCGCCTGCCGCGTCACCCGGCCCAGCCCGAGGTTGGTCTTGCCGCGGTAGGTCGGATACCCCTCCGCCTCCAGGAGCCGGGCCAGCGGGTCCTCGCCGCGCGCGTCGCAGCGCGTCGAGACCCCCACCGCCACCACCGTGTCGAGCTCGCGGGAGACGCCGCGGACGATCTGGAGCACGGCCGGGACCTGCTCCAGCCCCACCTTGATCTCGACGATGGCCGACAGGACCTTTTCGCTCAGGATGTCCTCGCGGATCAGGCCGCGCGCGGGGTCGGTCATGAGCGACGTCACGGGATTGTTCTTCTCGAACTCGGCCCCCGCGGCGGCCAGGCGCTGCGTCATCCGCTGGATGTCCCGGAAGCGCGCGCCGACGCCGGGGCGGCCGAACTCGATGACGAATCCCGCCTCCCCCTCCTTCACCCGGCCCGTGACGTCGTTGGTCTTCACCTCCGCCGTGCCCCGGCCGTGGATGCCGGTGGACTCGTGGGGGACCTGGGGGTCCGAAAAGGCGCGGCGGACGATGCGCGGCCACTGGAGCTCCTGGGGCAGGATCGCGTCGGTGGGGCAGATGTCGGGCTCGGGGTCGAAGCGGAAGCGGAAGGCCTTGGCGACTTTCCGGATGGCCCGCACCATGGGCGGGAAGAGGTGCTCCTTGGACATCCCGCGGAAGCAGGTGAAGCACTCGACGCACTCGTCCTGGTTGACCTGCGCGCGCCCGACCAGGGGGTCGATGTAGATCGCCCCCACGGGGCAGACGGGGATGCAGTTGCCGCAGGCCACGCAGCGGTACTGGCTGATTTGCATGGGCCTAACCTAGCCGGGCCGCCTCGTTCTGTCAAGGCGCACGGCGCATTTACATCGGCCTTGACATCTGCTGGATTCTCAATAATGTAGGGAAAACCGATCTCGCCCCTTTCGGGAAGGAGGCCCCCATGAGCGCTGATTCCCACCCGGACAGGACCTTCACCCGTCGCGATCTCCTGAAGTTAGGCGCCACCGGCCTCGCCGCGGCAACGGTGATGGCCCCCGCCCCTGGCGGAGCGCAGACACCGAAGCGGGGAGGCACGCTCAGGTTCCGGGGTTATGACCCGGACACGCTCGACATCCACATGCGCGGAGGGCACTCCTACAAGCCGCAGATCGTGTACAGCTTCACCCACAGCCGCCTCCTCAAGCACAAGGCCGGCCCCTCCATCGTTCCCGGCACGTTCCCGCTGGAGGGGGATCTGGCCGAGTCGTGGACCCAGCCCAACGAGGTCACCTACATCTTCAAGCTCCGCGAGGGCGTCCGGTGGCACAACACGCCGCCCGTCAACGGCCGCGAGCTGACCGCCAACGACGTGAAGTACACCGTCGACCGGTTCACGTCCAGCAAGGAAAACGCCAACCGCTACATGATGGCGGATCTGGACAACATGGAGGTGCTTGACAAGTACCGGGTGAAGCTCACGCTCAAGAAGCCCTTCGCCTGGTTCCTCGACTATCTGGCGACCCCCATGGCCCTGGCGATCGTGGCCAGGGAGGCCGTGGAGAAGTTCGGCGATCTCAAGAAGGCCGAGGCGGCAATCGGCACGGGTCCATGGATCCTCGAAAAGCACGAGATCAAGTCACGGATCGTCTACGTGCGAAACCCCGATTACTTCCAGAAGGGGCTTCCGTACCTCGACCGGATCGAGGCCTACGAGATGGAGGACAAGTCGACCCGCCTGGCGGCGTTCCTTTCCGGGCAGCTGGATCTCGGCCCCGAGTTCTACGGGCGGGTGCTCTGGAATACGATGAAGGAGGTCAAGGCCCGGCGGCCGAACCTCGCGATGGTCGAGGACTTCCCTTACAATGTCATGACGCACGTCGGCATGCGGACTGACAAGGCGCCGTTCAACGACGTCAGGGTCCGGCGGGCCCTGTCGATGGCCATCGACCGGCAAGGGATCCTTGACGCCACCAACGAGGGGAAGGGCGCGAAGAACCCGCCCGTTCCGGCCGCGCTCAAGGAGTGGGCGATCCCCTGGGCCCAGCTCGGCGAGGGGGCCAAGTACTACGAGTACAACCCCGCCGAGGCCAAGCGGCTCCTGGCCGAGGCCGGCCAGGGCAAGGGCTTCGAGGTCACCATCGACTTCTTCCATTACGGCTCGCAGGAGCTCATCGACACCGCCCAGCTGATCATGAAGTACTTCAAGGACGTGGGGGTCAAGGCCACACTGAATCAGAAGCCGTCCTACGCTGCGTACATCTCGTCGAGCTATCTGGGGAAGTTCGAGCACATGGTCTATGGCCCCCAGTTGCCGGCCCTGGATCCCGACAACTTCTTGCAGCAGTATTCCCCCGAAAGCGCGAAGAACCAGAGCCACGTCAACGATCCGCTCGTCACCGACCAGGTGGAGCTGCAGCGGAGAACCCTGGACGTGGCCCGGCGCAAGAAGATCATCTACGACCTCCAGCGGTATCTGGCCACACAGCAGTACTACCTGACGATCCCGTCCATCACCTCCCCCTCAGCCTGGGACCCCGCCCTGAAAGACTACATGTCCAACCTGGGCTACGACTACGGCGGCCGCTTCCTCGCTGCGTGGTGGGACAAGTAGGGGTTCGGGTCCGACGGAACGACGTGATTCGGGGCCGGGGGGCCGGCCCGGAGCGCGGGGGACCCGCCGTGCTCCGCCCGGCTCCTCCAGTTCCGCTCGCGAGGCCCCGCGGATAAACCCGTGCGGAAGTACCTCCTCAAGCGGCTGCTCGTCGCGATCCCCTCCCTTCTCATCGCGTCCGTCATCGTCTTCTCGCTCTCGCGCGTGATCCCCGGCGACGTGGTCGAGCTCATGCTGCAGGACAACGCCTACGCCAGGGATCTAGACGAGCTGAGGGTCAAGCTGGGGCTGGACAAGCCGATGCACGTCCAGTACTTCGTCTGGCTCGGAAAGGTCCTACGGGGCGACCTCGGCCAGTCCCTCTGGACCGGCCGGCCGGTCGTCCAGGAGCTCCTCTACCGCCTCCCGGTGACGCTTGAATTCGGGGCCGTGGCGATCTTCTTTGCCGTGCTCCTGGGGATCCCGGTCGGGGTCATCTCCGCCACCCGGCAGGACACGGCGAAGGACTATGTCGCCCGGAGCGCCGCCATTCTGGGGCTGTCGGTCCCGGGGTTCTGGCTGGCGACGCTGGCCATCGTGCTGCCGGCCGTCTACTGGGGATGGAGCCCGCCGATCCGCTTCACGACCTTCGCCGAGGATCCCTGGGCCCACCTAGCCCAGTTCCTCCTGCCGGGCTTCCTCCTGGGGCTCGCGTCGGGGGCCGCCATCATGCGGCTCACGCGCGCCCAGCTCCTGGAGGTGGTGCGCCAGGACTACGTGCGCACCGCCTGGTCGAAAGGCCTGGCCGAACGGGCGGTCGTCCTGAAGCACAGCCTTCGGAACGCCATCATCCCGGTGGTCACCATTCTCGGGATCCAGATCGCCCAGGTCCTGAGCGCGACCGTCGTGTTCGAGACCATCTTCGGCCTCCCGGGCGTGTCGAGCTTTCTGTTCGAGGCGATCAACCAGCGCGACTACCCCGTCGTCCAGGGGGTCAACCTCGTGATCGTCACGATCGTCGTCACGATCAACCTGGTCGTGGACATGCTCTACGCCCTCATCGATCCGAGGATCCGGTACTGAGCGATGTCGAACCACGTCGAGACCCTGGCCCCGCCCGCGATCCGCCGGAAGCCCTGGGGGGCCTCAGCGGGCCTCCGCCTGACCTGGTCCTTCGCCAGGCGCAAGCCGCTCGGCGCCTTCGGCGGCGTCATCGTAATGGTGCTGCTGGTCATGGCCGCGTTCGCCCCCTGGATCGCGCCCTACCATTACGACGAGAGCTTTCTGAAGGCACGGCTCAAGCCGCCCGGCGGGGAGTTCTGGCTGGGAACGGACAACCTCGGACGGGACCTCTTCAGCCGGATCGTCTACGGGGCGCGGGTGTCAGCCATCGTCGGGTTCGCGGCCGTGCTCCTCGCGATCTCGCTCGCCACCCTCGTCGGGGTCACGAGCGCCTACTTCGGGGGCAAGTACGACATCGCCGTGCAGCGGGTCGTGGACGCCTGGCAGTCCTTCCCCTATCTGGTGATCATCCTCTCCT
>JACPSW010000175.1 GCA_016193045.1 Candidatus Rokuibacteriota bacterium | reverse complement strand
CGACCTTTTTCTGAGCATTCGAGGCGCCCGGGAGTTCAGGGAGGGGAAGGCAAAGGAGGTCGCGGGACTGGTGGCCGTTGACCAACACACTGTCCAGGTGACCCTCACCGAGGCTCTGGCGCCCTTCGTGTCGGTCCTGGCCGTCGGCCACGCCAAGATCGTGCCGCGAGAGCTGGTCAAGCAGCTGGGCGAGAATTTCGGGAGTCAGCCGATCGGCACCGGTCCGTTCAAATTCGTCCGATGGGATCGAGGGAGGGAGATCGTTCTGGAAGCCAACCCGGACTACCTCGACGGTGCTCCCCGGCTTTCGCGCATCGTCTACCGGATCTTTCCCGGTGGGAACTGGGACTCAATATTTGAGGAGTTTCAGCGGGGGAACCTCGAGGATGCCCCGCCCCCCACCCAGGATTACCGCCGAGTGATCGCGGAAGAAAAATATATCTATGTCAGGCGTCCCATGATCAGCGTGAGGTTCTACGGTCTGAATACCCGCATAAAGCCGCTGCATGACCGACGGGTGCGCCAGGCTCTGATCCACGCCATCGACCGGCAGGCGCTGATTCAGGAGGTCTTGCTGGGACGCTTCCCAAGCTGCAGGGCTACGCCTACAACCCTGCGAGGGCGCGCGAGCTTCTGGCCCAGGCAGGGTACCAGGGGGGCCGCGGTCTTCCACCGATTCCCATCTGGTCCAGCGTCAAGCACGAAGGAATCCTCCGCGAGCATCAGCACATCAAGAGATATCTCGAGGCCGTGGGGGTTCGAGCGGAGTTTCAATATCTGACGGACTGGCCGTCCTTTTCGAAGATGCTCGCGGAGAAGAAGCTGCCGGCGTTTCTCTATGCCTGGTACGCTGACGTTCCCGATCCGGACAACTTCCTCTCGAAGCTGTTTTACTCCCAGAGCCCCCGCAACTTTTTTGGCTATACCGATCCGGTGGTGGATGAACTCCTGCTCCAGGCGCGACGGGAAGGAAACCTTCAGCGCCGGGTTGAGCTCTACCGCAAGGCCGAAGAAATAATCCTGGAGGCCGCCCCGCTCATCCCCATGTTGCACCACACCTACGAGCGGCTCTTCCAGCCCTACGTCCGGAGCGTCGAGGTCAACGGCCTGGGTGATCCCTACATCCCGCTCCGGAAGATCTGGTTGGATCGGAAGCCGTGAGCGCACCATGACGCCGGCACCGCTCCCCTTCAGGTTCGTCTCCCTCCAGGCCAAGCTCCTGTGGGGAACCGTGCTGGTCATCCTCCTCGTGATGGCCGCCCTCGTGGCGATCGTGGACAACAGCCAGCGGTCCGCCATCGTGGAAGAGGTCCAGCGACGGGGAAGGCTCCTGGCGCGGAACCTGGCCGCCGTCTCCACGGGCCCCCTCCTCCTTTACAACTTCACGGCCCTCGAGCAGAACGTCACCCAGGCGGCCCAGGAGACCGACGTGGCCTACGCCATCATCCTGGACGCCGAGGGGAAGGTGGCCGCCCACAGCGCGCTGCCGGCGGTCGTGGGTTCCAGCCCCGGGGACCCGGTCTCCCAGCGCGCGGTGAAGGCCGACGACCCCCTGGTCCAGGAGACGAAGGCGCCGGACGGCAAGTCGCTCTTCGAATTCGCCGTCCCGGTGAAGGTGGAAGGGCAGCGCTGGGGAACCGTGCGGGTCGGGCTCTCCAAGCGCCGGATGGAGGCCGAGATCGCCCGGACCCGCCGCGAGCTGGCCCTCCTCGCCGCGATCACGCTGGTGCTGGGCGCGATCGCCTCGGCCGTGGTGGCGCGGCGAATTGCGCGTCCGGTTCGCCGGCTGGCCGAAGGTGTGGCGGCCATCTCGCGGGGCGAGCTGGACCAGCGCATCGAGCCCGCCACCTCCGACGAGATCGGCCGCCTGGCCGTGGCCTTCAACCACATGGCCAGTCAGCTCTTCCAGCAGCGCAGCGCGCTCGAGGCCGCCCACGGCGAGCTCCGGCAGCGGTTCGCCGAGCTGTCGGACCTGAAGAGCTACACGGACAACATCTTCGGCTCCCTGACGAACGGGATCATCACCCTCGATCTGGAGGGCCGGGTGGTCACGCTGAACCGCGCCGCTGAAGCCCTCACCGGCTGCTCCCTCGCCGTGGTGAGCGGGCGCTTCTCGACGGAGGTCTTCGCCCACAGCCCGGAGGTCGGCGAGCTCCTGATGGAGACCGTGGCGAGCCGCGTGGGGGCCGCCTTCGTGTCCATGATCCTGAGGCGGCCCGACGGGATCTCCGTCCCCATCGAAATCAGCACGGCGCCGCTCAAGGGGAGCGAGGGCAAGGACCTCGGCGTGGTGGCGGTTCTCCGGGACCTCACCGCCGTGCGCCAGCTCGAGGAGCAGATGCGCCGGTCGGATCGCCTGGCGGCCCTCGGGACCCTCGCCGCGGGGCTGGCCCACGAGGTCAAGAACCCGCTGACGTCGCTCCTCACGTTCACCCGGCACCTGTCCCGGAAGTTCGACGATCCCCGGTTCCGGCAGAACTTCGTGACGGTCGTCCCGCGGGAGCTGGAGCGGATCAACGGCATCGTCGAGGGGCTCCTCGAGCTGGCGCGCCCCACGCGGCTCTCTCTCCGGCCGGTTCACGTGCCGGAGCTGCTGGACCGGGTGCTCGAGCTCTACGCCGGCCAGATCGAGGCGCAGGGGGTGACCGCCGTCCACGAGTATGCCCGTGGGCTCCCGGCGATCCAGGCCGACCCCGAGCATCTCTACCGGGCCCTGGTCAACCTGGTGGGAAACGCGCTGGACGCGATGGAGGGGGGCGGCCGCCTGACGCTGCGGGCCGGGTGGGGGATGGGCCCCGAGCTCCTCCGCCCCACCGTGGCCCGGCTGAACGAGCGTCGCCTCAAGGTCGAGGTCGAGGATACGGGGCGGGGAATCCCCGCCTTCGCGACCGCGAAGATCTTCAACCCGTTCTTCACCACGAAGCCCGGCGGGACGGGGCTGGGCCTGGCCCTGACCCACAAGATCGTCGAGGACCACGGCGGGACGATCAGCTTCCAGAGCACCCCGGGGGCCCGAACGACCTTTACGGTGCTGCTGCCGCTCCGGGCCGAGCGCTGGGCGGAATGGAAGGGCGATGGCGCCTGAGGCCTCCCGCTCGTTTTCTTTCCGGCCGCCCCATCGCCCCCGCTATTATTGACATGAGACGCCTGATGCGCCTTCGTCTTCGCCCAAGAGACAGGGAGGTCAGAATTGCCGGGCGGTGACCCGGGACATGCGCGTGGGATGACCCCGGGCGGCGTCGTGGGCCGGCCAACGGGGCGCGGCACCCAGTGGGCCATCGGGGTGGTGGTCGTCGGTCTCCTTGCCGTCGTGGCT
>JACPSW010000067.1 GCA_016193045.1 Candidatus Rokuibacteriota bacterium | reverse complement strand
GGCATTGCCCTTTTCATATCTCGTCACGTTGAGAGCGACGTGAAGAGTCGAGGGCTGAGGAGTTGGCGAGTTGATTTCCTTGAACCGGCCAGGAGCCTCGGTCTTGATCATCGTGACAATCAGGTTCGAGAGTCTCTCCCGGTCGGTCGAGGTCATGGGGACATCATCGGGGCTTCTCACCTCTAAGGCGAGGTTGGAAAAGGCCGCAAGTCTCGCCTCTTCCTTCAACTGCGTGATCGGAGCAATGTCTCCCGGACTGCTCGCGCACCCAGTGGCAGCCAGGGCAACGAGCAGAGCGGCGATGAGCGACAGCAGGGATTTCTTCGCATGGCCCATCACGTGTCTACCTCCCTTCCATAACAACAGGAGGCCGATGAGGAGGAGGGGGAGTCCTGCCAGGGCGCCAACCCTGTAGAAGGCATATGCAGCCCCGAGGCCAACCGGGATGAATAGAAGCAGGAAGATCATTTGGGATCCGCCTCCCTCGACCCCCAGGGGATTTTGCCAATTTCGGACCGGAAAGGTCCTCAATCTCTGTCCGTTGCTTATATCCCTGTAAACGAAGGCCGTCAAGCCCCGCCTCGCCGGGCCACACCCTCCATCCGCGGCCGCTCAGGGGATGACCGCCCCGAGGTTTGTGCGGACTTCACCCACCGTGATCTCGGCGTCGTTGAGCGCGGGCGCTGCGCTGCAGTTGGCGACGACGGCCTGCATCCTCACGTCGGCGAACGGAACCCGAGCCGGCCCTTGGTTGATCGCCGGATTGTACCCCAGGGCCACGTCAGGCTGGTTGCCGACTCCGACGAGGAACTGGTTGTTGGGAGCGTCCCAGACCGCGCGCAGGGCGAAGTTCTCTCCCACCGTGACCGTCGCGACGGCTAGGTCGAACACGTTGCTGATGGCGTTGCTGCACACCGCGTTGATGCACCGGAACACGAAGGCCTGAACCGTCAACACCCCCTCCGGGTCGGCGGTGAAGGCCTCGCGGTTGACCAGCACGCGGACGAAGTGATCGCCGGTCATGTTGCCGGGCCCCGGCGAGGTGCCGTCGTTGAATTTGTTGAGGGAGATCCCGGCCGGGCGCAGGCGCGTGAAGGTCGGGTTGGCCGCGCACCCGACCACGGCGGCCTGACGGACGTTGAACTTCACCTCCAGCTGGTCGATGGCGGCAGGGTTGTTCAGCGACATCACGTTGAAGGCCCCGACGAACCCGGCGTCCCCCAGGGCCGTGACCCCCTGGCGGCGGTGGCGCATCAGGAGTTTGTGGCCCCGGATGTCGCGCTCTACCTCCTGGGCGGGATCGTCCCGCCCGGCCCACCGGTCGGAGCGGATGGTCTTGGCGCTTCTCCAGTCCTCGTAGGTCCCGAACGGCTCGTGGGTCGCCTGGGCCGGCGTCCCCAGCGCGGGGAGCATGAACGCGGCAACGGCGAGAACGACGATCGATCGCACACCACTTCGCATGGTTCTCATGGTGGTCCCTCCTTTCCTCGTCCAATCAGGGAACGATGGCCGAGAGGTTCGTGTGAACCTCGCGAACCTGGATCTCCGCGTCACCCACGGTGGGACCGCCGGATGCTATGGTGCAGTTGGCGGGCAGGTGCTGGATGCGGATCAGCGCGAACGGCACGTTGGCGGGCTGGACGTTGGCGGCCGCCGGGTAGGGGAGGGGGACGTCGGGGTTGCTGTCAAGGCCGGCGAGGAACTGGTTGTTGGCCGAGTCCCAGATCAGCCGGGGGAGGAACCGCTCCCTCACCGCGACCTGACCGAGAACGATCGGGCCGGCCACGATGGTCGTCGCCGAGCAGGGAGCGTTGTTGCAGCGAAAAAGGACGGCCGAGACGGTGAGGACGCCTTCCGGGTCCAGGGAGTCCGAGGTCCGAAATACCTGGACCCGCGCGATGTGGTCGCCGGTCGGGTCTCCGGGTGGTCGGGGGCCGGCCACGTCGCTGAAGCGGTTGAGGTCGAACGTGGCCGCCCGCGCGATCGTCGCCGTCGCGTTGGCGATGCATCCCGTGAGTGTCAGGCGACGGATCTCGAGGTCAGCCTCGATCTGGTCGGCGCTCGGCGGGACGAGGTTGAGACGGTTGCTGAAGAATCCCGTCGAGCCTGCGTCGGAGACAGTCCCCCCTTCCTTGCGGAAGCTCATGCGGAGCTTCTCGCCGTTGAGTTCCCGGCGGGTCTCCAGGCCCGAGTCCCCGCTTCCGAGCCAGCGGTCGGCCCGGATCGTCGGGGCCGTCGTCCAGTCCTCGTAGGTCCCGAACGGTTCGTGGCCCGCTTCCCCCCCAACGGGGGCCAGAAGCAGGATGCCGCCCAGGAAAAGCCCGATTGCCTCGATGCTTCGCCGCCGCTTCCGCATGGTTTTCTCCTCCTTGGATTGGAACTGCCCTCAAGAGGTCGCCGCTGTCTCTGGGCCTTTTTATACGGGCAGGGGCGTCAATGGCGCGTCAGGGCGGCGTCAAAAAGCGCTTTCGGTCTGCTGGTCAAGGTTTGATCACCGCCGGGGCCCTGTGTGGGCCCTCCGGGCCCCAACTTCCTGTTTTCTTGGCGAAGTCGACCTGGCATCGGCGTTGCGGGCGACACAAGGGCGATGGCGACTCTCAGCCTCAGTCTCCTGGGGGGTTTTCACGCCCAACTGGGCAAGGGAGAGGCCCGGCTCCTTCCTTCGAGGAAGGCCCAGGGCCTGCTGGCGTTTCTCGCCCTGCGGCCGGGGCAGCCGTACTCGCGCGAGAAGCTGGCCGCGCTACTCTGGGGCGACACGGCAGACGAGCAGGCACGCCACAGTCTTCGCCAGACTCTCTGCGCGCTCCGCAAGGTGCTCCCGCCGACGAAACCTCCGAGTCTCCTCATCCGGGGGGAGACCGTTGCCCTGAACCCCGCCGCCGTGACCGTCGATGTGGCGGCCTTCGAGGGGCTCGTCACTCAGGGGACTCCGGGAGCGCTCGAGCGCGCGGCCGCGCTGTATCAGGGAGAGCTGCTCGAAGGACTAGGGCTGAGGGAGGAGGCGTTCGAGGAGTGGCTCCGTGCGGAGCGCGAGCGGCTCCACGAGCTCGCGATCCACGCCCTGGCGAAGCTCTTGGCCCATCAGGCCCGCACGGGAGCGACCGAGGGGGGCATTCAAACCGCCGTGCGGCTCCTGGCCCTCGACCCGCTTCAAGAGGCCGTCCACCGGGCGCTCATGCGTCTGTACGTGCGGCAGGGGAGGCGGGGGGCGGCGCTCAGACAGTACCAGACCTGTCTCGGGGTCCTGCGCCGGGAGTTGAGTGTCGAGCCAGAGCCGGAGACCACGCGGCTTTACCATGAGCTCGTCCCCCTACCGCTGCGGGACGCGCCTGCCGTGACCGTGACCCTGGCGACGCCTCAGACCTTCCGCTGACGCCCGGCCCAGTAGCGGTCGCGGAGCTCGCGCTTCAGCACCTTGCCGTAGGCGTTCTTGGGCAGATTCGGCAGGAACTCCACCGACTGCGGCTTCTTGTACGATCCCAGGTGGCGTTTGCAGTGCTCGATGATCTCGCCCTCCGTGACGCGCGCGCCCTCGCGCGCGACCACCAGCGCCTTCACCGTCTCCCCCCACTTGGCGTCCGGCACGCCGATCACCGCGACCTCGAAGACCGCCGGGTGCCGGCAGATGACCTCCTCGATCTCGCGGGGGTAGATGTTGGAGCCCCCGCTGATGATCATGTCCTTCTTCCGGTCGGTGATGTAGAGGTAGCCGTCGGCGTCGAGGTACCCGATGTCGCCGGTGTGGAGCCACCCGCCGCGGAGCGTGTCGGCCGTGGCCTCGGGCTTGTTCCAGTACCCCTTCATCACGAGGTCCCCGCGGGCCACGATCTCCCCCATCTGGCCGGCCGGGGCTTCCCGGTCCTCGTCATCCACCACGCGCACGCGCACCGCCGGGGTCTCGCGCCCGGCCGAGGCCAGGCGCTTGAGCTTCACCGGGTCGTCGCCCGCCACGTGCTCCTCCTTGGGGAGGCAGGTGCAGGCCATCGGGGCCTCGCCCTGGCCGAAGAGCTGGACGAAGATCGGGCCGAACGTCCGCACGGCCTCGAGGAGCTGCTCGACGTACATCGGCGCGCCGCCGTAGAAGATCGTGTGGAGGCTCGAGAGGTCGTACCGGGTCCTGTCCGGGCTCGCCAGCAGCAGGTTGATCATCGTGGGGACGAGGAACAGCGTGGTGGCGCGGTGGCGCTGGATCGCCTCGAAGATCCGGGGCGGGTCGAACGCGCGCGTCGCCGGGAAGGCGCTCGCGGCGCCCACCGCGATGTGGTGGAAGATGGAGATGCCCGAGCCGTGGGTGATCGGCGCGGCGTGAAGCAGGACGTCGCCGGGGCGCGCGGGGTTGATGGTGAGGAGGAACTGCTCGGCCATCGTGATCAGATTCCGATGGGTGAGCATCGCGCCCTTCGGGTTCCCCGTCGTCCCGGAGGTGTAGAAGAGCCAGGCGAGGTCGTCGGGCTCGATCGTGGGGTCCGGCGGCGTCTCCGGCTGGCCGTCGAGGACCGCTTCGTAGGCGAGGTCCCCCCGGCCCCCGCGCCCGACGCAGATGAAGTGCTTGACGCGCGTCAGGGTTTCCCGCACCTGGGCCAGGTGCTCGCTGAACTCCTCGCCATAGATCAGCGCGAAGGCTCCCGAGTCGTTCACCATGTAGGCGTGCTCGCTCGGGTGGAGCCGGATATTCATCGGCACGACGCCCATCCCCCCCTTCATGGGGGCCAGGATCGTCTCGAGCCCCTGGGGGCCGTTGGGCAGCAACATCGCCACCCGGTCGCCGGGCTGGCCGCCCAGGGAGAGGAGGGCGTGGGCGAGCCGGTTCACCCTGGCTTCGGCCTCGCGGAAAGGAATGGTCAGGTCCCGCTCGAGCCAGGCGGGGCGATCGGGGCAGCGTTGGGCGGCGCGGGTGAGGAAGTGGCCGACGTGCATCACGTCTCTCCGCGGTCAGCGGCCTGGGGGGGGAGGACTAGAAGCGGCGGCGGCCGCCGAGGCCCTGCTTGCGCAGGCGGAGCGCCTGGGGGGTGACTTCCGCGAGCTCGTCCTCCTTGATCCACTCGAGCGCCTGCTCGAGGCTCATGAGCCGCGGCGGGGTGAGGCGGATTCCCTCGTCCGCCGTGGACGAGCGCATGTTGGTCAGCTTCTTCTCCTTGGTGATGTTGACGTCGAGGTCGTTGTCGCGGGCGTGCTCGCCCACGATCATCCCCTCGTACACCTGGTCCCCAGGCCGCACGAAGAGCTCGCCCCGCGGCTGGAGGTGGTCGATGGCGTAGGCGGTGGCCCGGCCGCCGCGGTCAGACACGAGGGCGCCCGTGGCCCGGTGGGGGATCTCGCCCTGCCACGGCTCCCACCCGTCGAAGAGATGGTTGAGGAGGCCGGTCCCCTTGGTGTCGGTCAGGAACTCCGAGCGGTAGCCGATCAGGCCGCGGGCGGGGATCCGGTACTCGAGGCGGACCCGGCCGGTGCCGTGGTTCACCATCTTGAGCATGTGCCCCTTGCGGGTCCCCACCTTCTGGGTCACCGCCCCGATGAACTCCTCCGGGCAGTCCACGACCAGGAGCTCCATGGGCTCGAGGACCGTCCCGTTCTCCTCCCTGGTGATGATCCGGGGCTTGCCCACCTCCATCTCGTACCCTTCGCGGCGCATCATCTCGATCAGGATCGCCAGCTGGAGCTCGCCACGGCCCGAGACGGTGAAGGTATCCGGCGAGTCCGTCTCCTCGACGCGGATCCCGACGTTGATGCGCGCCTCCTTGAACAGGCGCTCCCGCAAGTGGCGCGACGTGACGAACTTGCCCTCGCGCCCGGCGAAGGGGGAGACGTTGGCCGAAAAGCGCATGGCGACGGTCGGCTCGTCCACGCGGATGAGCGGCAGCGCGACCGGGTTGTCGGCGTCGGCCACCGTCTCGCCGATCTCCATGGTCTCGATCCCCGCCACGGCCACGATCTCCCCGGGCCCCGCCTCAGGAATATCCACCCGCTTGAGGCCTTCATACCCGTAGAGGACGGTGACCTTGGCGTACTCAACCGTGCCGTCCCGTCGCACGATGGCGACACGGTCGGCGTGGTGGATCGTGCCGTTGACGATCCGGCCGATGAGAAGCCGCCCGACGTAGTCGTCCCAGTCGAGGCTGGCCACCCGGAGCTGGAGCCCCACGGCGGGGTCGAAGCGGGGCGGCGGGATCGCGGCGACGAGGGTCTCGAAGAGGGGCGCGAGCGTGCGGGAATCGTCCGTCGGGTCGAGCTTGGCGATGCCGCGCTTGGCGTCGGTGTAGAGGACCGGGAAGTCCAGCTGGTCCTCGCGGGCATCCAGGTCGATGAACAGGTCGTAGATCTCGTCGAGCACCTCCGCCGGCCGTGCGTCCTGGCGGTCGATCTTGTTGATGACCACCACGGGCGGGAGCCCCGCCTCCAGCGCTTTTTTCAAAACGAAGCGGGTCTGGGGGAGCGGTCCTTCGGCGGCGTCCACCAGGAGGAGCACGCCGTCCACCAGCGTGAGCGTGCGCTCCACTTCGCCCCCGAAGTCGGCGTGGCCCGGCGTGTCCACGATGTTGATCTTGATCCCGCGATAGGTGACGGCCGTGTTCTTGGCCATGATCGTGATCCCCTTCTCGCGCTCCAGGTCGATGGAGTCCAGGATGCGCTCGGGGACCGATTCGTTCTCGCGGAAGATGCCGGACTGCCAGAGCATGGCGTCCACGAGGGTGGTCTTGCCGTGGTCCACGTGGGCGATGATCGCGACGTTGCGGATGTCGGGACGGAAGATCAGCGTTTCGAGCGCGGGCTTCGCCCGCGCAACCCTGGGGGGAGGCATCGGAAGGGGGGCGGAGCCCCCCTCCGAGTTCCTCAGCGGGGCCACGTGACCGCTCCGATCCAGACGTAGCCGGTGAGCTGCACGACGACGCCGAGGATGAAGGAGAGGAAGCCGAGGGCCACGGTCGCGCGCCACCACCCCGGCTTGATCTGGAGGCGGACGCCGTCGCTCTTCATGGTCCAGTAGCCAGCGGCCGCCAGGAGGAGCACCCCGCCGAGCAGGCAGAGCGCATACCCGGGGAAGACGTAGCGGACGAACGGCATCAGGGACTCGGTCGACCACGCGGGCATGACCGCTGCCACCTCCAATCACAAAAATGGCGCGAAATCGCGCCCTTGTACTGTACCACGCTTGATATAATGGGCGCCACATCTCTTCCAAGGAGGCCAACCGTGTTCAAGCGCTTCGTGGCTCTCGCTGTCACTGTCACCTGGGTCCTCGGAGGCGTCGCGGGAGTGCATGCGCAAGGGGGGAAAAAGGTGAAGCAGACCGCCGTCGTCACGCTGGAGAAGGGGGGGGAGATCCGGATCGAGTTTTTCCCCGCCGACGCGCCGAAGACCGTGGAGAACTTCGTCACGCTGGCGAAGAAGGGGTTCTACGACGGGCTCACGTTCCATCGCGTGGTCCCCGGGTTCGTCGCCCAGGGCGGGGATCCGAATGGCAACGGCACCGGCGGCCCGGGCTACAAGATCAAGGCCGAGTTCAACAAGCAGAAGCACGTGCGCGGCGCCGTGGCCATGGCCCGCGCCGCCGACCCCGACTCGGCGGGGAGCCAGTTCTACATCACCTTCGGCCCCCAGCCCTCGCTGGACGGCCAGTACACGGTCTTCGGCCGGGTGGTGTCGGGCATGGAGCACGTGGACAAGATCAAGGTCGGGGACAAGATGAAGTCGGTGAAGATCGTCGAGACAGCCCAGTAACCCAGTCGGATGGCCTGGTCCCTCCTGATCAGAAACGGCACCGTCGTCGACGGGAGCGGCGCCCCGGGCTCCGCGGCTGACGTGGCCGTCGAGGGAGACCGGATCGTCGCGATCGAGCCCCGGCTGACGGGGGAGGCCCGGCGGACGATCGACGCCGCCGGCCTCGCGGTGGCGCCGGGCTTCATCGACATCCACTCTCACTCCGACCTCTTCTATCTCGGCTGCCCCGCCGCCGAGTCGAAGCTCCGGCAGGGGGTGACGACGGAAGTCGTGGGGATGTGCTCGTTCTCGCCGGCGCCGGTCCATCCCGCGCGGAAGGCGGTGACGGCGGCGTGGATCGGCGAGATCGGCAGTCGGCTGGCGGTGGAGTGGGAGACCTTCGGTCAGTATCTGGACCGGCTCCGGCGGGCCGGCCCGTCCATCAACATCGTCCACTTCGTCGGCCACGGGGCGCTCCGCCTGGCCGCCCTCGGCCCCGAGAACCGCCCGCCCTCGCCCCACGAGCAGGGGCAGATGGAGCGCCTGCTCGACGAGGCCCTGGAGGCGGGAGCGTTCGGATTTTCCACTGGGCTCGTCTATCCTCCCAGCGCCTATGCGGTCACCGCCGAGCTGGTCGCGCTCGCCCGGTCCATGGCCCACCGCCGCGGACTCTACTTCTCCCACATCCGGGGGGAGGCGGCGACGCTGGAGGCGGCCATCGACGAGGCGATCCGGATCGGCGAAGGCGCGGGGGTCCCGGTCCAGATCGCCCACATCAAGGCCTCGGGCCGCGAGAACTGGACCAAGATGGACGCCGCGCTCAGGAAGGTCAGCGACGCCCGGGCCCGCGGGGTGGACGTCCACGCCGACGCCTATCCGTACGCGGCGGGGAGCACCAAGATGGCCAACCTCCTGCCGGCGTGGGTCCACGACGGGGGCAATGCCCGGCTGCTGGAGCGGCTGGGCGACGGCGCCGCCCGGCGGCGGCTCATCGAGGAGGGCGCGGCCGGCGGCGAGGGGTGGCGGAGCGTCAACGGGAGCCTCGGCTGGGGCGACATCATGATCGCCACCTGCTCTCAGCGCGAGCTCGAGGGGCTCCGCCTCTCCGAGCTGGCCGAGCGCCGGGGGAGGCCGGCGGCGGAGACGATGCTGGATCTCCTGGTGGAAGAGGCGGGGCAGGTCGCCATGGTGGTCTTCTCCCAGGCCGAGGAGAACGTCGTGAAGGCGCTCGCGCACCCGCACGTCATGATCGGCTCGGACTCGATCGGCCTCTCAGCGGGCCCGGGGCCGCATCCGGGGAAGCCGCACCCCCGCATGTACGGGACCTTCCCGCGCGTGCTGGGCCACTACGCGCGGGAGCGGCGGCTGTTCTCCGTCGAAACCGCCGTCAATAAGATGACAGGGATGCCGGCGGCGAAGCTTCGTCTGAAGAACCGCGGCCTGGTCCGCGCCGGCTACGCCGCCGACCTGACCCTCTTCGAGCCGACGACGGTGAGGGATGAGGCGACCTACACCGATCCCCACCGTCATCCGACCGGCATCCCCTACGTGATCGTCAACGGCCAGGTCGTGGTGGACAGCGGGGCCATGAAACCGCTCCCCGTCGGGCGCATCCTCGCGCCATAAGGCCATGGTCCACGAACTTCCGTACGGCGAAGGCACTCTTACCGCGGAGCTCCCGGACCGGGCGCGGGTGATCTCAAACCTTGAAGGGGCGAGCCTCGCGCCCGTCAAGGACCTGCCCGCCACGGTCAGAGAGGCGCTGGCCGCGCCGGTCGGGCTCCAGCGAATCCGCGACCTCGTCCGGCCCGGCGCCCGCGTCACCATCGCCTTCGACGACGCGACGGTGCCATCCTATGGCCCGATCCGCGGCGTCGCCATCCGGGCGGTGCTGGACGAGCTGGCCGGCGCCGGGGTCCCGCGCGACCGCGTGATGCTCGTCTGCGCCAACGCGCTCCACCGGAAGTTGAGGCCGAGCGAGTTGGCGTTCCTCCTCGGGGATGATCTGGTGGCGGAGTTCGGGCCGCGCTTGACCTGCCACGACGCCGAGGACCGGGAGAACCTCGTGGACCTGGGCCGGACCTCGCCCAACGGTTACGACGTGGAGGTCCACCGCCTGGTCGCCGAGTCGGACCTCACGGTGTACGTCAACGCCCGCTACAACCGCGGCTTCTCGGGCGGCTGGAAGTCGGTCTGCGTGGGGCTCTCCACCTACAAGTCCATCCGCTGCACCCACACCCCCGACGGCATGTCCATGTCGATCCACGCGAACCGGATGCACGCCGTCCTGGACGAGATGGGCGCCCATCTCGAGCGCCGCCTGGGGCGGCGCATCTTCAAGATCGACACCATCCTCTCCAACCCCCTGGAGGTCGCGAAGGTCTTCGCCGGGAGCGTGGACGAGACGCGCCGCCGCGTCCTGCAGGTCATGGAGACGCTCCTGCCCCCGCGCCGGGAGCTGGCCCGCGAGCGCTTCGACGTCCTGGTCTACGGCGTCCCCGACTGGAGCCCCTACGCCGTCTTTTCTCACGTGAATCCCATCCTGACGCTGATCTCCACGGGGCTCGGCTACGCCGGCGGGGTGATCGAAGCGCTCGGCAGGCCCGGCTGCACCGTGATCATGGCCACGCCGGTCCCCGCCCGCTGGGACCGCGTGACCCATGCGGCGTATCCGGAAGTCTGGGAGAGGATTCTTCCCCTCACGCGGGACCCGTACGAGATCATGGCACGCTTCGCCGAAGACTACGCGCGCCGCCCCGACTACCTCGACGCCTACCGGCGGGGGTTCGCGTTTCACCCGGTCCACGCCATCATGGCGGTCTACCCGTTGAAGCGCCTGAGCCATGTGGGTCACGTCATCGTCGCGGCGCCGTCCGATCCCGCCATCCCGCGACACGTCGGCTTCGAGACCGCGGCGAGCATCGAGGAGGCGCTGGCCCGCGCCGTGAAGATGCATGGCTCGGATTGCTCCATCGCCTACGTCCAGCAACCCCCTTTGCCTTCCGCTTTCGCTCGCGCGTAGAATGGATTGATTATGGGTTTGTTTAGGGTCGAGATCCAAGTGCTAGGGGCGACGGGCGACCCGGGCAAGACCCTGTCTGCGCTTGTGGACACTGGGGCTTCGTACCTTTGCCTCCCGAAGAGCCTTTTGACCTCGCTGGGGTATCGAGCCATTGACCAGCAGCGGGTGGTCCTCGCGTCGGGAGAGACCGTGACCTGGGACGTTGCCGAGGTCAGGGCTCGACTCCAGGGTCGAGAACGGACCGCGCTGGCGTTTATGGCTCCCGACCAAGCCCCGCAGTTGTTGGGTGCCCAAACGCTGGAAACGTTCGGCCTCGGCGTGGACCCCCTCGGCAAGCGACTGGTTCCCGTAGACGCCTACCTGGCCTAGCGAGCATTATTCACGAACGGCAATGGCGCGACAGACCCCGCCCGACACACTCGACCATGGTTCGTGAATAATGCAGGCTAGAACGGGCGCGGAACTGGCTGATGTCTCGATTCTGTGACACTGGGGAGAGTGATATGAGCCGATATTTCGTGTGGGTAATCTCAGGCCTCGTCTGCGCGACGGTGATCTGGGCGATGGGGGCGGGCACGGCCGGGGGGGGGAGCGTCAAGGGGACCGTCCGGCTCGCGGGGGCCCCGGTGAAACCGAAGAAGGTCCCGGTGACGATCGATCAGTACGTCTGCGGGAAGGAAAAGGAGGCCGAAGACGTCGTCCTGTCGCCTGACAACGGCATTCGCTACGCGGTCGTGTCCCTCCAGTCCCCCCCGCCCGGCGCCAAGTGGAACGCCCCCCTGCCCCCCGCGCAAATCGATCAGAAGCAGTGTATGTTCGTGCCTCGCGTGGTCGTGGTGCCGGCCGGCGGCATCGTGGAGTTCCTGAACAGCGACCGGCTCCTGCACAACGTCAAGAGCTTCAGCAAGGTCAATTCCCCCTTCAACAAGGCGCACCCGAAAGCCCGGACGATCTCCGTCGTGTTCAAAGAGCCCGAGATCATCCGGATCGAGTGCGACCTTCATTCCTGGATGCGGAGCTGGGTGGTCGTGGCCGGCCACCCGTTCTATGCGGTGACCAACGACAAGGGGGAATTCGCCCTCGACAATGTGCCCCCCGGGAAGTACACGCTCCAGATCTGGCAGGAAAGCCTGGGTACGGTGACGAGGGACGTGACCGTGGGAGACACCTCGGCCGCCACTGTGACGGTGGAAATGACCCGAAAGTAGGGGGGCGTCCCCGAACCTACGGCGTCACGGTGATCTTTTTCGACGCCTCCCAGCCTGCGGAGTGGGTCGGCTCCGCGAGCGCCCGCAGCATCCCGCCCTCGTCCAGCGCAATGGTGAAGGTGACCCGCGGGAAGGAGTAGACCGGGTGCAGATAGACGCGGGCGATCTCGGCCGTGTTCAGGTAGAGCGCGATATACCGGACGTGGTGTTCGGTCAGGGAGGGGTGGTCGCCGCCGGCCCCCACGCTCACGGTCACGTCGAACCATTGCCCCCGCTTGACCTGGTCCGGCGCGGCCACGAATTTCGGCGTGTGTTTCGCGTCCAAGGAGCTGCGCACCTGCTTGTATTCGGGCGTGAATTGCTCCTCCTGTCCGGCGAAGGCAGGCAGGGCGAGCCCGATCACCACAAGAATCGGGAGAACGCTTCGCATGGGTCTTCCTCCTCTCGGGGCCTCAACTTTCGGGCGCGAGCTTCCGAATCAGGTCGAGCAGCTCCCGGGGGCTGTACGGCTTGGCCAGGTACGCGGAGGCGCCCGCGTCGAGGGCCTTCTGATCGTCGCCGCTCAGCGCGTAGGACGTGATGGCGATGATGGGGACCTGAGCCGTGCGCGGATCGGCGCGGAGCCGGCGCGTCGCGTCGAGGCCCGAGATCTTGGGCAGCTGGATGTCCATGAGAATGAGATTCGGCGACTCCTGGAGCGCCATGGTCACCCCGGCCTCGCCGTCCGTCGCCTCGACCAGGCGATAGGACGTGCGGGCCAGCAGGTCGCGGACGATCTTCCGGTTGAACTCGTTGTCTTCGACGTACAGGATGGTCTTGGCGCTCACGTAGGCCTCCCCTTGTCCACGCGCAGAGGGATCGAGAAGAAGAACGTGGACCCCTTGCCGACCTGGCTCTCGGCCCAGACGCGGCCCCCGTGCAGCTCCACGAACTTCTTGGTGATGCTGAGCCCGAGCCCGGTGCCGCCGAATTCGTGGGCGACGGTGGCGTCGAGCTGGCGGAACTCTTCGAACAATCTGCCGATCTGATCCTGCGGGATGCCGATCCCTGTGTCCGAGACGCGATAGAGCAGCGTATTGCCCTTCGGCTCGACGCCGATTTCGACCCGCCCCTCCTTCGTGAACTTGAGCGCGTTGCCCGCGAGGTTCATGAGGCACTGGGTGATCCGCTTCGCATCGCCGACGGCCGGGGGGATGTCCTCCGGGACCCGGGCGCTGAATTCCAGGCCCTTTTCGGCGGCGAGGGAACGCAGCGACGCCGTGACGGTCTCCACGACGTCCCGGGCCGAGTATTCGCCCAGGCTGAGCTCCATGCGTCCGGCCTCGATCTTGGAGAGGTCCAGGACCTCGTTGATGAGACGGAGCAGATGCTTGCCGTTGGCCTGGACGTCGGTCAAAGGGCCCTTCAGGGAGGGCGGGATCTCGCCGTAGATCCCGTCCAGCATCAGCTCGGTGAAGCCGAGGATCGCGTTCATGGGGGTGCGGAGCTCGTGGCTCATGCTGGCGAGAAACTCTGATTTGGCCATGCTCGCGCGCTTGAGCTTCTCGTTGAGCGTGGTGAGCTCCCGGGCGGCGGCGCGCTGGTCCTCATGGAGGCGCTGGAGCTCGCGGCTCATTCGGTTCAGGTGGTCGGCGAGGACGCCGAACTCGTCGCGGTTGGGGACGGCAATGCGGGCCCCGAAGTCCCCGGTGGCCACGCGGCCCAGGAAGCCCTGGGCCTCGCGCACGGGAAGGATGAAGGACCAGGAGATCACGAAGCCCAGGAGAAGGGCGAGCCCGATCGAGGCCACGACGAACCCGCCCATGAGGATCAGCGCGCGCTGATTCTCGGCGGCGACGCTGCGGCGGAGGCCATCCATCTTGTCCTGCTCGATCTTGACGACCTGGTTGATGAGCGCTTCGATCTGCACGTAGAGCGGGTATTCCTTGGCGACCTGCAGTTTGGTGGCTTCGTCGAGCCTGCCGTCGCGGACGAGGTTGGCGATGTCGGCCACGGTGGTCATGGCCTCTTCCTGAGCGGTGCGGATGCGCTGGATGAGCTCGCGCTCCTCCGGCGGGGACGCCTCCTCGATGCGGGCCATGGTGTTGTTGAACCGGTTGTTCTCCCGCAGGATCCTCGCGATGGTGGCCTCGTCCTTCAGGATGAGGGCCAGGGAGGTGAAGTTCATCTGCATGGCGAAGGCGTGCTCCATCTGGAGGGACCACGTGCCGCGGTCGTGGGCCTGATGCATGAGCTGGCTCTGGCGGGACATCTTGGCGATGATCTGGAGACCGGTCGCGCCCATGGCGATGAGCACGAGCGTGATGAGCATGAACCCGCAGAGCAGCTTGGCGTGGACGGAGCCGGGGACGCTGGCGAACCAGCGAACGACGAGGCCCAGCGGGGAGCGGGTCAGGAGGAAACGCGCGAGGCCTTCGCCCCAGCCGAGGTGCGGCGCAGGCGCCGGGACGGCGCCATTCTCCGGGTGACTGGCCGCTTGCGGGGGCATGATACGTATTCTAGCCGATTCAACCTAGCAGCCTAGGTCGTTTGCGTCAAGGCAGTGCCTGGCCCCCGGTTTTCCATCGTGCTAAGCTAGCGTTTCTTAGGAGGCGAGCCATGGCTGAGCAAGGCGGGTTGATCAAGGGGCTCGAGGGCGTGGTGGCGGCCGAGACGGCGCTCTGCGACCTGGACGGCGCCAACGGGCGGCTGGCGTATTGCGGCTACGACATCGCCGACCTGGCGCGGCAGGCCAGCTACGAGGAGGTGGCCCACCTCCTCTGGCGCGGGGAGCTGCCGACCCGGGCCCAGCTGGACGGCTTCGGCGCCGAGTTGACAGCGGCCCGTCCGATCCCGGATCAACTGCTCTCGGCGTTCCGCCTGCTCCCGATGAAGGCCGACCCCATGCGGGCGCTCCAGATGGCGGCCGCCGTGCTCGGGGCGTTCGATCCCGACGCCACCGACAACTCTCACGAGGCCAACCTCAGGAAGGCGCTGCGCTCGACCTCCCAGGTCGCCACCGCGATCTGCTCTCACCATCGCATCCGGCTTGGACAAGAGCCCGTGCCGCCCGCCAAGGACCTCGGTCACGCGGCCAACTTCCTCTTCATGCTCACGGGGGAGCGCCCGTCGGCGGTGAACGTCCGCGCCTTCAACGCGAGCCTGATCCTGTACGCCGAGCACGAGCTGAACGCCTCGACGTTCACGACGCGCGTGATCTCCTCGACCCTGTCCGACCTGCACTCGGCGGTGGCGGGGGGGATCGGCGCGATGAAGGGTCCGTTGCACGGCGGGGCCGGCGAGGCCGTCATGCTGACGCTGAAGGAAATCGGCGCGGTGGAGAACGTGGACGCCTTTGTCGAGAGGGCCCTGGCTCAGAAGCGGCGGCTCATGGGGTTCGGCCACCGGGTGTACCGGGGCGGTGATCCGCGGCAGGTGATCCTCCGCGACCTGGCCGAGGCGGCCTGCCGCCAGTCGGGGCACGGGATGTGGTTCGACATGGCAGTCCGGCTCCACGAGCGGGTCAACCGGGCCAAGGGGCTCATCCCCAACGTGGACTTCTACTCCGCGCCGCTCTGGTACTCGATCGGGATTCCCGTGGACCTCTTCACCCCCGTCATCGTGGCGGGGCGTATGGCCGGCTGGACGGCGCACATCCTCGAGCAGCACCAGGACAACCGCCTGATTCGGCCCCGCGGGAACTACGTGGGTCCCGCACGCCGGCAGTTCGTGCCGCTGGAGCGACGTTGATGACGACCCTCACCCTCCCCCCCGGTTGGGGGAGAGGATAACGGTGAGGGGGAGTCCTGACGCCATGGGACGGAGCCTCGTCAGGAAACTGATCGACGCCCACCTGGTCGCCGGGACGCCCGTGGCCGACCACGAGATCGCGCTGGCCGCCGACCAGATCCTCCTCACCGACACCAACGGCCCCATGGCTTTCCTCCAGTTCGAGGCGATGGGGTTTCCGCGCCTCCGGACCAAGCGCGTCGTCACGTACATCGACCATAACGTCTATCAGGTGGACTCGCGAAACGCCGACGATCACCGCTACCTCCAGACCGCCTCCGCCCGCTACGGGGCCGTGTTCTCCAAGCCCGGCAACGGCATCTGCCACCAGGTCCACCTGGAGAGCTTCAGCGTCCCGGGGGAGTTCCTCCTGGGGAGCGACAGCCACACGCCCCTCTGCGGCGGCGCGGGGATGCTGGCCATCGGGGCGGGCGGCACCGACGTGGCCGTCGCGATGGGCGGCGGGCCCTACTGGCTGCCGATGCCGCGGGTGATCCGCGTCTGGCTCACGGGGTCCCTGGGCCCCTGGGTGACGGCGAAGGATGTGATCCTGGAACTGCTCCGGCGCCTGACGGTGAAGGGCGGGAGCGGGAAGATCTTCGAGTTCGCGGGCCCGGGCGTGGCCACGCTGTCCGTTCCGCAACGAGCGACCATCGCCAACATGGGCGCCGAGCTCGGCCTGACCACGAGCGTCTTCCCCTCCGACGAGGTCACGCGCGAGTACTTCAGGCTCCTCGGCCGGGCGGCCGACTGGCGCCCGGCGGCGGCCGACCCCGACGCCGAGTATGACGACCAGCTCGAGGTGGACCTCTCGATCCTCGCCCCGCTCGTGGCGCTGCCCGGCTCTCCCGACCGCGTCGTGCCCGTCGGCGAGGTGGCCGGCACGGCCGTCGAGCAGGTCATGGTGGGCTCCTGCACCAACGGCTCCTGGGAGGACATGTACGCGGTGACCCAGGTCGTCAAGGGGCGGAAGGTCCACCCGTCGGTCTCCTTCGTCCTCTTCCCTGGCAGCCACCGGATCCTGGAAGTGATGGCGCGGGAGGGGCTGGTGGCCGACCTCCTGGCCGCCGGCGCCGTGATCTCGGAGTCCACCTGCGGGGCCTGCCCGGGGCTCGGCCACGTGCCTGCCGCGGGGGTGAAGAGCCTTCGCGCCTTCAACCGGAACTTCCCCGGGCGGAGCGGGACGAAGGACGATCAGGTGTACCTCTGCTCCTCGGTCGTGGCCGCGGCTTCAGCCCTGACGGGGGCGATCACCGATCCGCGACGCCAGGGCGCGCCGCCTCTGGTGATGTTTCCGAAATCGTTCGAGGCCTCGTCGGCGGGGCTGGTGAACCCGGCGCCCGAAGCCGCGGCGGCGCGGATCGAGGTAGCCAAGGGCCCCAACATCAAGCCGGTGCCCGT
>JACPSW010000066.1 GCA_016193045.1 Candidatus Rokuibacteriota bacterium | reverse complement strand
CAGCCCCGACCCCTACGGCCGCCAGCTCGACGGCCTCGGCGGCGGCATCTCGTCGCTCAGCAAGGCGGTGATCGTGGGACCATCGAGTCATCCCCAGGCCGACGAGGACTACACGTTCGCCCAGGTGGACGTGAGTAAGCCGCTGGTGGACTACAAGGGTAACTGCGGCAACTGCACGAGCGCTGTCGGACCCTTCGCCATTGACGAGAAGCTGGTGCCCGCCGTGGAGCCGATCACGACGGTCCGCCTCTACAACACGAACACGAAGAAGCTGGTCGTCGCGCGCATTTCCGTCGCCGGGGGGGAAGCGGCGGTTGAGGGCGACTTCGAGCTCCAAGGCGTGCCGGGACGGGGCGCCCGGATCGCCCTCGATTTTCTCGACCCGGGAGGCGCCGTCACGGGCAAACTGCTTCCCACCGGCCACCCGCGCGACACGCTGGATGTGCCGGGATTCGGCACCATCGAAGCCTCCTTGGTGGACGCCACCAATCCGATGGTCTTTGTCCGCGCCAAGGACCTGGGGCTCTTCGGCACCGAGTCGCCGGAAGTGGTGGATCGGGACGCCGCCTTGACGAAACGGCTGGAAGCCATCCGCGTCGCCGGCGCCGCGCTCATGGAAATTCCGGGCAGCCCTGCGATCCCCAAGGTGGCATTCGTCGCGCCCGCGGCCTCGTATCGGACCCTCGATGGTCGTGAGATCGCCGCGCGCGAGGTGGACCTGGCGGCGCGCGTCATGTCCATGGGCAAGTGCCACCGCGCCTTCGCGCTGACCGCGGCTATGTGCCTTGCCGTCGCCGCCCGCCTCGACGGCACCGTGGTTTCCGAGTGCGTGGCCCCCTCTCCCCCACCGGGGGAGAGGGTTGGGGTGAGGGGGAGCGTGCAGGGTGAGGGGGAAAGAACAGGTGAGGGGGACCTCCGTCTCGGTCACCCTTCGGGCGTCTTGCCGATCGCCGCCCTCGTCGAGCGCGATAGTAGGGGCGCCTCCGTGGCTCGCCAGGTCACCGTCTACCGCACAGCCCGCCGCCTGATGGAAGGCTTCATCCGCGTCCCCTGAAGGAGGTAGCTGCCATGAAGCTCCGAGCTGGCCCGCTCCTCACCCTCGGTCTCATGCTCCTCGGGACGCCGGTGACCACTACCGCAGAGGCGCAGGAGGAGGTGCGCCGGATCGGCATCCTCTGGGGCGGCGCGCAGAGCGCCGGCGTCTTTCAGGAGTTTCGCGAGGCGCTGAGAGAGCTCGGCTGGAGGGACGGCGAGAACGTCGTCGTCGAGCACCGGATCGCCGAGGGGCGCTATGAGCGGCTGGCCCCGATGGCGCGCGAGCTGGTAGACCTCCGGGTGCGCGTCATCCTGACGGTCCAGTCACCCTCGACGATCGCCGCCAAGCAGGCGACGAGCACGATTCCGATCGTGATGGTCGGCAACGGTGATCCCGTCCGCTACGGCCTCGTCACTAACCTCGCCCGCCCCGAGGCCAACGTCACCGGCCTGTCGTTCCTCGTCAACGAGGTAGGGGTCAAGCTGCTTGAGCTCCTGAAGGAGGCGGTACCCAGGGCGGAGCGGGTGGCGGTGTTCGTCAACCCGACCAACCCCGGGGCGGCGCCGTTCCTCGAGGCGTTGCAGGGCGTCGCCCCGCAGCTGAGAGTCACGATCAGGCCGGTTGAGGTGACCCGGCCGGACGACTTCGACCGGGTCTTCGCGGCCCTGGCCCGGGAGCGCGTGGATGCAATGCACCTGGCGCCCGAGGGTCTCATCGGATCCCAGCGGCGGCGGATCCTGGACTTCGCCGCGACCCAGCGCCTGCCGGTGGCGGGCGTCGGCTCGGCCTTCGTTGAGAGCGGGGCGCTCCTGTCCTATTCTCCGCACGTGCCGACGATCTGGCGGCGCGCGGCCTGGTACGTTGACAAGCTTCTGAAGGGGAGGAAGCCGGGAGATCTCCCTGTAGAGCAGCCGGCCAAGTTCGAGTTCGTGGTGAACCTCAAGACGGCCAAGGACCTCGGGCTGGCGATCCCCCAGTCCGTCCTAATCCGCGCCGACCGGGTGATCCAGTAGGCCCGCCTTCTTGACACCTGAGGGCCAGCGGCATATGATCGGCGGCACCGCCGGGAAAGAGCATGCACTCTGTCCCGCCCAACATGGCCGATTACGCCGAGACCTGCCGGACCTTCAGGCTCGAGGTCCCGGCTAGGTTCAACTGGGCGTTTGACACCTTCGACAGCTGGGCCCAGGATCCCGCCAAGCTCGCCCTCCTCTGGGTCTCCCCCGATGGCCAGCCCCGTCGCTTCACGTTCCGGGAGCTGGCCGACCGCTCCAGGCGCTTCGCCAACCTCCTGCGCGGTCTCGGGGTCGTTCCCGGCGAGCGGGTCTTCATCATGCTTCCCCGCGTCTATCAGTGGTGGGAGATCGTCCTCGGCTGCCTCCGCGCCTCGACAGTCTCGGTTCCCGGCACGACGCTCCTCACCACCAAGGATATCCAGTATCGCCTCGGCGTCTCGGAAGCCTCGGTCGTCATCACCGATGAGGAGAACGCCTGGAAGGTGGACCAGGTGCTCGGCGACTGCCCGTCGGTGAAGCACCGGATCGTGGTGGGGCGCGCCGGCCGGGGCTGGCAGGAACATGAGCCGCTCATGGCCAAGGCCTCGGCGGAGATGGTGCACCCCGGCAATTCGAGCCAGGACCCCATGATGATCTATTTCACCTCGGGGACCACGGGGTTTCCCAAGATGGTCCTCCACACCCATGCCTCCTACCCCCTGGGCCACATCATCACGGGGAAGTTCTGGCTCGACAACCGCCCTGAGGACCTCCACTGGACGATCTCGGACACCGGCTGGGCCCAGGCGGCGTGGACCTGCTTCTTCGCCCCCTGGAACGCGGGGGCGGCCCTCTTCGTCTGGGACGCGCGCGGGAAAAAGTTCGAGCCGGCCGCGGCGCTCGAGATGTTCGAGCGCTTCCCGATCACGACGTTCTTCGCCCCGCCCACCGCGTACCGGATGTTCGTGCTCGAGCCGCTCAGGAAGTACAAGTTCCCGACTCTCCGCCACTGCGTGGGGGCGGGCGAGGCCGTGAACCCCGAGGTGATCGAGGCGTGGAAGGAAGGGACCGGTCACCACATCTACGAGGGATACGGCCAGACCGAGTCGGTCCTCGTCGCCGGCACCTTCCGGACGACTCAATGGAAGCCGGGCTCCATGGGGCCGGCGGCTCCCGGGCACACGCTGGGGATCGTGGACGAGGAGGGCAGGGAGCTGCCGCGCGGCGAGGAAGGCGACCTCGCCATCAAGGTCGTCCCGGCGCGGCCCGTGGGGATGTTCAAGGAGTACTGGAAGAACCCGGAGGCGACGGCCAAGTGCCACCGGGGGGAGTGGTATATCACCGGCGACCGCGCCTCCATGGACCGGGACGGCTACTTGTGGTTCGTCGGACGCACCGACGACGTCATCAACAGCGCCTCCTACCGGATCGGCCCCTTCGAGGTGGAGTCGGCGCTGGTGGAGCACCCGGCCGTGGCTGAAGCCGCCGTCGTGGGGAAGGCCGACGCGATGCGCGGGGAGATCGTCAAGGCCTTCGTCGTCCTGGCCCCCGGCCATGCGCCGTCCGAGGCGCTCGTGGCCGAGCTCCAGGAGCACGTCAAGACCGTCACCGCCCCCTACAAGTACCCCCGCGAGGTCGAGTTCGTCCCCGACCTCCCCAAGACCATCAGCGGCAAGATCCGGCGGACGGAACTCCGCGCCCTCGAGCGCGAGCGGGCGAAACGGTGAGAGAGCTCTTCACGTCCGAGCATCAGCTCCTGAGGAAGTCGATCCGCGCCTTCGTCGAAAAGGAGATCGTGCCTCACGCCGGGGAGTGGGAGGAGGAGGGGCGGATTCCGAAGGCCCTCTGGCGCCGGCTCGGCGAGGTGGGGTTCCTGGGGCTCGAGTTTCCCGCCGAGTACGGCGGGGGCGGCGGCGATTTCGTCTCGACCGTGGTCTTCGCCGAGGAGATGGCGCGCTGCCGCTCGGGCGGGGTGGCGTTCAGCGTCCTGGTCCACACGGACATGTCCTCGCCGTGGCTGACCCGCTACGGGACCGAGGCTCAGAAGCGGAAATACCTGCCCGGAATCATCAGTGGTGAAACCGTGTGCGCGCTGGGGATCACCGAGCCCGGGGCCGGCTCCGACATGGCGGGGATCGCCACCCGCGCGGTCCGGGCGGGCGACCACTACCTGATCACCGGGAACAAGATTTTCATCACGAACGGGGTCTACGGGGATCTCTACTTCCTGGCCGCGCGGACGGGTCCCGGCACGCCGGAGCGCCGGCACGAGGGGATCTCGATGTTCCTCGTGGAGCGCGGGAGCCCGGGGCTCCAGGTGAGCCGGAAGCTCGACAAGATGGGGATGCGGGCCTCCGACACCGCCGAACTGGCGTTCCAGGAATGTCGCGTCCCGGTCGAGAACCTCCTGGGCGAGGCGGGCCGGGGATTTCACCAGCTGGCCGTGGGGCTCCAGCGCGAACGACTGGTGGCCGCGATCCTCGCGCTCTCGGGCGCCGCCCAGGCCCTGGACGACACCGTCGCCTATCTGCGCGAGCGCCAGGCGTTCGGCGAGCCTCTGGCGAGCCGGCAGGCGCTTCGTCACCGGGTGGCCGACCTCGCCACGGAGCTGGAGGCCGCCCGCCAGCTCGTCTATCACGCGGCCGCCCTCTTCGCCGAGGACGCCGAGTGCGTGATGGAGGTCTCCATGGCGAAGCTCTACGCCACGGAGGTGGCGAACCGGGTCGCCTACCACGCGGTCCAGCTCCACGGGGGCTACGGCTACATGCGCGAGTTCCCGGTGGAGGGGTTCTATCGCGACGTCCGCCTCTACCCCATCGCCTCGGGCTCCTCCGAGGTGATGCGCGAGATCATCGCCAAGCGGCTGCCGTTATGATCGTCCACCTCAACCACCTCCAGCGGGGGCAGGCCGCGGGCGCGGGCGGGCTCGTGTCGGTCCTGTTCGACCTCCTGGAAGAGGGGCGGGCGGATCCTCGTCTCCTCCCGCACCTCAGGGTGCACGTGGACTGGATCCAGTACCGGCAGAACTTCCGCGAAGCCGTGACCGTGCGGCGGGCGATCGATCCCCGCGGCGATCCCCTGGCGCTGGCGGAGGTGGCGGTGGACCTCCGCCAGGTCCGACCCGAAACGCTTCGGGAGGACCTGGCCCGCGCCCTGTCGGCCGCCACGGCGGAGGGCGACGAGCCCGGGCAGCACGTCCCGCTGGAGGAGTTCGTTCCCCTGAGGCAGAGCCTCATCTGGCGCTTCAACCGCCTCTTCTGGCAGCACCTGGCGGCGTGGGAGGAGGTGTCGGGGCGGGGGTTCGAGCAGGCGTTGCCGGGCAGTCGGTCCGACGCGAACCACCCCGTCGCCGTCGCCGATTCGGTGGCCGACTTCTGGACGCTGCTCCGCGACCTCGACAAGCACGGGCAGTTGCCGCCGGAGATTTTCATCCTGGAGATCGGCGTGGGGACGGGGACGCGCGCGGCCCTCTGGCTCGACCGCTTTCGCGAGCTGGACGTCGAGCGCGGGACGGGCTTCTACCCGCGCCTGCGGTTCCTCCTGGGGGACTACTCGACGCCGATCCTGGACCGCGCCGGCGCGGCGGTGAGGGACCATCCCGAGGTCAGCTTCATCGCCATGGACGCGCTGAACCCGATCAAGACGCTCGCGTTCCTGCGCTACAAGATCCTCCACATCCACCTCACCAACGTGTACGACAACCTCCCCCACGACGAGATCGTGCGCCGGGACGGCCGCTTCTACCTCGTCGAGGTGCGCGCCTACCTTCCCGACGCCGACCGGATCGCTGGGGCCCTCGGGTTCCCTCCCGGCGAGCTCGCGCAGATCGCCGGGAAGCTCCTGGATATCGGCCCGGACTACTTCGGCGATCGACGGCGGGGGGTGGCCTGGTGGCGGGACGTGTGGAGCGGGCTGCGGCTGGAGGAACGCCTCGTGGCGCTGGCGGACCTGGCCGAGGCGCCCCTGCCCGGCGGGGTGGACGCCGTCGCGCTGGAGGAGATGCTGCGCGGCGCGCCCGACGATATCCGCTTCCACCTCTCCTCGGGCGCCGCCGAGAGCTTCGTCAACACCCTCCCGCTGCTCCACCCGCGCGGCTACCTCCAGGTCCAGGACATCTTCGTGACGCAGATGGAGGAGTACCGCCAGGGCTTTCGCGGGCCCGGGAAGCTGGACGGCTCCGTGGTGAACTGGGTCAACGGGCCGCTGCTCCGAGAGGTGGGGACGCGCGCCGGCTACGACGTGCACTTCGCGCCGTTCCGGTACCGGGAGGGGTCGCGCACCTCCATCCTCTACACGACTCAGCGGGACTAGTGGACCTCCAACGAATCGCACCTACACGGCACGTGGTGCTTTAACGTGGCGGGACAAATGACGAGCCAGACAAGGCCCGAGGGAGGAGCCGGCCGGAGGCGTACGCGGTTGTACGTTGAGGACCGGCGACGACCGAGAACGCAGTATGGCGACGTTAGTTGGCCCGCCACTAGGAGGGGAGAGCCATGGGCCTGATGCTCCTGCCCACCACCGTCGTCGGCAGCTACTCTATGCCCGGCTGGCTGGAGCGGCTCAAAACCGACTACTTCCTCCGCCGGATCAGCCGGCACGACCTCGAGGAGATCCACGATACGGCGGTCAAGGCCGCGATCAAGGACCAGGAGATGGCCGGGATCGACATCGTGACCGACGGCGAGCTGCGGCGGGACAACATGATCGACTACTTCGCCGGCCGCCTTCCCGGAGTGCAGATCGACCACGCCTCGAAGAAGTTCTATTACGACTTTTTCGACAGCGTGGTCCGGGGGAAGCTCCCGACGGCACCGCTGGGGCTCGTGGACGACTTCAAGTTCTTGCGCCGGTTCACGGAGCGGCCGACGAAGTTCTCCATCACCGGCCCGCACTCGCTGGTCCGGCGGATCCGGAACGAGTACTACCCGAGCGAGGAGGCCTTCGCGCTGGACATCGCGCGCGTGATGAACCTGGAACTCCGCGAGCTGGTGAAGGCCGGGGCGACGTACCTCCAGATCGACGAGCCGTACTACTCGGGCTTCCCGGAGGACGTGGGCTGGGGCGTGAAGGTGCTCAACGTCCTGACGGAGGGGGTGGACGCGAAGATCGGGCTCCACATCTGTTACGGGAACCGCTACGGCAAGCCCACGTGGGAGGGGAGCTACCGCTACCTGTTCCCCGCGATCCTCGACGCCCGGGTGCAGCAGCTCACGCTGGAATTCGCGCGGCGGGGCGAAGAGGATGTGGCCCTCTTCCGCGAGTTCAAGGCCCCCTTCGAGCTCGGGCTCGGGGTGATCGACGTGAAGAATCCCACCGTCGAGACGCCCGACATGGTGGCGGAGCGGATCCGCAAGGCGCTCGAGATCGTGCCGGCGGAGCGGCTCTACGTCAACCCCGACTGCGGGTGCCTCCATCTGCCGCGGGACGTGGCCTTCGCCAAGCTCTGCGCCATGGTCGAGGGCACGCGCCTGGTCCGGAAAGAATTGGAGGCCTGAGGGGTGAACCCGCTCAGGGAGGCGCTCGCCGCGGGGCGCTTCTGCTACGTCGTGGAGCTGGTGGCCTCGCGCCTGGCGCGCGAAGCCCGGCTCCTGGATGTGGCGGCGCGCCTGGCCTCGTGCCCGGGCGTCGTGGCCGGGAGCGTCACGAGCTACGCCGGGGGCGCGCCGGGGCACGATCCGATCCGGGTGGGCACCGCCGCCCGGGCGCGCGGCCTCACCCCCAACATCCACCTGACCTGCGTGAGCCAGGACCGTGACGGGCTCCGGAAGACGCTGGAGGACCTCCACGCCCTCGGCATCGAGAACGTCTTCGCGATGACCGGCGATTACCCGACGGCGCCGGTGGGACAGGACCGCCCGCCCGCCGTCTTCGACCTGGACTCGGTGCAGCTCGTGGCCCTCATCAGCGAGCTCCGGCGGGCGGGGATGCCGTTCCACGTCGCGGTGGCGGTCTCGCCCTTCAAGTACACGGAGGCGGACTGCTTCTACCAGTACCTCAAGCTGGAGAAGAAGATCGCCGCGGGCGCGGATGTGGCGATCACCCAGCTCGGGTACGACGCCCGCAAGTTCCGCGAGCTCATGCGCTACCTCCACGAGGGCGGGGTCCGCACGCCGGTCCTGGGGAACGTGTACCTCCTGAATCTGCGCGGGGCCGAAAAAATGGCGAAGGGCGAGCCGCCCGGCTGCTGGGTGGCGCCCGAGCTGCTCGAAGCGGTGCGCCGCGAGAGCGCGGCCGGGGACGGCGGCCAGGCGGCGCGGCTCGAGCGGGCCGCGCGCATGGTGGCGGTTCTCCGCGGCCTGGGGTACGCCGGCGCGTACCTCGGCGGCACCCACGACGCAGGGCAGATCGCGTGGATCATCCAGCGGGCCGAGGCGCTCGCCCCGCGCTGGGAAGAGTTCGCCGCGGAGCCGACGTACGCGCCGCGGGACGGCTTCTACCTCTATGAGGGCGGCGCGCGGAGCGTGAGCCGACGGCGCCACGCGATTCCCGTCGCCCTGGACGCGCTCGGGCGGCTGTTTCCCGTGCAGCGGGAGAGCTGGCTCCGCCGGCTCCTGCGCGGATTCTTCGGGTGGGTGGATCGGTTCCCGCTGCTGGCGCGGGGACTCGAGCGCGTCGAGATGGCGATCAAGGGACCGGCGTTCGGCTGCCAGGCCTGCGGCAACTGCGTCCTGGGGCACATGGAGTACGTCTGCCCCCAGACCTGCCCCAAGCAGATGCGCAACGGCCCGTGCGGCGGCGCCCACCTCGGCCGGTGCGAGGTCGTGGACAAGCCGTGCATCTGGGGTCAGGTGTACGAGCGCGCCAAGGCGGCGAACCGCCTCGTGGACCTCCGGGCGTACCTCCCGGCCCCGGACCGCCATCTGCAGGGGAGCAGCTCCTGGATCAACTATTTCCTCGAGCGGGCCCCGGCGCCGCCGGCGCGGGGACCCGGCCATTGACGCGACTGCCACACGGACGTAAGGTCGGAGGGCTTGGGAAGGGGGTGGAAGGAACCCGCTCATCAGGACGGAGCCACGCGGCAGTTCACCCGGTAACGGAAAGGGGAGGACGGCATGGAGAAGAGCAGGCGTGAGTTCGTGAAGGCGGCGGGGACAGCCGCGGCCGCCGCCGGCGCGGCCATTGTGGGGGGCCCCGCCATCGTCCGCGCGCAGCAGGTCCACAAGTGGAAGGCGCAGTCGCTCTGGAGCTCGGCGGAGCTGACTTACAAGATCTTCGAGGAGTTCTGCGCGCGGGTCAAGAAGCTGACCAACGGCCGGCTGGAGATCACCCCGTTCTCGGCCGGGGCCGTGACCGGAGCATTCGAGACCCTGGACGCGGTCAGCGCGGGGGTCCTCCAGGCGCAGTCCTCCTGGCCCGGCTACTGGACGGGCAAGGACCCGGGGCTCGCCGTCATCAGCGACTTCGTCTTCGGCTACACGCATCCCTGGCAGCACGATGCCTGGTTCCACTACAAGGGCGGGCTCGAGATGCTCCGAGAGGCCTACGCCAAGTACAACGTCTATCCCGTCGGTGTCGCCTGGTGGGGGGTCGAGTCCATCCCGTCCAAGAAGCCGATCCGAAAGATGGGAGACTTCAAGGGGGTGAAGTTCCGCGCCCCGCATGGCATGACCGCCGAGATCCTCACGAAGCTCGGGGCATCCGTGGTCGTCCTGCCGGGCGGCGAGGTTTACTCCGCCCTCGATAAGGGCGTGGTGGACGCGGCCGATTGGGCGACGATCTCGATGAATCAGCGGATGGGATTCCACGAAGTGGCGAAGTACCCCATCTATCCGGGCTTCCACTCCATGCCCATCCACGAGTTCGCGGTGAACATGAGCGCGTGGAAGGCCCTGCCGGACGACATCAAGGGCATCTTGGAGGCGGCCGTCCGCGAGTGGGCGTGGACCCAGGTCGAGCGGGTGGCGATCGACGACATCCGCGTGGTCGAAGAGCTCCAGAAGAAGGGCGGGGTGACGTTCGTCGGCTGGCAGGAGGACGAGCTCCGCAAGCTCCGGGCGCTCGCCCAGGCGACCTGGGACGAGTGGGCGAAGAAGAGCCCGCTGGCCAAGAAGGCGGTGGACTCGCAGAAGGCCTGGCTGAAGGAATTGGGCCTGTTGGCGTGAACCCGTTGACGCGGGAGGGATCAGAGGGGGCCGGTTCGGCCCCCTCTGAATGATCGGGCATGCGGCGACTCTTCGGGGCGATCGACGCGCTCAACGAGTGGACGGGGCGCATCGTCGGGTTCCAGATCGTGTTCATCGTGGGGGTGGTCGTCTATGAAGTCGTGATGCGGTCCGTGTTCGGCCGGCCGACGCTCTGGGCGAACGAGACGATGGTGTACGTCACCGCGATGGCCTACCTCCTGGGCGGCGGGTACACGCTCCTGTACCGGCGCCACGTCATCGTGGACGTGGTCTACCAGCGGCTGTCGCCCCGAACGCGCGCCCGCCTCGATCTGGTGACATTCCTGTTTTTCGTCATCTACATGCTGACGCTGATCTGGGTCGGCTGGCTCTTCGCGTGGGGCTCCATCCTCGAACGGGAGACGGCCGGGACACCGTGGAACCCTCCGATCTATCCCGTCAAGCTCGCGATCCCCGTGGCGGGGGCGCTGGTGCTGCTTCAGGGGCTGGCGAACGTGGTCCGGGACTTCTATGCCGCGCGCGCGGGGACGCGGCCGTGAGTATCGAATGGATCACGGTCTTGATGATCGTCTCCTTCGTCACCGTGCTGGGCGCCGGCCTCCCGCTGGCCTTCGCCACGGGGGCCGTGGCCGTGATCTTCGCCGTGGCCCTCTTCGGGCCGCAAAGCCTGACCCTGGTCGTCAGCCGCATCTTCACGCTGATGGGCAATTACGTCCTCGTGGCGGTGCCGCTCTTCATCTTCATGGCGTGCGTGCTGGAGCGGGCGGGCGTCGCCGAGGAGCTCTTCCGGGCCGTCCACGTCTGGTCGGGGCGGCTGCGCGGCGGCCTGGCCATCGCCGTCATCATCTCGTGCGCGATCATGGCGGCCATGGTGGGCGTCATCGGGGCGGAGGTCGTCACGATGGGGGTGGTGGCGCTGCCGGCCATGCTGAGCCGCAAGTATGACAGGGATATCGCGCTCGGCAGCATCTGCGCCGGCGGCGGGCTCGCCACGTTGATCCCTCCGAGCGTCGTCCTGATCATGTACGGCCTCACCGCGGGGGTCTCGGTCGGCCGGCTCTACATGGCGGGGGTGATGCCCGGCCTGATTCTGGCCAGCCTGTTTGTCACCTACATCACGATCCGGTGCTATGTCCAACCGGAGCTGGCCCCGGCGGCCAGCGAGGAGGAGCGGAGCATCCCTCTGCTGGCCAAGCTCGCGCTCCTGAAGGGGCTGGTCCTCCCGGGCCTGGTCGCCTTCGGCGTGCTGGGCTCGCTCTACCTCGGCTTCGCGACGCCCAGCGAAGCGGCAGGCGTCGGCGCGCTCGGCGCCCTGGTCTCGGCCACGGTTCACGGGCGCCTCACCTGGCCCAACATCGTCGGCGCCGTCAGGGACACGACGAAGGTGACGTGCATGCTCTACTGGCTCTTCTTCGGGGCCTCGGCGCTGATCGGCGTCTACACCCTCGCGGGCGGCACGGACTTCATGAAGCAGACGATCACGGCCCTGCCGGTGGGCCCATGGGGGATCGTGATTCTCATGCAGATCGTCTGGATCATCCTCGGCAGCCTGATCGACTGGATCGGGATCCTCCTGCTCACCGCGCCGATCTTCGTCCCCATCGTCGAGAGCCTGGGCTTCAACGCGGTCTGGTTTGGCGTCCTGTTCTGCATGAACATGCAGATCTCCTATCTCTCGCCGCCCTTCGGCCCGGCGGTCTTCTACCTGAAGGGCGTCACCCCGCCCGAGATCACCATCGGCGACATCTTCCACTCCATCTGGCCGTTCCTGATCCTCCAGATCGTCGGCCTCGCGCTGGTCATGACATTTCCGGAGATCGCCCTCTGGCTCCCCAACACCATGATCGGCAAGTGACGGCGCGCCGCAGAGGCCCCACATGATCCGCGCGGGAGAGTACGCGTCCTTCGAAGATGCGCGCGCGCGGTTCCGCTGGAACGTGCCGGAGCGCTATAACCTGGCCGAGGCGGTGTGCGGCCGCCACGCCGGAGATCCGGCCGCCGTCGCGCTGATCTACGAGGACGCCGCGGGCCGGGCCCGCCCCTACACCTTCGCCGAGTTGGACCGCCTCGGCTGCCGCTGCGCCAACGTGCTGGCGGGGCTCGGCATCGGGCGCGGCGACCGCGTGGCGCTGATCATGCCCCAGCGCCCGGAGGTGCTCGTGGCGCACCTGGGGATCCACAGACTCGGCGCCGTCGCGGTGCCGCTCTCCCGGCTCTACGCGGCGCCCGCCCTCGAATACCGGCTGGCCCACAGCGGAACGGCCGTCGTCGTCGCCGACGCGCCGAATGCCGCCAAGGTGGCCGAGATCGCGGACCGCTTGCCCGAGTTGCGTCGCGTCCTCGTCGCCGACCCCGGCGCCCCGCCCGACCGGGATCTGCGCGGGCTTCTCGACCGCGCCGCCGATCGGCATCCCGGCGCGGCCACCCGGGCCGAGGATCCGGCCATGATCCTCTACACCTCGGGGACCACCGGGCCGCCCAAGGGGTCGCTCGAGGCCCACCGGAAGCTGATCGGGTTCGTCCCCCCGTTCCAGCTCCTCCACAACTTCGCCCCCCGGCCGGACGACGTCTTCTGGACCCCTGCCGACTGGGCGTGGGTCGGCGGGCTCTTCGACCTCCTCCTGACGGCGTGGTGGTGCGGGCGCCCGGTGGTGGGCACGGCGCGCGAGCGCTTCGATCCCGAGGCGGCCTTCGCCCTGATGGCCCGCCATCGGGTGACGGGGGTGTTCCTGCCTCCCACCGCGCTCCGGTTGATGATGGAGGTGCCGGACCCGCGGCGGTTCGGGCTGGCGCTCCGGACCATCACGAGCGGCGGCGAGCCGGTCAACCCCGAGATCGTGGCGTGGGCGCGGGAGTCCCTGGGCGCGCCGGTCCACGAGTTCTACGGCCAGACCGAGACCACCTTCTACGTCGGCAACTGCTCGGCGCTCTTTCCGGTGCGCCCGGGCTCCATGGGGCGGGTCTTCCCGGGCTATCGCGTGCTCATCATGGATGAGGCAGGGGAGGAGGTTCCCGTCGGCGAAGTGGGCGAGATCGGCGTTCACCGCGAGGCGCCGAGCGTCCTCCTGGGCTACTGGAAGGACCCCGACGCCACGCGGGGGAAGTTCGCCGGGGATTGGTTCCGCACCGGGGACACGGCGCGGCTCGACGCCGACGGCTACCTGTGGTTTCAGGGGCGCAACGACGACCTGATCAAGAGCGCCGGGTATCGGATCGGCCCGGCCGAAGTGGAAGCGGCCATGCTGGCCCATCCGGCCGTGGCGGAGGCGGCGGCGGTCGGGATCCCCGACCCGGTGCGCGGGCAGATCGTCAAGGGCTTCGTCCGGCTCAAGGCGGGCGCGGTCGGCTCGCCCGGCCTGGTCAAGGAGATCCAGGAGACCGTGAAGCGGCGGCTCGCCGCCCACCAGTACCCGCGCGAGGTCGAGCTCGTGGAGGACTTTCCGCGGACGGCGACGGGGAAGATCAAGCGCTCGGAGCTCCGCGCCCAGGGGGCGGGCCGGCAAGGAGGGTCGCCGGGTGGAGCGTAGGGCGGGGGCGCTGGTGGACGTGATGCGGGTGGGGGCGACGGGCGACCCCGCGCGCGCCGTCGTGGAGGTGGGCGGCGTTCGAGAGAGCCGCGAGGTCGAGTGCGAGGTGCTGGTCGTCGGCGGCGGCACGGGGGGCGTCGCGGCGGCGTGGGCCGCGGCCCGGAGCGGGCGCTCCGTCTGCCTCGTGGAGGAGACCGATTGGATCGGCGGCCAGCTCACGGCGCAGGGCGTGTCGGCCCTCGACGAGCACGAGCACATCGAGGCCTTCGGCGGCACGCGCACCTACTACCGCCTCCGGGAAGCGCTCCGCGACCACTACCGCCCTCTGGCCCGCGCCGGGGCGGCCCACCTGAACCCCGGAAGCTGCTGGGTCACCCGGCTCGCCTTCGAGCCGAGGGTCGCGCTGCGGACCTTGGAAGCCTTCCTGGCGCCGGAGATCGCGGCCGGGCGCTTGACGATCTTCCTCCGGACCAAAGCGGTGGCGGCCGAGGCGCGGGACGACCGCGTGGTCTCCGTCCTCGCGGTGAACCTCGAGGACGGCCGCGCGATCCGCTTTCGGCCCGAGTACGTGCTCGACGCGACTGAGTTCGGGGACCTCCTGCCGCTGACCGGCGCCGAGCACGCGGTGGGCGCCGAGGCCAAGCACGAGACCGGCGAGCCCCACGCTCAGCCCGTGGAGCCCAAGCCCCACTGCGTCCAGAGCTTCACCTACACCTTCGCCCTGGAGCGCCGCCCCGCAGGGGAGCGACACGTGATCCCGAAGCCGGACAAGTACGAGCGCTACCGGGACGGGCAGCCCTACACGCTCCGGATCCAGGTCCACGGCGGCGAGATCTACTCCGAGGAGAGCGGCTGGCTCGACTACCAGGTGTTCGAGCGCGCCCCGGGGACCAAAGGCTCCCTCTGGACCTACCGGCGGCTCATCGACCGGGAGCACTTCCCCGAGGGCTTCCCTCACGACATCTCGATGTTCAACTGGCCGGGCAACGACTATCGCGACATGAGCATCCTGGACCGCTCGCCCGCCGAGGTGGCCCGGGCCCTTCAGGACGCCAAGCGGGTGAGCCTGGGGTTTCTCTACTGGCTCCAGACCGAGGCGCCTCACCCCGGCGGCAAGCCGGGGTTCCCCGAGCTCAGGCTCCGCCCCGACGTGATGGGGAGCGCCGACGGCCTCTCCAAGCACCCCTACATCCGTGAAGCGCGGCGGATCAAGGCGCTCAAGACGATCGTGGAGCAAGAGGTCTCCGCGGACTCCCAGCCGGGTCCCCGCGCCGTCCACTTCCCGGATTCGGTGGGAGTCGGATGGTACCCGATCGACATCCACCGGGCGGGGGAGGCGGACGTGGGGGTGAGCTGCCGGACCAGGCCGTTCCAGATCCCACTCGGCGCGCTGATTCCCGTCCGGCTCGCGAACCTGCTGGCGGCGGGCAAGAACCTCGGCACAACGCACATCACGAACGGCTGCTACCGGTTGCACCCGGTGGAATGGAACATCGGCGAGGCGGCGGGGCTGCTCGCCGCGTTCGCCGTCGAGGCGAAGCGGACACCGCACGCGATCCACGGGGACCTCTCGCTCGTGAAGCGGCTCCAGGGCCGCCTCCTGGAGGAGGGGATTCCGCTCGACTGGTCTATCGAGAAAGGAGACTGACGATGGGACCGAAGCTGCCGACCCTCTACACGCACGTCATGGGGAGCCACGGCTTCCCGGGGTGGTTCTGGGCCGCGCTCGACAAGATCAAGGCCGGCGAGTACGGGGCCACGGATGAGAAGGAGACCTTCGATGACGCCACCCAGCTCGCGATCCGGGACCAGGAGCGGGCCGGGGTGGACGTGATCTGCGACGGGGAGATGCGGCGGTTCTTCTTCGTCCAGACCTTCTACGGCAAGATGGCGGGCCTGGAGCACATCGAGCCGCTCAGGAAGACGGGGCTCTATGCCTACGACAGTCCGCCGCGCTACCGCCCCACCGAGCGGATCCAGGTGCCGGGAGGGCTCGGCGTCGTCCAGGAGTTCAAGTACCTCAAGACCCAGACCGACAAGCCGGTCAAGGCCACGATCCCGGGGCCCGTGACGCTGTCGATCCACATCCAGCTCCGTCCGGGCGACGTGTACAACAACGACCGCCTCGCCCTCTGCTGGGATCTGGCGCCGGCGGTGAACCGGGAATTGAAAGCGCTCGTGGAGGCAGGCGCCGACTATGTCCAGATCGACGAGCCGTCGGCGGCCATCGTGCCCGGCCAGGCGGCGGAGTACGTCAAGCTCTTCAACGCGTGCGTCGAGGGCGTGAAGGCCAAGGTGGGCTATCACATCTGCTTCGGTAACCTGATGTCGCGCCCTCGCGGCAAGCGCACCTACCGGCCGCTGTTTCCAGCGTTGCTCGAGGCGAAGTGCGACCAGTTCGTGTTCGAGTACGCGAACCGGGAGATGGCCGAGATCGAGATGTGGAAGGAGATCGGGGTGGACCGGGAGGTCGCCTGCGGGGTGGTGGACGTCAAGTCCTTCTACATGGAGACGCCGGAGGATGTGGCGGAGCGCCTGCGGGCCTGCGCGAAGTCCATTCCGGTCGAGAAGCTCTCGGCCATTCCCGACTGCGGGTTCTTCCCCGTTCCCCGGTGGCTCGCGGCGGAAAAGCTCAAGCGCCTGGTGGCCGGCACGAAGCTCGCCCGTAAGGAGCTCGGGATCGCATGACGGTGGCCGGCGCGCTCGTCGAGGTGGAACTTCGAGGGGCGGTGGCGCTCGTCACGCTGAACCGGCCGGACGCCTTGAACGCCCTGGACCGCGGGCTCACCGCCGAGCTCGGCCGGGTCGCCGAGCGGCTCGTGAGCGAGCCGGGCCTCAAGGTGGTGGTGACCCGCGGCGCGGGCCGGGCCTTCTGCGCCGGCAACGACCTCAAGGAGACGGCCGCCTTGACGCCGCGCGAGGCCGAGGCGCTCGCGACCACCCAGGGGCTGCTCCTCGATCGCTGGGCGGCGCTCCCGCTGATCACGCTCGCCGCCGTCGGCGGCGTCACCCTCGGAGGTGGCCTCGTGCTGGCCGCTTCCCACGACCTCCGCCTGGCGGCCGACGGGGCCCGCTTCGGCCTTCCCGAGATCACGCTGGGGTGGCCCCCCGCCTACGGGATCCACCGGCTGGTGCGCCTGGTCGGGGAGGCCCGGGCGCGGGAGCTGATCCTCTCCGGCGCCACCTTCGACGCAACCGAGGCGCGGCGGATCGGCCTCGTCAACCGCGTGGTGGCTGCCGACCGGCTGCTCGAAGAGGCGCTCCGGTGGGCGGGCGAGCTCGCGCGGCTTCCCGCGGGCGGCATCAAAGCGACGAAGCGCGTGCTCGCCGACATCGTGGGGCCGGTGCGCGGGGGGGAGCCCCAGGCTTTCGCCGGCTGCCTGGCCGGCGACGAGGCTCAGGGGCGCCTCCGGAGCTTCCTGGAGCGGAGGCGGAAGCGATGAACATCGTCGGCAACCGGACGCTCAAGTCGGCCCTGGAGGACAAGGCCCGCCGCTTCCCCGCGAAGACCTTCGTCCTCTTCGAGGACCGGACGGGCCACGTCGAGCGCTATACGTACGACGCCTTCGACCGGCGCGTGAACCAGGTCGCTCACGCCCTCGGGAAGCTGGGCCTCGCCCGGGGCGACAAGTTCAACCTCCACCTCCGCAACTCGCCCGAGTTCCTCTTCTGCTGGTTTGCGGCGGCCAAGACCGGCACCGTGATGGTGCCGACCCACCCGGACTCGACACCCGACGAGATGGCGTACATCCTGGGCCACTCCGAGGCGAAGGTCTCCTTTGTCCAGGGCTCGTCGGCCGCCGCGGTGCTGGCCTGCCGCGGCCGCTGCCCCGGTCTCCAGGAGGTCGTGGCGACGCGCGAGGGTCCGGTGGAAGGCGCGCGCGCCCTCGCCGAGGTCGTCGAGCGCCAGCCCGCCGACCCGCCCGAGGCGTCCCTGGGACCGCTCGACGAGGTCGCCATGATGTACACGTCGGGCACCACGTCCAAGCCCAAGGGCGTCCTCATCACCCACGCCAACTACCTCCACGGGGGCGAGATGATGGCCAAGGCGATGCGGGTCGCCCCCGACGACCGCCATCTGATCGTGCTGCCGTTCTTCCACGCGGGGGCCCATATCCACGCCTTCGTCCCGACGCTGCTCGCGGGCGCCAGCGCCGCGGTGATGGAAGGCTTCAGCGCCTCCCGCTTCTGGGACCAGGCGATCGCCTACGGGGCGACGCTGGCCGCCCTCTTCGCGGCCCCGGTGCGGATGCTGCTCAACCAGCCAGACCGCCCCCACCACCGGCAGCACCGGCTCCGGCTGGTGACCTACGCCCAGAACGTGACGCCGGAAGAGTTCGAGGCCTGGCACGCGCGCTTCGGGGTCCGCCTGATGCAGCTCTGGGGGATGACCGAGAGCATGAGCCTGCCCCTCATCAACCCCCTCGACCTGCCCTCGAAGCCGCTCTCCATGGGGATGCCCGCCCTCGGCGCGGAGCTCCGGGTCGTGGACGACGCCGGGCAGGAGGTCCCCCCGCGCACCGTCGGCGAGCTGGTGCTCCGGGGTGTGCCGGGGGTGAGCCTCATGAAGGGCTACTTCAAGAACCCGGAAGCGACGGCGGAGGCCATCCGCGGCGAATGGCTCTACACGGGAGACCTGGCCTGGATGGATGAAGAGGGGTACTTTCACTTCGTGGACCGCAAAAAGGATATCATCAAGCGGGCCGGCGAGAACGTCGCCGCGGGCGAGGTCGAGGCGGTGCTGCGGCAGCACGGGGCGGTCGCCGATGCGGCGGTGATCGGGGTGCCCGATCCCGTCCGGGACGAGGCGATCAAGGCCCTCGTCATCCTGCGGGAGGGCGGGCGCGCCACCGCCGAGGAGCTGATCGAGTGGTGCGGGGCCCGGTTGTCCAAGTTTAAGGTCCCCGAGATCGTCGAGTTCAGGGAGACGTTTCCGCGCACGTCCGTGGGAAAGATTCAGAAGCACCTGCTGCGGGGGTCGAAACCATAAAACAACCAGACTAAGGAGGGGGGCATGGAGACGAGCAGGCGCGAGTTCCTCAAGGGAGTGGGAGTGGCGGCGGCAGGCAGCGCGGTGGGGTTTCCCGCCGTGGTCAGCGCCCAGGCGCGCAAAGGCGTCCCGTCGGGTCCGGTGAAGATCGGCGTCATGCCGATCCGCGCGGGGGTGGCGGCGCCGGTAGGGGCGGCCGGCCAGCGGGGCGTCGAGTGGTGGGCCGAGCGGGTCAACAAGGCGGGCGGCATTCTGGGCCGGAAGGTCGAGCTGGTCTTCGAGGAGGAGTCCAACCCGAAGGACACCCTCGAGCGCTTCCGGAAGCTGGCGCTGCAGGCGAAGGTGGATGTCATCGTCGGAGGGATCTCCACCGCGGTCGGCCTCGCCCTGGGTCCGGCCGCCGAGGAGCTGAAGATGCTCTGGCTGTCGTGGGACGGCACGACGCAGAAGGGCGTCGAGGAGACGATGCCGAACCCGACCTACGCCTTCCGGAGCGTGGACAACGAGGTGGAAGCGATCGGCGGCGCGCTCCTCACGGCCAAGTACTTCAAGGGGGTCAAGACGATCGCGGGCATCAACAACGACTACTCCTACGGCCACGACTGCTGGGAGACCTACCAGGCGGTCCTCAAGCGCTACACGCCGGGCGTCAAGTCCGTCCTGGAGCTCTTCCCCAAGCTGGGCGTGACCGACTTCACCTCTCACATCGCGGCGATCCAGCAGGCCAAGCCCGACCTCCTGATGACGAGCTTCTGGTCGGGGGACACGACGATCCTCATGAAGCAGGCTGCGGCGGTGGGCCTCTTCAAGACGATGAAGGCGTGCTTCACGACCGGCGGCGGGGTCCACGACTCGCTGAAGAAAGAGTTCACGCCGGAGGGGCTGATCCTGGGCTACAACAGCATGTACTTCAACCACGCCGGCGCGAGCCCCCTCCTGAAGCAGTTCGTGCGCGAGTATAAGGCCAAGTACGGGGAGTACCCGCCCTACGAGTGCGACCACGGCTACTTCACGGTGGAATCGTACAAGGCCGGGGTGGAGAAGGCCTACAAGGCGGCCGGCGAGTGGCCGTCCAAGGAGCAGGTCGCCAAGGCGCTCGAGGGGATCGAGGTGGAGTCCCTGTCGGGCAAGCGCAGCTGGCGCGCCGACCACGTCCAGATGTGCAATTTCTTCCAGGGGATCACGACGCACAAGAACGCGTTCGACTTCGTGACGATCGATCCGGTGGAGGTGCTGCCCACGGCGAAGATCATGAAGCCGACGACGAGCACCAAGCTCCTGGACTGGATCAACGCCACCTTCCCGCTGAAGGGCTAGCTCACCCCTCACCCTACCCTCTCCCCTCCGGGGGAGAGGGGTGGGGCCGAGCATGGCCGCGAACCTGGTCAACATCTTGATGGGCGGGGTTTTCCACGCCGCGATCCTCTTTCTGGTCGCGGCGGGGCTCCAGGTGGTGTTCGGGGTCCAGCGGATCTTCAACCTCGCGTGCGGGTCGTTCTACGCCCTCGGCGCCTACGTGGGGGTCTCGGCGGTACAGGCCTTCACGGCCGCCGGGGGCCCCCCGGCTCTGTTCATTCTCCCCCTGGCCCTGGCGGGCCTCCTCGTCGGGGTCGTGGGGGTCGTGGTCGAGCGCGGGCTCTTGAGCTTCGTCTACGATCGAGACGAGACCTTCCAGCTCCTGCTGACCTTCGCGCTCGTCCTGATGCTCGAGGACGTGGTTCGCCTGACCTGGGGCACGGCGCCCTACTCCACCTCCGCCCTCTACCTCACCTACGGCCAGGTCAACCTGCTCGGCGCTACCGTGCCCGTCTATAACCTCATCGTCATCGGGGCGAGCCTCGCCATCGCGCTCGGCATCGGCTGGCTCCTGGCCCGCACGGCGTTCGGCCGGATCATCCGCGCTGCCGCCGACAACCGCGAGATGGCGGAGGCGCTCGGCGTGGACATGCGCTGGGTCTACGCGAAAGTCTTTACGCTCGGGACGGCGCTGGGGACGCTCGGCGGCGCGCTCGTCATCCCCGCCACCGCCGCCATGAGCGAGATGGGGATCGAGCTGATCGTGGAGGCCTTCGCGGTCGTGGTGATCGGCGGCCTCGGCAGCATGCGCGGCGCCTTCGTCGGCGCGCTGGTGGTGGGCGTCTTCCGCGCGGTCGCCATCGCCGTCTACCCGGAACTGGAAATGCTGATGATCTATCTGATCGTGATCGCCGTCCTGGTCCTGCGGCCGCGGGGCCTCTTCGGGCGGGTGGCGGTTTGAGCTTCTTCGGCGGGTACCCGCGCCACTTGAGGTGGCGCGGGTCGGGGCGAAGCCCGCGCTCGAACAAGGCCGGAGTCGTGCTTTGGAGGGTATTCCTTTGAGCCGAGGACGCCTGGTGCTGGGGGTGGCCGCGGCCGCCGTTCTCGCGCTGCCGCTCGCGGCCCCCGTCTACCACGTCCTCCTGATGCTCCCCTTCATGGCCTACGCCGTCATCCTGCTGGGGTTGAACCTGCTCTTCGGCTACACGGGCCTGGTTTCCTTCGGTCACGCCCTCTTCATGGGGATCGGCGCCTACACCGGCGCCGTCCTCACCACGCACTTCGGTGTGCGCTCGCTGGAGCTGATCCTCCTGACCGCAGCCGCGCTGGGGGCGCTCGTCGCCGCCCCGGTGGGGGCCCTCTGCGTCCGCTACGTGAAGATCTACTTCAGCATGCTCACCCTCGCCTTCGGGATGCTCTTCTACACCTTCCTCCTGAAGTTCTACCGGCTGACCGGCGGCGACGAGGGGATCCGGGTCCTCCGCCCGTCGCTGCTGGGCTTCGACCTGGAGGCGCTGGCGAAGATCGACTATCTGGCGGGGCCGTACTACTACTACTCGCTGGGGGTGCTGGCGCTCGCGGCGCTCGTCATGTGGCGCATCGTCCACTCGGCCTTCGGCCTCTGCCTTCGCAGCATTCGCGACAACCCGGCGAAGGCCGAGGCGCTCGGAATCAGCATCGCGCGCTATCGCTGGTACGCGTTTGTCATCTCGGCGGTGTACGCGGCGGCGGGCGGCGCGCTCCTGGGGCCGCCGACGGGCAACGTGGATCCGACCCTCGCCTACTGGACCCACTCGGGCAACATCGTGTTCATGACGCTGCTCGGAGGCTTTGCCAGTTTCTTCGGGCCCGTGCTGGGGGCGTTCGTGTTCATCTTCCTCCAGGACACCGTGATGTCGGTGGTGCCGTACTGGCGGCTCGTCTTCGGCGCCCTCCTGGCCTTCCTGGTGATCTTCGCTCCGGGCGGCCTCATGGGACTCTTCGCGGGTCGCCGTCCCGGTGAGGTGTCGCGCGTATGAGACACCCCGTGTCAACCCGCATCCAACCGATGCGCGACCGCGCCCTCGATCGAGCGCTGGCTTTGCCAGCGCAATCCCTGGGGGGAGGTATCGGAAGGGGGGCGGAGCCCCCCTCCGAGGTATGATCCTGCGGGCCGAGGGCGTGCGGATGTTCTACGGCGACTTCTGCGCGCTGGACGGCGTGAGCCTCGCGGTCAACGCGGGGGAGTTCGTTTCCATCATCGGCCCGAACGGCGCGGGCAAGTCCACGCTGATCAACGTGCTGACCGGGGCGCTCCGTCCGAGCGCGGGCACGATCCGCTTCAAGGAGCGCGACATCAGCGGCATCGGTCCCGTCCGCCTGGCGCGCCTCGGGATGGCCCGGAGCTTCCAGCTCGTCCAGATCTTCCCGGACCTCACGGTGCTCGAGACGCTGCAGGTGGCGGTGGTGTCGCGACTTAACCGGGGGAGCCGCCTCTTCGGGGGCCTCTCGCGTGACCGGGAGGTCCAGGAGGGGGCGCTGGCGATCGCCGAGCTGTTCGGGCTGGCGGGGAAGGCCCACACGCCGTCCAAGCACCTCCCGCAGGGGGACAAGAAGCTCCTGGACGTGGCCTCCGCCTTCGGGCTGTACCCGGAGATCATTCTGCTGGACGAGCCCACCAGTGGCGTCAGCACTCGCGACAAGCATGCCATCATGGAGATCCTCGTCTCGGCCTCGCGGCAGCTCGGCATCAAGTCCATCATCCAGGTCGAGCACGACATGGACATCGTGTTCGGCTACTCCGACCGGATCATCGCGCTCCATCAGGGCCGGGTGCTCGCCGGCGGCACGCCGGACGAGATCAAGGCGAACGAGGAGGTCGTGAACACCGTCGTGGGCCGGAGAACCGTAACGCCCGATGGGGGGGGATGATGCTCTCCGTCGAACGCGTGCACGTCTACATCGAGGCGAGCCACATCCTGCGCGACGTCTCGCTCGCCGTGGGGGAGCGGGAGGTCGTTTGCCTCGTCGGCAGAAACGGGGCGGGAAAGACGACGACCCTCAGGACCGTGATGGGCTACCAGGCGCCGCGCGCGGGGCGGATCCGCTTCCTCGACCGGGAGATCGGGGGGATGCGGCCGTTCGCGATCGCCCGGCTGGGCATGGGCTTCGCCCCCGAGGACGGCGCGATCTTCGCCGACCTCACGGTGGCTGAGAACGTGGAGGTCGCCACGTGGACGCGGCGGACGGGGCGCTCCGCCGAGGACCGGCTGGCCCAGGCGTACGCCGTCTTTCCCGTCCTCCGCCGCTACGCGGCGCGGAAGGGGACCCAGATCAGCGGGGGCGAGCGGAAGATGCTCTCGATCGCCCGCGCCCTGGCCCTGGACCCGACCATGCTCCTCCTGGACGAGCCGTTCGAGGGGCTCTCGCCGGCGATCATCCCCGAGATCGGCCGCGGCATCTTCGAGATCACGAAGCTGGGCCACGCGATCCTGATCGCCGAGTCGAACATCCACCACGTCCCGGAGTATACGACGCGCCTCTACGTCATCGAGCGGGGCGAGATCATCTTTTCCGGACATCCGAGCGAGGTGCAGAGGGATCCGGCCGTCCTGAGAGTGATAGGAGGGACACCCTGATGGCAGACCTACCGCTGATTCCGGCCACCGTCGTCGGTTCTCACGGCAAGCCCGGCTGGTGGTACGCGGCCGTCAAGGCCTGGGAGGCCGGCGAGTGGGGCCCCGCCGACCTGGAGGAGATGTTCGACGACGCCGCCGACACGGCGATCCGCGACATGGAGCGGGCGGGGCTCGACGTCATCACTGACGGCGAGGTGCGGCGGCTCGACGGCTATGTGGATTCCTATTATGCCATCATCAAAGGGATCCAGGCGCTCCCGGTGAGGCGCAAGGCCGGCCCGTGGGGCTACGATCAGCAGACGCGCTACGAGGCGGTCGGGCGGATCGAGACTCCGCCGGGAGGATTGGGCATCGTGAAGGAGTTCGAGTATTTGAAGGCGCACACGACCCGGCGCACCAAGGCGACGTGCGCGGGGCCGCTCACCTTCGGCTCGCGCATCCACCCGGGCAAGGTGTACAAGGGGGTCGTGGACGTCGCCGAGCGTTTCGCCGAAGTCATCAACGCCGAGCTCAAGGGGCTGGCCGCGGCGGGCGCGGACTTCATCCAGATCGACGAGCCCGCGCGCGGCAACGTGTCGGGCGAGGAGATGGCGCGCCTCTTCAACCTGGCGACCGAGGGCGTCCGGGCCAAGCTCGGCTTCCACGTTTGCTTCGGCAACCGCTTCGGCCGCTCGCGCTTCAACCGGACGTACCGCCCCTACTTTCCCGGCCTCCTCAAGGCGCGGGCCGATCAGTTTGTGCTGGAGTTTGCCGGCCGCGAGCTCTCCGAGCTGGACCTCTGGCAGCAGTACAACGATGGGCGGGAGCTGGGCGCCGGCGTCATCGACGTGAAGGGGTTCCATCCCGAGACCCCCGAGGACGTGGCCGGGCGGATCCGGCGGGTCCTGAAGATCTCGAAGCCCGAGAAGCTCTACGTGAATCCCGACTGCGGCTTTGGCTGGTCGCCGCGCTATATGTGCAACCAGAAGATCCGGGTGCTGGTCGCCGGCGCCGCCGTCGTGAGGAAGGAGCTGGGCGGGTGAGGGGAGGGATACCCCATGAGTCTGGTCGTCAAGTCATTCATGCTGTTCGTGCTCGCCGGTCTCTGCGAGATCGGAGGTGGCTATCTGGTCTGGCAGTGGTGGCGGAACGGGGCACCGTGGCTTCTCGGCCTGCTTGGGGCTGCGATCCTCGCTTTGTACGGTATTGTTCCCACGTATCAGCCGGCGCACTTCGGCCGCGTCTATGCGGCATACGGGGGGATCTTCGTGGTCCTATCGTTGCTGTGGGGATGGACCGCCGATCGCATAGCGCCCGACCGTTTCGACGTTCTGGGCGGGGCGCTGTGCCTGGCGGGGGTCGCCGTCATGATGTACTGGCCCAGGTGAGGCGCCGGGTGTTTGACAGGCCGCGCCGGCGGCTGCTAGAATCCGCCGCACATGGCCAGGCGGCTGAGGGTCAGATCGAAGGTGTGGGTGGAGGCCGACGGGCGCCTCATCTTCTCGGACGGGCGGCTGGCGCTCCTCGAGGCCGTCGCGGAGCTCGGCTCCCTTCGCCGGGCCGCGCAGCGCCTGGAGATATCCTACCGCGCGGCGTGGGGGCTCCTGAAGGTTACCGAAGCCGCGCTGGGGGTGCGGTTGCTGGAAGTGACGATCGGAGGGAGCGGCGGCGGCGGGGCCACCTTGACGCCGGCGGCCTTCGACCTGGTGGCTCGATACCGCAGGGTGAAGGTCCGCGTGAACCGGACCGCCGACCGGGCGTTTGCCCGCGCGTTCGGCGGCTCTTTTTTGGGGCATCGTTATGTCTGAATTGACATAACGGCGGCTGCGATCGGCGAAGGAGACGGTCATGGGACGTGCGTGGGTCGCCTATGTGCTGGGGGGCCTTCTGGTCGCGGTGCCGGCGGAAGCGCAGCGTGCTGCCGTCATCCTCGCCACCACCACGAGCACCCAGGACTCGGGGCTGCTGGACGTCGTGGTTCCGCTCTTCGAGCAGAACACCGGTCACACGGTAAAGACGATCGCCGTGGGGACCGGGCAGTCCCTGGCGCTGGGGGATCGTGGCGAGGCCGATGTGGTACTGGTCCACGCCCCCAAACTCGAGCTAGAGTATCTGGCGAAGGGAAATCTGATCAATCGGCGGCTCGTGATGCACAACGATTTCATCCTGGTGGGGCCCGCCGCCGACACGGCGGGGATCAAGGGAGTCAGGAAAGCGGCCGACGCGCTGAAGAAGATCGCCGAGACTCGGGGGACGTTTGTCTCGCGGGGAGACAACTCCGGCACCCACAACACGGAGCGATCCCTCTGGAAGACCACGGGGGTCGCGCCGAAGGGACGCTGGTACATCGAATCGGGCCAGGGAATGGGTGCCACGCTCATCATCGCCTCCGAAAAAGGCGCCTATGCGCTGACGGATCGGGGCACGTACCGGGCCATGCAGAAGCGAGTTCGGCTCGCCATTCTGCTCGAAGGAGACACCCCGCTCCTGAACGTCTATCACGTCATGGAAGTGAATCCCGCCCGGCACCCGCGGGTCAATGCCGCCGGGGGCAGGGCCTTCGCCGACTTCATCGTGTCCGCAGAGGCGCAGGCGGTGATCAGGACCTTCGGGGTCGAGAAGTACGGGGCACCTCTCTTCTTCCCCGACGCCGGCAAGCCCAAGCCGGGCACATGACAGAGTTCGCCAAGCGGACCTGCTGATGGAACTGATCTGGGAAGGGATCAAGCAGGCCGTCCGGCTCCTCCTCAGCGGTGACCCGGAGGTTCTCGGGATCACGTGGCTCTCCCTCCAGGTCTCCGGCGTGGCCACGGGTGTCTCGCTGCTCGTCGGCATCCCGCTGGGGACCCTGATCGCCCTCGGCCGCTTCCCGGGGCGCAGCCTCGTGGTCAGCCTGATCAACACGGGTATGGGGCTTCCCCCGGTCGTGGTGGGCCTCTTCGTCTCGATCCTCCTCTGGCGGAGCGGGCCCCTGGGCCTGCTGGAGCTGCTCTACACGCCGACGGCCATCGTGATCGCGCAGTTCGTCATCGCCGCCCCCATCGTGACGGGGCTGACCCTGGCCGCCGTCCAGCAGATCCCGCCCCAGTTCCGTCTCCAGATCCTGGGGCTCGGCGCTTCGCGGGTCCAGCTCCTCTGGGTCCTGCTCCGGGAAGCGCGGCTGCCCCTGCTGGCGGCGGTGATGGCAGGCTTCGGCGGCGTCATCTCGGAGGTCGGCGCCTCGATGATGGTGGGCGGCAACATCCGGGGCCAGACGCGCGTGCTCACGACGGCCACGGTGCTCGAGACCGGCAAGGGGAACTTCGACGTCGCCATCGCGCTGTCGCTCCTGCTCCTGCTGCTCACGTTTCTCGTGAACTGGGCGCTCACGTGGATTCAGCAGCGCCGGCGCGTGTAGAATGAAGCGGTGGCTGCTGGCCGCGTGGCTCCCCCTCGTCGGAGCGATGCCGGCGGCGGGAGCGGAGGTTTCTTCCCTCACGGTGTTCGCGGCCGCCGACCTGGGCTTCGCCTTCAAGGAGATCGTGCCGCGCTTCGAGAAGGCCCTGGGGGCAAAGGTCTCGCTGGTGCTCGGCTCGAGCGGCAACCTGGCCACGCAGATCGAGCACGGAGCCCCCGCGCATGTCTTCTTTTCCGCCGACCAGGCCTTTGTGGATCGCCTGGCTCAGCGGGGCGCCGTGATCGCCCAGACCCGGGCCGTCTACGCCGAGGGGAGGATCGTCCTGGCGACCGCCAAGAGTTTCGGGTCCAGGCTGACGGATCTTCGCCAGCTCGGCGAGGCGCGGATCCTTCACGTGGCCATCGCCAACCCGCTCCACGCGCCGTACGGCCGGGCTGCCGAGGAAGTTCTGAGAAAGGTTGGTCTCTGGGAAATCGTGAAGCCCAAGCTCGTGTATGGCGAGAACATCCGCCACGCTCTCCAATTCATCCAGAGCGGCGCTGCCGAGGCGGGGATCGTCGCCCTGTCCGTGGCGAACGTGCCGGACGTAGAGTGGACGCTGATCGACCCGGGCCTCCACGCGCCCCTCGTCCAGGCTGCCGCCGTGGTGAAGCGAACGCCCCGGCCGGAGCTGGGCCTGGCCTTCATCCAGTTCGTCAACGGGCCCGAGGGCCGGCCCATCATGAAGCGCTACGGCTTCCGCCTTCCGGGTGAGTTTTGATGGATTTCTTCCCGGTCTGGCTCACGCTCCGCGTCTCTCTGGCCGCGACCGCGCTGACGCTGCTCGCCGGCGTGCCGCTCGCGTGGCTTCTGGCGCGCCGGCGCTTTGCCGGCCGGGACCTGCTCGAAGCGCTCGTCGTGCTCCCGCTGATCCTGCCGCCGACGGTGCTCGGGTATTACCTGCTCCTCGTGATCGGCCGCCAGGGGCCGGTGGGCCGGGGGCTGGCCGTCGCCGGATTCGAGCTGGCCTTCACCTGGCGCGCCGCCGTCCTGGCCGCCGCCGTCGGTTCCATCGCGCTCCTCGTCAAGTCGGCCCAGGCGGGGTTCGAGACGGTGGACCCGCGGCTTGAGCAGGCGGCGCGGACCCTGGGCCGGTCGGAGTGGAGCGTCTTCTGGTCCGTGACTCTCCCGCTGGCGTGGCGCTCCGTGCTGGCCGGAACGGTGCTCGCCTTCTGCCGCGCCGTGGGCGAGTTCGGGATCACGCTGATGGTGGCGGGGAACATTCCGGGGAAGACCCAGACGCTCCCCCTGGCGATCTACGACCGCGTCCAGGCGAACGCGATGGGGGAGGCCAACGCGCTGGCCCTGATCGCCGTCGGCGGCGTGGCCGTCCTCCTGTTCGGCGTGAGCCGGCTGGGCCGGCTCAAGTACTAGGGATGCTCGGGCGCCTGGGCGAGCTCGCGGCGGTCTTCCTGAAGCTGGGCACCCTCGGCTTCGGCGGCCCCGCCGTCCACATCGGGATGATGGAGGCGGAGGTGGTGGGGCGGCGCCGGTGGCTCTCGCGCGAGTACTTCCTGGACCTCGTAGGCGCCACCAACCTGATCCCCGGACCGAACTCGACCGAGATGGCGATTCACGTGGGATTCATCCGCGCCGGCTGGGCGGGACTGGTGGCCGCCGGCCTCTGCTTCATCCTCCCAGCCGTCCTGATCACGGCCGGCCTGGCCTGGGCGTACGTGACGTTCGGGTCCCTGCCTCAGGTCGCCCCGTTCTTCTACGGGATCAAGCCGGCGGTGCTCGCCGTGATCCTGGCCGCAACCGTGCGGCTGGGGCGGACGGCCCTGAAGGGCTGGCGGCTCGGGGTCGTCGGCCTGGGCGTCGTCGTGGCGTCGCTCGGGGGAGTGAACGAGGTGCTGGCGCTGTTCGTCGGGGGCGCGCTCGGGATGCTCTGGCTGCGCCTGCCCAACCTGAGCGCCCGGCAGCGCGCCTGGCTCCTGGCGGTCCTCGCGGGGGGCGCCGCGCTCGGGGCGGCGCCGGCGGCCGGCGCGGCCGGCCCGGCGGTGACGGTTTCGCTGTGGAAGCTCGGCGCCTTCTTTCTGAAGGTGGGGGCGGTCCTCTACGGGAGCGGCTATGTGCTGGTGGCGTTCCTCGAGGGCGGGCTGGTCCACGACTATGCCTGGCTCACCCGCCAGCAACTCCTGGACGCCATCGCCATCGGCCAGTTCACCCCGGGACCGGTGCTGTCGACCGCGACGTTCGTGGGCTATCTGGTCGCGGGCGCGCCGGGCGCCTGGGTGGCGACGGCGGGGATCTTCCTGCCCTCCTTCTGCTTCGTCGCCGCGCTCAACCCGCTCGTCCCCCGCCTCCGCCGGTCCCCGTGGACGGCGGCGTTTCTCGACGCCGTCAACGTGAGCTCGATCGCGCTGATGGCGGCGGTGACCCTCAAGCTGGCCCAGTCCACCCTCACGGCCTGGCCGGCCTGGCTCATCGCCGCCGGCGCCGCCGCCCTCGGGGTGGGCTGGAAGGTGGACCCGAGCCGGTTGATCGTGGGCGGGGCCGTGGCGGGCTGGGTGCTGGCCCGCTGGGGGGGGTGAGATGGTCTCCCTCTCCATCGCCAAGCGCCTGCCCGGGTTCTCGCTCGATGTCCGCTGGGAGGCCGGCGACCAGGTCGTCGCCCTCTTCGGCCCCAACGGCGCCGGCAAAACGCTGACGCTCCAGTGCCTGGCGGGCCTGGTGCGCCCGGACCGGGGGCGCATCACGCTCGGCGACCGGGTCTTCTTCGACAGCGCCGCCGGGGTGGACCTCCGGCCTCAGGACCGGCGGCTCGGGTACGTCTTTCAGGGCTACGCGCTCTTCCCCCATCTGACCGTGGAGGAGAACGTCGCCTTCGGCCTCACGGGCCGTTCCCGGGAGGAGCGCCGAGAGCGCGCGCGGATCCTGCTCGAGCGTCTCGGCCTGGCCGGCCTCGAGGCGCGGTATCCGCGCGAGCTGTCGGGCGGCCAGCAGCAGCGCGTCGCCCTGGGCCGCGCGCTGGCCGTCGATCCGCATCTCCTCCTGCTCGACGAGCCGCTCTCGGCCGTCGACGCCCCGCTCCGCCGGCAGCTCCGCGAGGAGCTCGGGCGGATCATCCGCGAGTGGGGCAAGGCGACGGTGCTGGTGACCCACGACCTGGCCGAGGCCTATCAGCTCGCCGACCGGATCGTCGTGTACGAGAGCGGCCGGGTGCTTCAGGCCGCGCCGAAGTCGGAGCTGCTCTGGCAGCCGACCTCCGAGCGGGTCGCGCGGCTGATCGGCGTGCGCAACCTCCTGAAGGGCGCCGTGCTGAAATCGACGCCCGAGGTCATCCAGCTCCGCTGGCGCGAGCAGACGCTGGAGGCCGTCAACTCCCCCTCGCGCCTGTTCCTGCCGCCCCCGGGCGCGGCGCTCCCCTTCTTCATCCGCCCCGAGTACGTGCGCCTCATCCGGAAGGACCGCCCGGGCCCCGACGCCCACCACCACATGAACCTGATGGACGGCGAGATCGTCGGGGAGGTGGACCAGGGAACGACGTGGACCCTGTTCTTCCGTCTCGGCGTCGCGGGCGATCCCGGCCAGGGGATCTACGACCTGGAGATCGAGGTGCCGAAGCTCGTTTACGAGATCCTCGACATGGCCCGCGACCGGCGCTGGCAGATTTCCATTCACCGGGGCTCCATCCAGGTCCTCCCCTCGGAGGGAGCATGAGCGCCGTCGTCACGCTCTCGGGGGTGCGGGTCGCCTACGGCGGCGCCGCGGTGCTGGAGGTGCCCGGCCTCGAGATCCAGGCGGGAGAGATCCTGGCGGTCATCGGCCCCAACGGCGCGGGCAAGTCCACCCTGCTCCGGGTGATCGGGCTGCTCGAGGAGCCCACGGCGGGCGCGGTCCGCTTCAGGGGCCGGACGGTGGAGGGAAGCGGGGTTCTCGGGGCCCGGCGCCGGATGGCGACCGTCTTTCAGGATCCGCTCCTCGTGGACGACACGGTCTTCGCGAACGTCGCCCTCGGGCTCCGGTTCCGGCGCGTCGCGGCGGCGGAGATCGCCTCGCGGGTCCGCGCGTGGCTCGATCGCTTCGGGATCGGGGCGCTGGCCGACCGCCGGGCGCGGACGCTCTCGGGCGGCGAGGCCCAGCGGACGGCGCTCGCCCGCGCGCTCGTCCTGAAGCCCGAGCTGCTCCTCCTGGACGAGCCGTTCTCGGCGCTGGACCAGCCGACGCGAGAGGCGCTGATCGCCGAGCTGGGAGGGATCCTCCGCGAGGACCGGATCACCACCGTGCTGGTCACTCACGATCGATGGGAAGCGCTGGCGCTCGGCGACCGAGTGGCGCTGATGATGGGCGGGAAGGTTCTCCAGGTGGACGAAGCGGGGCGCCTCTTCAGGGCGCCGGTCTCCGAGGAGGTCGCCCGGTTTGTCGGGGTGGAGACCATCCTGGACTGCCGGGTGCTGTCGAGCCAGGCGGGCCTGGCCGTCCTGGACGCGGGAGGGCAGAAGATCGAGGTGGCGACGGAGGCCCCGCCGGGCGCCCAGCTCAGGATCTGCCTCAGACCGGAGGACGTCACGCTGCTCGCTCCGGGGACCCCGCATCCCGCCTCGAGCGTCCGCAATCACCTGGCGGGGGCCGTCGGCCGACTCGTCGCGGTCGGGCCCTACGTCCGGGCGGTCATCGACTGCGGCTTTCCTCTCGTGGCGCTGGTTACCCACCGCTCGGTGGAGGAACTCGGGCTCCGGGAAGGCGCCCCGGTCATCGCCGCCTTCAAGGCCAGCGCCCCCCACGTCATCCCCAGAGGAGACTTGCGATGAAGCCGGATCCCAGATTCCACGGACGTTTCGTCGAGGGCGGCGGCGGCGTCAAGGTGTTCGTCGAGACGGCCGGTGACCCCGCGAACCCCCCGATCCTGTTCATTCACGGGTTCAGCCAGTGCCGGCTCGCATGGGACCGGCAGTTCGAGAGCCCGCTGGCCGCCGAGTTCCACCTCGCCAGGCTCGACCTCCGCGGCCACGGCCTGTCGGACAAGCCGCAGCAGGCGGCGGCGTACCAGAACGGCAAGCACTGGGCCGACGACGTCCACGCGGTGATCCAGGCGCTGGGCCTGAAGCGGCCGGTGCTGAGCGGGTGGTCCTATGGTGGCCATATCATGTGCGACTATGTGCGTCACTACGGGCAGGAGCCCATCGGCGGCCTCCACTTCGTCGACGCGGCGACGGAGCTCGGGTCCGATGACGCGTCCAAGATGCTCGGGCCCGCCCTGCTGGCCCTGGCGCCCGCGCTTCTCTCGAACAATGCCGCCGAGAGCAGCCTCGCCCTTCAGAGCCTCGTCGATCTGCTGACGCACGCCGAGCTCGATCCCCACGACTTCTATTTCTTTCTCGGGTTCAATGCGGCGGTGCCGCCTCACGTTCGCCAGGCGCTGTTCGACCGCAAGCTCGAAAACCGGGAGGTGCTCCGGGGCCTCAAGGTCCCGGTGCTCATCACGCATGGGCGGGAAGACCAGCTCGTCCTTCCGACGGCCGCGGACTTCATCGCCCGCCACGTCGCCCACGCGGCCCGGGTCGATTACCCGCGCTGCGGGCACGCGCCGTTCTTCGAGGTCGCCGATCAGTTCAACCGGGACCTGGGGGCCTTCGTGCGTCGGTGTCATCGCTGACATGCGATTGACAGTGACCCGCGGCTTTGCTATAAAAGGGCCAGCCTGAGGAGGCCGAACTGACAACGGGGCCCGGGTGCAGGAAACGCGGTTCGTCACGGAAAGCCAGCGACCGACACGGCGCTGGCTTGTGTTGTTTTATGAGCCATTCATCCTAAGGAGGGTCCGATGTCCGATCGCGACGCCCTCATTACGCGACTGCTAGCGGACAGCGAGGAGTTCAGGAAGCTCCGTCAGGAACACCAAGGGTACGAGAAGGAACTGGAAGAGCTGAAGGGTCGCCCCTTCCTGTCCGCCGATCAGCAGTGGCGGGTCAGCGAGGTCAAGAAGCTGAAGCTGATGGCCAAGGATCGGATGGAGGCCCTCATCCGCCAGGCCAGCCCGACCCACTCCTCCCAGGCCCCGGCCTGATCCCGGCGCCGGGCGCCGCGCACCCAGTGGGTACCCGGCCGCCGCGGGGGGAGTCCCCGCTCAAGGGGCTCTCCCACCTCACCCCAGAGGGCGAAGCCCGCATGGTGGACGTCACCGCCAAGCCGGAGTCCGCCCGCGAGGCCGTGGCCCGGGTCGTGCTCCGGATGAAGCGCTCCACCCTCGCCGCCATCAAGGCGGGCCAGCTGGCCAAAGGGGACGTCCTCGGCGTGGCCCGCACGGCCGGCGTCCTCGCGGCGAAGCGGACCCCGGATTTGATTCCCCTCTGTCATCCGCTCAGGATCACGGGTGTGGAAGTCGCCTTTCGGCTCAACGAGAAGGCCTCGACGCTCGGGATCGAGGCGCGCGTGAGGACGGTGGACAAGACGGGCGTGGAGATGGAGGCCCTCACGGCAGCGGCCGTGGCGGGGCTGACGGTGTACGACATGGTGAAAGCGGTGGACAAGGGCGTGGTCCTGACCGACCTCTGCCTTCTCGAAAAGTCCGGCGGGAAGAGCGGGGTGTGGCGGCGGAGACGTCGGTGAAGACGGCGCTCATCCACTCGGATCAGTACACCCGCTTCGATTACGGCCCCGACCACCCCCTCAGGATGGAGCGCCTCGGGCTCACCTGGCGGCTCATGGAGGCCTACGGCCTCACGGCCTTGGCCGGCGCCAAGGTGTGGGCACCCGAGCCGGCCGACGAGGCCGCCCTCGCGCGCTTTCACGCGCGCCCGTATCTGGAGGTCCTGAAGGCCGTCAGCGGCGGGCTCCATCTGCCGGGGGCGTACCGCTACGGCCTCGGCCCCGGCGACAACCCCGTCTTTCCCGGGCTCTGGGAGGCCTCCTGCCTGGTGGCGGGCGGCTCGCTCCTGGCGGCCAGACTCGTGGCCGAGGGCGACGTGGAGCGCGCGTTCCACTTCGCGGGCGGGCTCCATCACGCGATGCCCGATCGGGCCTCGGGCTTCTGCTACGTCAACGACCCGGTGCTGGCCATCCTCGCCCTGCGCGAGCGCGGCTGGCGCGTCTGCTACGTGGACATCGACGCCCACCACGGCGACGGCGTCCAGTTCGCCTTCTACGCCGACCCGAACGTGCTGACGATCTCGACCCACGAGCGCGGGGACCGGCTCTTCCCCGGGACCGGCTTCGTCGAGGAGCACGGCGAGGGCGCGGGCCAGGGCTACGCGGTCAACGTCCCGCTCGAGCCGTACACCGACGACCCCGTCTATCACGAGGCGTTCGAGGCCGTGGTTCCCCCGCTCCTCGGGGCCTTCAAGCCGGACGTCGTGGTGGCCCAGCTCGGCATCGACTCCCACCACACGGATCCGCTGACCCACCTTTCTCTCTCCGTTCAGGGGTTCGCGCGCGCGGTGGCGCGGATCGTCGAGCTGTCGCCGCGGCTGGTGGCGCTCGGCGGGGGCGGCTACGATCTGACGAACGTGGCCCGGGCGTGGACCGCCGCCTGGGCCGTCATGAACGGCGTGGAGCTGGGGCCGGACCTGCCTGCCTCCTTCGCCGACGACATGCGCAGCTTCGACTTCCGGTCACCATCCTTATGGGATCCCCCGTCCGAAGTCCCGGCGGCGGTCCGCGGCAGGGCCCAGGAGTTCGCCCGGCGCCAGGTGGACGCCATTCGCCGGAGCATCTTCCCGGTCCACGGGTTGGTCGGCTGAATTCGCCCGTGTTACAGTGAGCCATGGCCGGGTTGCTGATCACCGTCGAAGGGGTCGAGGGGTCGGGAAAAACGACCCACTGCCGGCTGCTTGCGGACTGGCTCAGAGCCCAGGGGTACCGGGTCAGCGAAACCAGCGAGCCTGACGGCTCCCCCATCGGTGCGGCGGTTCGCGCCATCTTCGAGCAGGACGGCCTCACGCCGCTCACCGAGACGCTGCTCTTCATGGCCGCCCGCCAGCAGCACGTGGCCCAGGTGATCCGGCCCGCGCTCGAAGGGGGGGAGATCGTGATCTCCGACCGGTACGCCGACGCCACGCTGGCCTACCAGGGGTACGGGCGCGGTCTGGATCTCCAGACGATCCGGGAGCTGAACGCCCTGGCGACGGGCGGCGTGGTTGCCGACCTGACCCTTCTCCTGGACTTGGACCCCGGCGTGGGCCTGGAGCGGCTCGGCGGCCGCGCGCGGGACGCCTTCGAGCGGCTGGATCTCGCCTTCCATCGCAAGGTCCGGCAAGGGTATCTCGAGCTGGCCCGCGAGGAGAAGAACCGGATCGTGGTGCTTGACGCCGGGCAGCCCGAAGACCGGCTGCAGGGGGAAATTAGAAAGGCCGTGGGAGACCTCGTGCGGCGGCGGGGACAGGCGCGTGGCGTTTGACGCCGTCCGGGGCCAACCCGCCGCGGTGGATGTGCTGACCCGGGCGCTCGCCTCGGGGCGGGTGGCCCACGCCTACGCCTTCGTGGGCCCGCCGGGCGTCGGCCGGAAATTGACGGCCGTCGAGTTCGCCAAGGCGCTTTTGTGCCCCCACCCGATGCCCCTCACCTCTTCTCCTCTCCCCGGGGGGGAGAAGCAGGGTGAGGGGGGAATGGTTCGCGTGAATGCCTGCGGCTCGTGTCCCGCCTGCCGGAGGGTCGAGGCCGGCACCCACCCCGATTACATGCTGATCGCGCCGACGCCCCCCGAGGGCAGGACGAGCGGGACCCTTCTGATCCGGATCGAGGCGATCCGCCAGCTCGAGCAGCGCGCGGCGCTCCGCCCCGCCGAGGGCGCCTGGAAGGTCTTCATCGTCGATGACGCGGGGCGGATGACGCCGGAGGCGCCTCAGGCCTTTCTGAAAACCCTGGAGGAGCCGCCGGCGCACACGGTGATCATCCTGATCCTCGCCCACGCGCGGGAGCTCCCGGCGACGGTGCTCTCGCGCTGCCAGGTGGTGCGCTTCATGCCGCTCCGCGAGGAGGAGGCCGTCGCGCTCCTCCAGGCGCGCGGGATGGACGAGGACACGGCTCGGCTCCTGGCGCGCGCGAGCCAGGGCCGTCCGGGGGTCGCGCTTGCGCAGGATCCGGCGGCGTGGCTGGAGCGGCGCGAGCTGGCGCTCGCGATCCTGGCCGAGGTGGGGGCCGATGGCGCCGCCGCGATCTTCAAGTGGGGCGAGACCCTGGGGCGGGACCGGGCCCGGATGGAGCAGCTGATCGAGACCTGGTGGCTCTGGCATCGGGATCTCCTCTGCGCCAAGGCCGGCGGGGATCCCCGGTTGTTGCTTCACGGCGACCGAGCGGCCGAGCTGACCCGGCAGGCCGCGGCCCGCTCCTGGGAGGGCCTCGTCGAGGGGCTCGCGGCCTGCCGCGACGCCTGGCAGGCGCTCCAGCGCAACGTCACCCCCCGGCTTACCCTCGAGGTGATGCTGAGCCGTCTCGCCCTCGGGGCGGCGTAATTCTACCCGGAGGGGGGCTGACGCCCCCATTCCGGACCTCCCCCGGGGGGTTGCGTCGGCGGAGCCGGCGCTCGAGGGGAGGCTAAAGGATGGCGATGGAGACATCGAGCGAGATCGTTGACGCGATTCAGCGGGCCCTGATCGGGGTCAGGCTCCGTGAGCCCCTCCAGGCCGAGGAGTACCTGGTGGAGGAGTTCGACCTCCACGTGGGGGACTTCTGCATCGTCGAGACAGCCACCGGCACCGCCGTAGGCGAGGTCCGCCGCCCCAAGCGTCCCCTCCCCGAGTCGAAGCGGGACCGGCTCTTCCGGAAGGTAATCCGGAAGGCGACGACCTCCGAGGCCAACGACTGGCGAGAGCGCCGCGAGCGCGAGCGGCGCGCGGTCGCGACCTGCCAGGAGCGCGCCCGGCAGAAGCACCTCCACCTGAAGGTGGTGGACGTGGACATCCAGCCCGACGGCCGGCGCGTGACCGTCCTGTTCAACGCGGAGGACCGCGTGGATTTCAGGGAGCTCGTCCGGGACCTGGCCCACGAGTTCCGCGCCCGCATCGAAATGCGTCAGATCGGCGCCCGCGACACCACCAAGGTGATGGATGGGATCGGCCCGTGCGGCCGCCAGCTCTGCTGCTCCTCCTGGCTCAAAAAGTTCGAGCCCATCTCGGTGAAGATGGCGAAGACCCAGGACATGCCGTTGACCGACAACCGGCTATTGGGGAACTGCGGCAGGCTCAAGTGCTGCCTGCTCTACGAGTTCTCCACGTACGAGCAGCTTCGCGCCTATCTCCCGCGCGTCGGCCGGGCCTGCCAGGCCGAGTGCGGCGGCGGGGGCTGCATGCAGGGCGTCGTCAAGTCCATCCGCGTGCTGAAGCAGACCGTCGTGGTCGGCTTCCAGGACGGCACGGAGGCGGAGGTGCCCCTGGAGCTGGTGACGTGGGAGGGCCGGCCCCATATCAAACCCCTCTAGCGCGCATTATTCGCGAACGGCGATAGCGCGACCGGGCGGGTGGCGCAGGGTGCAGCCCCAACGGGGCCGCGCGCAGTGGGCCCCCCTCGTCCCGTGCGCCGCGCGTAGCGCGGCGTTCGGGCGAGCGGGTGACGGAGCCGGACCCACGGGGGCTGCGCCCTGCGACAGGCCCCGCCCGCTACACTCGACCATGGTTCGTGAGTAATGCACGCCAGGACGTTCTACCTCACCACGCCCATCTACTATGTGAACGCGGCCCCCCACCTGGGCCACGCCTACACCACGCTCCTGGCCGACGCCATGTGCCGGTACCGGCGGCTGGCGGGCGACCGGGTGCGCTTCCTCACCGGCACCGACGAGCACGGCGACAAGATCGTCCAGGCTGCCGCCGGCGCCGGCGAGACGCCGCCGGCTTACGCCGACCGGATCGCCGGCATGTTCAGGGAGACCTGGCGCCGGCTCGGGATCACCAACGAGGACTTCATCCGCACGACGGAGGAGCGGCACAAGGCGGTGGTGCGGGCGATCCTCCAGAAGCTCCACGAGGCCGGCGAGATCTACTTCGGGGAGTACGGCGGCAACTACTGCTACGGCTGCGAGCGCTTCTATGCGGACCGGGAGCTGGTGAACGGCAAGTGCCCCGACCACCAGACGGCGCCGACCTTCATCAAGGAGCAGAACTACTTCTTCCGGATGGGTCGCCACCAGCAGTGGCTCGTCAAGCACATCGAGGACCACCCCGACTTCATCCGCCCCGAGCGCTACCGGAACGAGGTGCTGGCGTTCCTGCGGGAGCCCCTGGAGGACCTCTGCATCAGCCGCCCCAAGAGCCGGCTGCAGTGGGGGATTCCGCTCCCCTTCGACCTCAACTACGTCACCTACGTCTGGTTCGACGCCCTGATCAACTACGTCTCGGCGCTGGGGACGCCGGGGAGCGAGCGCTTCGAGACCTTCTGGCCCCACGTCCAGCACCTGATCGCCAAGGACATCCTCAAGCCGCACGGCGTGTACTGGCCGTGCATGCTTCGCGCGGCAGGGCTCCCGCTCTACCGGCACTTGAACGTCCACGGCTACTGGACGGTAAACGGCCAGAAGATGTCCAAGAGCCTGGGCAACTTCATCGAGCCGCTGCCGATGCAGGAGAAGCACGGCGAGGCCTTCCGCTACTTCCTGCTGCGGGAGTCGGTCTTCGGCCTGGACTCGGACTTCAGCGAGGACGCCCTGGTGGCCCGGCTCAACGCCGACCTCGCCAACGACCTGGGGAACCTCGTGAGCCGCGT
>JACPSW010000051.1 GCA_016193045.1 Candidatus Rokuibacteriota bacterium | reverse complement strand
GAAGGAGGTGGGGCTCGAGCGCCAGGTGCTGGAACCGTACGTGATGCACCTGACCGTGTCCCGCTGCCCGAAGCCGCTCATCGCGCGGGTGAACGGCTACTGCATCGGCGGCGGGAACCACCTGGCGTATTTCTGCGACTTCACCATCGCCGCCGAGCACGCCGTCTTCGGCCAGAACGGGCCGCGTGTCGGGAGCCCGGCCAGCGGCGCCATCGTGAGTTACCTGACGCGGGGGGTCGGCGCCAAGCGCGCCCGCGAGATGTGGATGCTCTGCCGCCGCTACACCGCCCAGCAGGCTCTGGAGATGGGGCTCGTGAACGCGGTGGCGCCCATGGCGAAGCTCGACGAGGAGGTGGACAAGTGGTGCGGCGAGCTTCTGGCGCTCTCGCCGACCTGCCTCAGGGTCCTCAAGGCCTCGTTCGTGGAGGAGTTCGGATATCTCTTCGGGCAGGGGGACCAGTTCCGCCGCTACATGACCACGCGGGAATTCTGGGAGGAGGAGCAGCAGGAGGGCGCGCGCGCCTTCCTGGAGAAGCGCCCGCCCGACTTCTCCCGCTTCCGCCGCCGCCGCGGCTGACGAGCGGGTCGGGATCGCCTAGCTCAGCAGTTCGCGGCGCTCGTGGTACCAGGCGGCGAGCGAGACGCACGCCAAGCCGAGGACGGCGCCGGCCAGGGCGTCGCCGGGCCAGTGGGCCTGGAGCACGATCCGCGCCAACCCCGCCAGGACGACGAGGACGGCCGCCGCGACCCAGAGCAGGACCACCCGTGCCCCCGGGCGATCGAGGCGCTTGCCGACCAGATAGGCCGCCAGGAAGAAGTACGCCGAGGCGGCCGCGGCGTGACCGCTCGGGAAGCCGAAGGACGTTCCGCCGGGACGAGGCCGCCCGATGAGCTCCTTCCCCAGCCACTCGAGGATCGGCGCCCCGATCATGACGCCCCCCCAGAGCCACCACCGCCGGCGATCGTTCCGCGGGGCGACCCAGAGCAGGAGGAGGGCGCCCGGGAGAATGACGCGCTTGTCGCCGAGGTAGTTGATCTTGTGAAACACGGTGACCATGAGGGGCGAGGCCCACGCCAGGATGGCGTCATAGACGGCCGGCTCGCCGGGGAGCGATCCGCGGAAATACACGACGAGCGCCAGGGCGGCAAGGACCCCGGCGCTTCCGCAGAATAGGCGTCGCCAGCGAACAGCGCTCACGACGTCAGTAGGAGTAAGACCTCGGTGCGACCGCCCTCGTCAGGACCCCGCAGGCGATCCGCCCACCGGAGTTGCCCGTCGGGTCGGTCATCTCGTCGTCCGGGTTGGCGTGAATGACGAGCGCGCTGCCGTCGGCGTCGAAGAGGGAGGTCGGCCCCGGCCCGAGGGTCACCAGCCTGGTGACGTACTCGAGCCGTCCCGTCCGATCGGTCCCGACGTCGAGGTTCGGCAGGTCGCCGGCGTGGGGCCCGGCGGGGATCTTGAGCCCGTGCTTCTTTCCCGCCGGGTTGTAGTGGCCCCCCGCGGTCGTGAAATCCGGCGGGTCGCACTTTCCCACCGCATGGATATGAATCCCGTGCCTGCCTGGGGAGATCCCCCGCGCCTGGGCCACGATGCGGACGCCGCTCGCGTCCTCCCAGAAACTCGCGGTCCCGACCCCTGCTCCGCTCGCGTTCTTCAGAGCCGCCGTCGCCTGGGGGCTCCCCGCCGGCATGGTCGCGCAGCCGCTCAGCACCAGTCCCGCGACGAACAGGAAGAGCCGCTTCACGGGTGGGGACGGAGCGCCATGCCATGCGGCGCCTTGCCGACGGCGATGGACTTGACCTGGCGATGGGTCTTGACGTCGATCACCGTCACGACGTCGGCGTACCGGTTGGTGACGAAGGCGTACTGCCCGGTGGGCTCCATCACGACCAGGTCGGGGTAGCTGGGCTGGGGAAGCGTGGCCGCGACCTTGTCGTCGGCGGTCCGGATCACGACGATCTTGTTGGCCTTGCGGAGAGTCGTGTAGAGGAACTGGCCGTCGAGCGTGAGGGTCGCCTCGTGGACGATGCCGGGAAGGGGGATGGCGGCGACCGCCTGCCGGGTCGCGGTGTCCACCTTGATGACCTTCTTCTCCTCGCCGGCCGCCGCGTAGAGAATCTTCTCGTCGGCGGTGAGGGCGAGGCCCATGGCATCGGCCCCCGTCCACAGCCGGGCGACGATCTTGCGGGCTGCGGTGTCGATGATGCTCAGATCGCCCGCCGTCTCGCCGGAGACGAAGAACGTCCGGCCGTCGCGGGTGAAGCGGCTGTGGGCGGGCCACGTGGAGACCTCGATCCGGCCGTCCACCTGCTCGGCGTTGAGGTCGTAGATGATGATCTCGTCCTTGCTGGTCTCGCTGCTCCAGTCCAGCACGTAGAGGGAGCGGCCGTCGGGGGAGAAGGCCAGGTTGTAGGGGTTCCCGCCGATCTTGACGCGCTTGACGAGCCGCTGAGCCTCGGCGTCCACGACCCCGAGATCGCGGCTCTTGTCGTAGATGACCCAGGCGGTCTTGCCGTCGGGGTGGAAGGCGACCCGGTTGGGCTTCCCCTTGCCCAGCGGGATGGTGCCGGTCACCTCGAAGGTGTTCGTGTCGATGATGGAAATGGAGTCCGACTTCGTGTTGGTGACGTAGAGGGTGGCGGCCGCTGCCGGGACCGCGAGCACCGAAACCGCCAGCGCCCAGCCAAAACCGATCAACGAGCGACGCATCGGCCTGAAGTGTATCACGGCGCCACCCGGAAGGTGAAGTCCCCCTCGGTGACGTGGCTGTCCACGGACAGCACCCGCCAGGTCACCTTGTAGGTGCCGGGCGGCAGCGGGGGGAGGGAGACCCGGAGCAGCTTGAGGTTGGAAGGATCCACCCGGCCATCGCCCTTGTCCACCCGCCGGCCGGCCTCGTCGACGACCCGCAGGGAACTGAAGGCCGGCTCCAGGCTCTCGGTGAACCAGATCCTGACCTGCGCCGGGGCCGTTTTGACGGTGCTCGCGGCCCGGGGGTCCGCGTGATCGAGGAGCGAATGGGCTCCCGTCCACGCCGCCCCCCACAGGAGGAGGGCCAGGGCCACGAGCCCCGGACGGCTCACGATTTGCCCTCGCGGGTGATGGCCACGATCGTCACGTTCGGGGGGACCCCTTTCAGGGTGAAGCGGATGAGGTCCCCGACCTGAACCCCGGCGTAGAGCTTCGGGTTTGCCGCGCGGAAGCCCATGGTCATGGACGGCATGAAGCCCGGGATGTCTTCGTGGGTCACCACGAGGACGTTGATCTCGGGGATCACCGACCGCACCACCCCGCGGACCGCCCACTCGCGCTCCTCGAGCGCCGCGGCTCCCGCCTGGATCGTCAGCGTCGTTTCCTGCCGGAGCCGCGACGCCTCGCGCCCCCACCAGAGGTAGCCGATGAGGAGCCCCACGCCGAGGGCCAGGTTCAGCAGCGCGATCGCCTTCCAGAGCCGCATGGTCAGTGCACGTGCTCCTCGGCGGGCGGGACGCTGATCGTCTCCTGGTTCAGCTGCTGGATCTCGGCCAGGAGCCCCGTGGCCTCCGCCCAGTCCCGGGCGTCGGGCGTCCAGCGGGCGCGGAGGTACCCCTGCCGGTCGATCAGGTACTCCACGTGAGTGGGGGGGGAGCGCCAGGCGGCCGGCTGGAAGAGCGAGTAGGCCGCAACGATCTCCCTCGCGCCGTCCGTCACGACGGGAAACAGGATCCGGGGCGAGGCGCCCAGGCGGGAGATGATCTGGTCGCCGCCGTCGGTCGGCGCGGCGACGACGTCTGCCCCCATGGTCTGGAGAATGTCGTAGTTGCGGGCGAGCTGGCCGAGCCGCGGGCGCGAGTCCGGCAGGGTGAAGAGCACCAGCAGGACGAGCCGGCGCCCCCGATAGTCCTTGAGGGACCGGCTCGCGCCCGGGCCGACGGCGTAGGTGAAATCCGGAGCGACGAGCCAGGGCCTGTCCGGCTCGACCACCGCCGTGAGCCCGCGCGCCCGGCCCGCTGCCGAGACGGTCCGGAGAAAATTCACCACGTCCCAGCGCTCCGCCTCCGAGAGGCGGTCGCCGAAGCCCGACATGCCGCTGCCGGGGATCCCGCGGGTGAGCCACCAGAAGAGGTCCCCGGCGGTGTGCCGGCCGACGTGGGGATCGCTCAAATTCGCCGGCTTCCTCGGAAGCCCGGCTGCGTCGGGCCCGTCCCCCTCGGCCGTCCGTCCATGGCAGGCAGCGCAGTGGGTCGCGTAGAGATGCCGGCCGTCGGCGATGGAGGCGGCCTGGTAGGGGATCGGCGAGCGACGGTAGGTGGTCGGGTACGCCTCGACTGCCAGCGGCGGCAGGGCCACGCCGAGCCCGGCCACCAGAACGGCGGCGGCGACACCAACGACCAGGCGGCGGCGCCAGCCGAGGAACCATCCGGCCACGAGGCCGAGGACCCCGACGAGGGCCACCTGGCTTCCGACCAGCAGGCGCGTCCCCGCGCCCGCCACGTCGTGGGGAGGTGGGTAGGCGAAGCGAAACGGCAGGGGCCACCAGGGCTCGGCGTGGCGGCCCGGCGGCGTGACGGACATCAGGATGACCACGCCGAGGATCGCGGCGCCGAGGGCGGATTCGAGCGCGACGAATGACGCCAGGCGACGCATGGCCGGGCGCCCGACCGTCTCCGCCTCCCCCGACAGCGCCGGGAGCAGGCGCAGCCGATTCACCGCGGCCAGCGCGAGGATCGGCACGAACAGCCCGAGCTTCAGCAGCAGCAGGTGCCCGTAGCGGGTGCCCAGCAGGCTCGCGACATTGCCGATCTGATTCGAGGCGTTCCAGATTCCCGTGGCGGCCACGGCGAGCACCGCGATCAGCGAGATCTGGGAAAAGCTGCGCGCGGCCAGCACGGCGAAGGGCCGCGCATCGGCTCCCACCTCCTGTCCGGCCGCCCGGAGCAGGAGGGCGAGCGGCAGCAGGCCGCCCAGCCAGACGCCGACGGCGAGGAGGTGAAGCGCGTCCGCCCCCGCGGCGGCGAGTCCCCCGGGCTCCACCGCGGCGGCGTGACCCGCCCAGGCCAGCAGTCCGAGGCCGGTCCCGCCCAGGAGGAGTCCCTCGCCGCGGAAGGCGGCCCAGTCCCACCCGGACTCTTCGCGTTCCCTGAGCAGGATCAGGCCGGCGAGGAGGAGCAGCAGGCCGTGTCGGAGCAGCCAGACCGTGCCGAACTGCGTGGCGCCGGCGACGCGGAGCATCGTCGCCGCCGACAGCGCGTCCTCGGAGCGGCCCGTGACGACGGCGGCCTGATAGGAGAGGCTCAGCAGCCCCGAGAGGAGGAGCAGCCCGGCGGCCCAGCGCGTCCACCGCGTCAGGCGCCGTTCCCAGGCCACGACGGTCAGCCGGTCGGAGCGGCCCGCCAGGAGGAGGAACGCGAACGTCCCGACCAAGAAGACGCCGGCGCCCACGTGCGTCCAGCGGGCGCAGAGCCCGAGCGCGGTCATCGACATTCCGGGAACCTCCTCTGCGGTTCGACGACTCGCCGGGGTGGCATCCTTATATATAATAGAACCAGCCGACCATGAAACCCTCGATCCGCGCCCTGTTCTTCGACGCCGGCAACACCCTGCTCCGGATCAACTACGCCGCCATCGCCGAGCAGCTCGGCCTCCACGGCATCGGCCGCAGCCACGAGGCGGTGGCTCAGGCGGAGTATCGGGCGCGGGTGCGGCTCGATCCCCACCTGGCGCCGGGGAGCTCGACGGAGAGCCGGTCTGTCGCGGGCTACTACTTCCGGTACGTCCTGGAGGAGCTCGGGATCACCGATCCGGAAACGGTCCAGGCCGTGGCCGAGTGGCGAAAGGAGTATAACCCTCCCGTCGGCCTCTGGCACGTCCCCGATCCCGAAGCCGAGGCCGCCCTCCGGCAGGCGCGGGCCGCGGGCTGCATCGCCGGCGTCATCTCCAACTCCAACGGATCGGTCCGCTCGATCCTCGAAGAGACCGGGCTGGCGGCCCACCTCCAGTTCATCCTGGATTCCGCCGTGGTGGGCGTCGAGAAGCCCGATCCCCGGATTTTCCTGATGGGGCTTGCGAAGGCCCGAGTGGAACCCCGGGAAGCCGTGTACATCGGCGACCTCTACTCCGTGGACGTCCTGGGAGCGCGGGCGGCCGGGATGGCGGCGGTGCTGCTCGATCCCGGGAGCGTCTGGGGCGCCCGCGACTGCCCCGTCGCGCGGACCCTGCCGGAGGCCGTCCGGCTAGCCCTCGGGTAGCGTCACGAAGGGATACCGGGCGAGCGCGTCGAACACGATCCGCTTCATCTCGTCGAGCTGGGCCTGGGTCCGGGCCTCGAAGCGCAGCGTGAGGTAGGGGTTGGTGTTGGACGGGCGGACGAGCCCCCAGCCCCCTGGAAAGAGAATGCGCACCCCGTCGATGTCGATGGTCTCGTAGCGCCCCTTGAAGTGCCGCGCGAGCTCCTCCACCACGCGGAACTTCTCGGCGTCCGGGCACGGCGCCTTCAACTCGGGGGTCGCGTGGAGGTGAGGAATCGCGTCGAACCGGGCCGACAGCGGCTCGGAACTCCGGGCGACGATCTCAATCAGTTTCGCGGAAGCGAGGATCCCGTCGTCCACGCCGTAGTAATTCTCGGCAAAGAACATGTGGCCGCTGACCTCGCCGCCCAGGAGGATCCCTTCCTCGCGCATCTTGCGCTTCAGGTGCGAGTGGCCGGTCTTGTGCATCACCGGCACGCCCCCGGCGGCGGTGATCGCGTCCACGAGGGTCTGGGAGGACTTGACGTCAAAGACGACCTTGGCTCCGGGATGGCGCGCCAGGAGGTCGCGCGCCAGCAGGATCAGGACCAGGTCGGCCTCGTGACGGCGTCCCTTCTCGTCCACCAGCCCCATCCGATCGGCGTCGCCGTCGTAGGCGATCCCCAGTTCCGCCCCCACCTCGACCACCCGCGCCATGAGGTCGCGCACGTTCTCCTCGACCTCGGGGTCCGGCAGGTGGTGGGGGAAGGTGCCGTCCAGCTCGCAGTGGAGCTCGACCACCTCACACCCGAGCCGGCGCAGCAGATCGGGCGCGTAGAGCGCGGCGACGGCGTTTCCCGCGTCCACCACCACCTTCAGACGCCGGGCCACGCTGACGCGCTCCGCGATGACGGCGATGTACTCCTCCTTGGGGTTCCGCTCGGTCACCCTGCCCGCGCCCGTCTCGAAATCCCGCGCCTCGATCAGGCGGCGCAGATCCTGAATCTCGTCCTCCGTCAGCGGGACGGCGCCGCCGTGGACCATCTTCACGCCGTTGTCGGTGAGGGGGTTGTGGCTGCCCGTGACGTTGGCCCCGCCGTCCAGCTTCCAGTGGGCGGTGGCGAAGTAGAGGATGGGAGTCGGTGAGAGCCCGATGTCCACGATGGAGATTCCCGCGGCGAGCACGCCTTCGGCGAAGGCCGCGCTGAGGCCGGCGGAGGAGAGCCGGTTGTCGCGGCCGAGGGCGATGGTGCGCCCGCCCTTCCGGCGGATCAGCGTGCCGTAGGCCCCGCCGACCTGACGGAACACCTCGGGAGTGATATCGCTCCCCACCTTGCCGCGCACATCGTACGCCCGGAAGATGTGGGGATTTAACCCAGTCACTGTAGCGCGTCGGGGTTGACGACGTTGACGGGCCGCCCGGCCAGAAACGCCAGCACGTTCTCGACGGCGCCTCCCATGAAGCGGTCCAGCGTCTCCTGCGTCACCCAGCCGCGGTGGGAGGTGAGGACCACGTTGGGGAGGCCGGTCCACCGGTGGCTCTGCGGCAAGGGTTCCTGGCTGAAGACGTCGAGCCCCGCCCCGGCGAGGCGGCCCGCGTCGAGCGCCTCCCAGAGGGCGTCCTCGTCCACGATCGCGGCGCGGGCGGTGTTGATGAAGAAGGCGCCGGGCTTCCTGAGCCCGATCAGCTCCCGGCTCATCAGGCCTTTCGTGGCCGGGAGAGACCGGGCGTGGACCGACACGAAGTCGGCGCGGGCCATGAGGTCGGCGAGGGGGAGCGGCGTCACGCCGTGCTGCCGGGCCCGGTCCGCGGTGAGGCGGGGGCTCCACGCGAGCACCTCCATCCCGAACTGCCGCGCGACGTCGGCGACTCTCGACCCGATGGCGCCCAGCCCGATGATCCCCAGGGTCTTGCCGCTCAGCTCGCTGCCGACGTGCTGAGGCCACCCGCCCTCGCGGATCTCGCGGTCGATGGCGGGGAGGCGGCGGCAGAGGGCGATCATCAGGCCGAAGGCCAGCTCGACCACGGCGGGCACGGACGTCCCGGGCGTGTTGGTCACCACGACCCGGCGGGCCGTGGCCGCCTCGAGGTCGATGCTGGCCACGCCCGTGCCCGTCATCGAGATGAGCCGGAGGTTCGGGAGCTTCACGAGCCGCTCGGCGGTGAAGGGGGTTCGCTCCCGGATGGGAATCACGATCTCGGCGGGGCGGAGGCGCTCGACCAGCTCGCCCTCGTCCCGGGGCGGGTCGCTGTAGACCCGGACCTTGCCGTGCGGGATCAGCCGCTCGACGTGCGGGCTTCCCAGGTACGCCTTGTCGTAGTCGTCCGGAATGACGAAGTTCATTCGATCAAATTACCGCGATGGCCTCCACCTCGATGAGCCAGTCCGGGTGGGCGAGAGCCGGGGTCGTGATCAGCGTCGAAGCGGGGAGGCGCTTGCCGAAGAACTCCGCGCGGATCGGGATCAGATCGGAGCGATAGCGGATGTCGGTCAGGTACGTATTGAGCTTCACGATGCTGGAGAGCCTCCCGCCGCCGGCCTCGACCATGGCCTTGAGGGCCTGCCCCTGGAAGTCCCCCTTGTGGGTCACGCCGCCTTTCTTATCGTACGCCACCTGGCCCGAGATGAAGAGGAGGGTCTGTCCCCCGGTCACCTTGATGCCCTGGGCGTAGGTTGGGGGATCGTACACGGACTTGGCACAGAATTGTTCGATCTTGGCCATGGTGTCTCTCCTTCGGGCCCTCACCCTGCCCTCTCCCCTCCGGGGGGAGAGGATAAAGGTGGGGGGGCCACCTCACGAAAACACCAGGACGCCGCGCAGGTTCACGCCGTTCCTGAGGTTGTCGAAGGCCTGATTGACCTCGCCGAGCGTGACGCCCGGGCCCACGGCTTCGACCACGCCGGCCCCCTCGTGGCCGAGGACGATCGGGGTGGGCAGGGGGAGCGTACCGTCGATCACGGAGAGGTCCGAGTGGCAGAGGCCGCAGGCCGCGATCCGGACCAGGACCTCGCCCGTCTTCGGCGCGTCGAGGGTCACCTCCTCGACCACGAGTGGCGCGTTCCGGTCGGGGAGGATCGAGGCCTTGATCGTAGGCATTGTCTTTGAGACGATAGGGCGCCGAGCCTTCAGAGTCAACCCCGAACCGGGAGCAACCATGGCACACCCGACGTGGCAGGTCAGTGGCGAGTATTTCGAAAGCTGCAACTGCGAGGTCCTGTGCCCGTGCCTCCTCTCCCGGGCCCAGGCGCGCCCCACGGAGGGACACTGTGACGTCGTCGTGGCGTTCCACGTGGACTCGGGTCGCTATGGCGACACCCCGCTCGACGGTCTCAACGCCGTCCTCGCCATCTACACCCCGGGCGTCATGGCTCAGGGAGACTGGACGGTGGCCTGCTACGTGGACGAGCGCGCCATCGCGGCGCAGCGCCAGGGGCTGGAGGCGATCTGCTCGGCCCAGGCCGGCGGTCCCTTCGGCCGGTTCGCCCCCCTCATGACGAAGCGGATGCCCACGAAAGCCGTTCCCATCACGTTTACCAGCGAGGGAAAGACGCGAAGGCTCCTGGTGCCGGGGATCGCGGAGGTGACGGTGGAGGGGATCATCGGGATCAAGGGTCAGGAGGTCTGGCTCGACAACGTCGGCCACTTCGCCTCGAGCCGCCTGGCCGCGGCCCGGGGAACCTCCAGCCGCTACCGCGACCACGCCTTCACCTTCGACAACACGGGGCGCAACGGCCACTACGCCCCCATCCGCTGGTCCGGCCCGTGATCAAGAAGGAGTTCGTGCTGGTCCACGGCGCCGCCCACGGGGCGTGGTGCTGGGAAGAGGTCGCGGCGCGGCTCAGGGCCCGCGGCCACCACGTGGTCGCGCCGGAGCTGCCGGGGCATGGGCGCCGGGCCCACGAGCGCTCCCGGGCGTCGGTCGCTTCCTATGCCGCCGCCGTGCTCGATGCGATGGCCCTGGAGGGAGTGAGCCGAGGGATCGTCGTCGGCCATTCCATGGGCGGGATCGTCATCCCCAAGGTGGCCGAGGTCGCCCCCGCGCGCGTCGCGCACCTGGTCTTCCTCGCCGGGGTCGTGCTGCCCGACGGCGGGAGCATGTTCGAGGTTCATCTGAGCCCATCTACCCGGGATCTCATGGCCGCGATGGCGCGGGGCGGGGGGAACGGCACGATCCCGTTCCCGGCGGCCTTCGCCTGGTCGCGGTGGATGAACGACCTGCCTCCGGGGCACCCCGTAGTCCAAGCCGCGCTCCCACTGCTGACGCCCCAGCCGTTGCGGCCATTCGTGGAGCGGGTGGACATGAAGGGCTTCTACGCGGTGTCGGTGCCCCGGACGTACATCCGCTGCCTCAAGGACGTCGCCGTCCGCCCCGATCGGGCCGCGGAGTACGCCCGGTGCCTGGGGGTGAAACCGGTGGACCTGGACGTGGCGCACCCCTCTAGCGCGTATTATTCACGAACGGCGATGGCGCGACCGGGCGGGTGGCGCGGGGTGCAGCCCCCACGGGGCCGCGCGCAGTGGGCCCCCCTCGTCCCGTCCGCCGCGCGCAGCGCGGCGTTCGGGCGAGTGGGTGACGGAGCCGGACCCACGGGGGCTGCACCCTGCGACAGGCCCCGCCCCCTACACTCGACTATGGCTCGTGAATAATGCAGGCTAGGAGATGGCCATGAGCGACGATCTCAAAGAGAAGACCCGGAAGACCGCCGACCTGCTCTTCCGGGGCGTGGACACGAGCGAGGGCGGCTACGCGCTCTGGCGGCAGTTCGACAAGGAGCTGGCCAAGGAAATCTCCATGTTCTACACCGGCCGGCTATACAGCCGCGAGGTGCTTTCCCAGAAGCAACGGGAGCTCTGCGTGGTGGCCGCGCTGACCGTGCTCAACCGCGCGGACGAGCTCCGCCTGCACATTCACGCCGCGCGGAACGTCGGGGCGACGAAGGAGGAGATCGCCGAGGTGATCTTCCAGATGCTCGTCTACGGCGGCGCCCCCGTCATGGTGGAGGGCCTGAAGATGGCCAAGCGGGTCCTCCAGGAGCGCGGGGAATGGCCGGCGTGACGCGCACCCCCGTCCAGCCGACCGGAGCGCTCAGCGGGGGGCCATGCGGATGGCGCCGTCGAGACGGATGGTCTCCCCGTTGAGCATCGCGTTCTCGATGATGTGGGCGGCCAGGGCGGCGTACTCCGACGGGCGCCCGAACCGCTGCGGGAAGGGGGTCTGCTGGGCCAGGGATTGGCGCGCGGGCTCGGGCAGCATGGCGAGCAGCGGAGTGTCGAAGAGCCCCGGCGCGATGGTGACCACGCGGATGCCGTAGCCCGCCAGGTCGCGGGCGATGGGAAGGGTCATGCCGACGATGCCGCCCTTGGAAGCCGAGTAGGCGGCCTGGCCGATCTGTCCGTCGAAGGCCGCGACCGATGCGGTGTTGATGATCACGCCCCGCTCGCCGTCCTCGTTGGGCTGGTTTCCCATCATGCGGGCCGCGGCGAGCCGGATGCAGTTGAAGGTCCCGATCAGATTCACCTGGATCGTGAACGTGAAGACGTCGAGAGGGTGGGGCCCACCCTTCGTGACGGTCCGGATCGCCGTGCCGATCCCGGCGCAATTCACCAGGACCGTGAGGGGGCCGAAGCGTTCGGTGGCGAGGGCCAGGGCGGCTTCGACGTGCTCCGCGTTGGTGACATCCGTGGGGGCGAACGTCGCCTGCTTTCCCAGCGTGGCGGCCAGCTCGCGCCCCTTGGACGTCGGCAGGTCCAGGAGCGCCACCCGGCCCCCGGCGCCGACCAGGAGCTCGGCCGTCGCCTTTCCGAGGCCGGAGGCCCCCCCGGTGATCACGGCAGTAGCATCGGAGAGTTTCATGGATCGGATCCTCCGCAGGAGAAGAGATTAGAGTGCGCGCGCAGTATATACCAGAAGGAGGCGAGGAATGAAGCGGGTCCTTGTCATCGTCGGGGTGCTCGCCGCCTTCGTCGCAGGGATCGCCGTGGAGCGGGTCCGCTCCGAAGCCAAGCCCCGCATGTGGGCGGACGCGCTCTTGGACCTCTCGACGGACGAGATCCCGAAACGCGCGCGGGTGTACGTGAACCTGGATCACTGGGAACCGGGGGCTGAGACCGGCCGCCACGTCCACCCTGGCCCCACCGTTTTCGTGATACTCGAGGGAGAGCTGGAGGAGGTGCCGGCGGGCGGGCGCGCCCGCGCGCTCAAGGCGGGCCAGGCGTTCTGGAAGCCGGCGCGCACCGACCACAACGTCAGGAACGTGAGCGGGCGCGGGGCGCGCGCCCTTGCCGTTCATCTCGATCCGGCGCGCTGAGGTAGAATAAGCCTGCCATGGACTTCGGCTACAGCGAGCGCGAGGAGGGGTTCCGCCGGGAGCTCGGCGAGTGGCTCCAGCGAAACCTGCCCGAGCACCGGAAGCGGTTCCCGCCCTCCGACGACGAGCTGACCTTCCACCCCGACAAATCGTTCGATGCGAGCCTCGCCTGGCACAAGCGCCTGCACGCGGGGGGCTGGGTGGGGATCCACTGGCCCAAGGAGTACGGGGGGCGCGGCGCGAGCCTCGTGGAGCAGATGATCTTCGCCGAGGAGATGATCGGCGCCGGCGCGCCGCCCGGCGTCAACATGATCGGCCTGACGATGGTGGGGCCCGCCGTCATCCACCACGGGACGGAGGAGCAGAAGGCGCGCCGGCTCCGGCCCATCCTCGCCGCCGACGAGATCTGGTGCCAGGGCTTCTCCGAGCCCGGAGCGGGGAGCGATCTGGCCAACCTCTCGACGCGGGCGGTCCTGGACCGCGACCACTTCGTGGTGAGCGGCCAGAAGGTCTGGACCTCCAACGCCCACCGCTCCCACTCCTGCATCCTCCTCGTGCGCACCGACCCCGCGGCGCCGAAGCACAAGGGAATCTCCTGCCTCCTGGTGGACATGAAGAGTCCCGGCATCACGATCCGGCCGCTGGTCCAGATCACCGGGGATGCCGAGTTCAGCGAGGTGTTCTTCGATCAGGTCCGGGTGCCCCGGGCGAACCTGCTCGGCGTCCTGAACGGCGGTTGGGACGTCGCGATCACGGTGCTGATGCACGAGCGGATGGCGATCGGGAATACGGTGATCCTCCACCAGTACGTGAACAGTGTGCTCGGCCTGGCGCGGCGCTGGCCGCGCGATGGCGGCGTGGCCTCGACCGACCCGATGCTCCGTCAGACCCTGGCGCAGGTGTACATCGAGGGCCGGGCGCTCCGGCTCACGGGGCTCCGCTATATCACCCGCCAGCTCCGCGGCGAGGCGCCGGGGCCCGAAGGCTCGGTGCTGAAGCTCGCGTTCACCGAGACGTACAAGAAGATGGCGGAGGCGGCGACCCGGATCCTCGGCCCCGCGCATCAGCTGTGGCGCGGCGCGCCGGGGGCGCCCGATGGCGGGCGCTGGGCCTTCCAGGCCCTCTTCGCGCTCCGCTTCGGCATCGCCGGCGGGACCACGGAGATCCAGAAAAACATCGTCGGCGAGCGCATCCTCGGACTCCCCAAAGGCTAGCGTGACCTGGACTCCCCCCTTCTGGCTCCGCAAGCTCGACCTCGTGCGCGACGAGTGCCGCCATGATCCAGCGTTCGGTCTCCCACAGGAGGAAAAGCTCGAGGGGATCGCCCTCCTCATGGGGTGGGTTGTGGGTGGTCTCCCCCGAGGACTTGGTCATCCAGAAGATCAGGGCTCAGCGTCCACAGGACCTCATCGATTCGGTGTCCATCGTGGAGGAACAGCAGGGGCGGCTCGACGAAGAGCATCTTGATCTTTGGGCGCGGCGGCTCGGAGTCCACCAGGAGCTCGGCTACATCCTCAGAGGAGGGAAATTTGGACAGGATGCTTGAGGTCGCGGTGGAGGCCGCGCGTGCGGGCGGGGAGGTCGGGCTGAAGTACTTCCGGCGTGGGGTGGAGGTGACGCTCAAGCCGGACCGATCCCCTGTGACGCAGGCTGACCGCGAGGCCGAGCAGGTCATCGTCGAGGTCCTCGGCCGGGCCTTCCCGGAGCACGGCTTCCTCGGCGAGGAGCTGGGGGCCCGGGGCTCGAAGGAGGTCCGCTGGATCGTCGATCCCATCGACGGGACGCGCAACTTCGTCCGCGGGATCCCGATCTGGGCCGTGCTGATCGCGCTGGAGGAGCGCGGGGAGGTCACGGCCGGCGTGATCCTGAACCCGGTGAGCGGCGAGCTGTGGACCGCGCGGAAGGGTCAGGGGGCGTTCCTGGGCGGGGAGCGTCTCCGCGTCTCAGAGGTGTCCTCGCTGGAAAGGGCCACGTTGATCCACGCGAGCCTGAACCTCATCCGGCGGAGCGGTCACTGGGATGCATTCACCCGGCTGGTGGACGCCACGGACCGCCAGCGCGGCTTCGGGGACTTCATGTGCTACACGGTCGTGGCCGAGGGGAAGGCGGATGTCGCCGTAGAGGCGCCGGACCTGAAGCCGTGGGACCTGGCGCCGGTGAAGGTCCTGGTGGAGGAGGCGGGAGGACGCTTCACCGACTTCGCCGGGACGCCGTCGATCTATTCAGGGACGGCCCTGGCGAGCAACGGCCGGCTCCACGACGCCGCCCTCTCGCTGATCCGCAGTCGCTAGGCCTAGGCTAGGCCCTGTCGACGTCGACCCAGGCGCCGCGGGAGGCGGACTCCAGCACCGCGTCGAGCACCGTCTGGGCCCGCATCCCGTCCTCGAAGGACGGTGAGGGCTTTTCTCCCTTCCGGATCCCCGCCAGGAAGCGCTTCACGAGCGGCGCGATCGTCGCCTTGCCCGTCACCTCAAGCTGATCGCCTTCCCCGGCAGAGCGCGGGAGCCCCGCGGGGACTTTCACGGGCTCGAAGGCCGCAGCGCTCCCCGAGGCGGCGCGGAGGTCCCCCTTGTACCAGCGCGCCCCCGCGCGCCTGAGCCGGAACGAGAGCGCGCCCTGGCTGCCGTACGCCTCGAGGGTCTGCTCGTTCGCGCCGCGGGCGGCGCGACTCACCAGCAGGGTCACCAGGGCTCCGGAGGCGAGTTGCGCCGTCACGGCGCAGAGGTCCTCGGCATCGGCGGGCTTCGCTCCTCCGGGCACGCTCCGCGAGGGATAAGCGATCCCGGACCGCGCCGACACGCGGACGATCTCGCCGAAGTTCCAGCGCGTCAGATCCACCAGGTGAACGCCCAGGTCACCCATGGCGCCGTGGCCGGCCTGCGCTCGGTCCATGCGCCACGTCGGGGGCGTCGCCTCGTCCGCCCACCGGGGAACGAGGTAGCGCAGGCTCGCGTGGAACAGCGTGCCGAGGAAGCCCTCCTCGACCATCGCGTGGAGGCGCTGCGTGGCGGCCGGAAAGCGCCAGTTGAAGCACGTCATTGCCACGCGCCCGGCGCGGGCGGCGGCCTCCACCATCGCCCGCGCCTCGTCCCGCGTCATCGCCAGCGGCTTTTCGCAGAGGACGTGGGCGCCCCGGGCCAGGGCCTGGAGCGCGATGGCCCGATGGAGGTGGGGCGGCGTCGCGATGACCACGATCTCGGGGCGAGCCTTGGCCAGCATCTCCTCCCACCCTTCGAAGACCCGGGGAACCCCGTACTTGTCCGCGATGGCCTTGGCCTGGGCGAGGTTGCGCTGGCAGACGGCCACGACCTCGCAGCCGCTGGCCTGGAAGGCCGGGATGTGGGCGCGGCCGAAGCCGAGCCCGATGATGCCCACCGTGTGCGCGCGACGAGGCATGAGCGGTCGCTCCTTATGGGCGAGGGTTGAAGTCGGGGGTGAGCCGGAGCGTGTCGGCGATCTTGGTGAAGCCGTTGAAGAGCTGGGTGACCTCCAGGGCCTCGATCACGGCGCGCTCGGAGGCGCCGAGCCGTCGCATCTCCCTCAAGTGAAAGTCTGCGCCGTAGCTCGAGCCGGCGGTCACGGAGGCGGCGAAGGCCATGACCTCCTTCGTCAGGCGGTCCAGGGCGCCGTCCGTGAAGATCCCCTTCACCGCGAGCCAGTAGTCGGCGAGATAGCCCGGGTCGTGGGCCATGGCGAGGAACACCGCCGGCGCCCACTCCATCGCGAAGAAAGCCCGCGCCTCCTCGAGGATCAGCTTGACCTCGGGCGCCGCCGTGAACGGGTCCACGAGCGGGATGAGCGGGGCGCGCCGGGCCTCCCCGAAAAACTCGGGGGCGAGGCCCAGGCTGTCGGCGAGCGTGTTCATCCCGTGGGTGAGCCCGATGGTGTAGGAGAGTTCGTACCAGGCCTGATCGTCGGCGTAGCCTTGCAGCTTCCCGGCTGCGACGTGGGCGACGGTTCAGTACTCGCAGACGTTGACCGCGCTCACCGTCGCCGCGATCATCTCCTTCTGCTTCCGGCTGAGCGCCCCGTCCGCCATGGCGCGCCGGGTGGCGCGGCCGTAGCCTTTGCCGAAGTCCTTGTGGACGCGCATGACCCGGCTCATCTTGGGGACGAAGTCGATCTTGTACCAGTCCTTCATCCCCTCCATGACCGTTTGCTCCTCGGCGGAGAACTCCTTGGCCTCAGGAATCCGGACGATCTCCATGGCGGGCTCCTTTGATCGCGGGCTGGCCATCCCAAGCCGTGACGTCTCTTTGGCGGGGCCATGATAGCCGAGAAACGGCCGCTTTCCCACCCCGATCAGCCGCGGTAGAATCCTCAGAGTTTGCGGGGGGAGGTGAGCCGCATGGGAGGCAGGCGCTCCGGGGCCGGATTGATGCTGGCCGGGGCCATCGTCATTGTTATCGGGTTCGGCGTGGCCCTGGTCAAGGCGTGGAATCTCCCGAGTTACTGGATCCCGCTCGTGGTCGGGATCGGGCTGGTGGTGATCGGCGCCATCCGCTGGGCGGCGTCGAAGGGAGATTCGTGAAGAAGGTCCCCGACGGCGGCGAGGCGCCCGGGATGGTCTCCGGCCCGATCGGCTATTTCCTGGGCGGTCTCCTCAAGCGCGCCTCGGCGACACTCAATTCATGACCGGGCTCCAGGGGTTCTTGGTGGCCGTCATCCTCGGCGTCGTCGAGGGATTGACCGAGTTCCTCCCGATCTCGTCCACGGGCCACCTGATCGTCGCCGGCCACCTGTTGAACTACACCGGCCGGCTGGCCTCCGCCTTCGAGGTCTTCATTCAGCTCGGCGCCATTCTCGCGGTCGTGTGGGTCCACCGGGTCCCGCTGGGGGGCGCGGCGGCGGGCCTCTTCCGGGGCCGCCCGGAGTCGTGGCGGCTCGCGCTGAACCTGCTGCTGGGCTTCCTGCCGGCCGGTGTCGTGGGGCTCCTCGCCCACCGCGTCATCAAGGCGTACTTGTTCAACCCGGAGAGCGTCGCCGTCGTCCTGATGGCGGGAGGGGTCGGGATCTGGGCCGTGGAGGCCGCCAAGCCGGTCGCGCGGACGTCGCGGATCGACGCGATCACGCCCGCCACAGCCCTGGGCATCGGCTTCGCCCAGTGCCTGAGCCTCGTCCCGGGCGTGTCACGGGCCGCCGCGACGATCCTCGGGGGGATGCTCCTGGGGCTCGACCGCACGACGGCGACCGTCTACTCGTTCTACCTGGCCATCCCCACGATGCTGGCCGCCTCGACCTTCGACCTCCTCAAGGTGTGGGGAAGTCTCACCGCCGCCGACCTGGCGGGCTTCGCCGTGGGTTTCGTGGTGGCCTTCCTGGCGGCCGTCGTTTCGGTGCGGTTTCTGCTCCGCTACGTGGCCACCCACGACTTCAAGCTGTTCGCCTACTATCGGATCGTCCTGGGAGCCCTGGCGCTCGTCTACTTCCTCGGCGCGCGCGCCTAGCCTGGATTATTCACGAACGATCGTCGCCTGCGGCGGGCGGGTCCTGTCGCAGGGCGGAGCCCCCGCGGGTCCGGCTCCGTCACCCACTCGCCCGAACGCCGCGCTGCGCGCGGCGGACGGGACGAGGGGGGCCCACTGCGCGCGGCCCCGCGAGGACCGCACCCTGCGACACCCGCCCGGTCGTGCCATTGCCCTTCGTGAATAATGCAGGCTAGCGGGTCCGCTGACTAGCGGATCTGCCGGTACCTGAAGCAGCCCGTGGTGTGGTCGTTGGCCATTCCCACCGCCTGCATGAACGCGTAGCAGATGGTGGGCCCCGCGAACGTGAACCCCCGCTCCCTCAGGTCGCGGCTCATCCGGTCCGACTCCGGCGTCGTCGCCGGGAGGTCGCGCAGCCTCCTGAACCTGTGCCTGATCGGTCGGCCGTCCACGAACTGCCAGATGTAGCGCGCAAATGAGCCGAACTCCTGTTGGACCTCCAGGACTTTCCGGGCGTTCGTGATCGCTCCATGGATCTTGGCGCGGTTGCGGATGATGCCGCCGTCCGCGAGGAGCCGGCGCACGTCTTTCCGCGAGTACCGGGCGACTCTCCCAGGGTCGAACCCGTCGAACGCTTTCCGGTAATTCGAGCGCTTGTTGAGGACGGTCGCCCACGACAGCCCCGCCTGGGCGCCTTCCAGGACGAGGAACTCGAAGAGCTTCCGCTCGTCCCTGACCGGGACGCCCCACTCGCGGTCGTGGTAGGCCTTCATCAGCGGACTGAGCAGCGCCCACGCGCACCGCCTCGGCTCGCTCGCTCGCATGCCGGCCTCCGATACTACTTGTTCTCGTCCGCGTAAATCGGATGGATCCTGAGAAGTTCGTGAAACCTTGTGCCCCCCGCATCCCGCTTCCACTTGCCACTGAATGAGGCCGTCAGGTAGCGGAACAAGGTGTCATCAGAGACGTAAAAGGCCGTCGTGCTCGTTTCGCCTGCTCCGAGGACGGCGACTTGGGTGCCGTGGTCCGTCTTCGTCTCGACGCGGAGCCTCCGGACTGCCGCGAGCAGAGCGTCGAAGCTGACGGTTCCCTCGGGCAGGGAGGCTCCATCACCGGCCAGGGAGCCCCACTGGGCGTGAACCCGCCCATCCGGATAGAAGTCGACAATCCATCCATGCCTGATGAAGATGGTGATCTGGAGCGCCTGGGCGGACCCACCGGTAGGATTCGAGGCGGCCCCGGCATCGAGGCCCGAGAGCAGCACGACCAAGAATAGGGCAATCATAGGGCGTACACGAAGGGGCGGGCCTTCAGGGTGTCGAGCTTCCAGAAGCCGGTGGTGGCGAGCCATGCCGACGCCTCGGCGGCATCCGCCGTGTTCAGCAGCGCGAGCGAGGCTCCGCCCTCGAAGAAGCCTCCGAACGCCAGCCGGCCCGCCCCGCGCAGCTCGATCAGCGCGAAGGTCGCCATGTCGGGCTCGCTCGCCATGCCTTCCACGAACGTCACCCGGCGCGAGCCGTCGGTGACCACCGGCGGCAGTTCCCATGGCTCGATGAACTGGGAGAACGTCCTCAGGGTATAGGCTGTCCAGACCTTTCCGAGGTAATACGGGTCGTCCTCGATGAGCGGGCCGATGTCCGGAGGCTGGGCGACCCGGTAGAAGATGTCGGCCGTCCGGCCGTCCGGAGCCGGCCCGCCGCCGATGACGAATCCCTGGGCGCGGAGCCCGACGATCCGGTCGAAGTGCGCCTGGCGGTGCAGGGCCCGGCGCTCCAGATAATCCTCCGCCGCGGTGATGGCTGCGTGATAGACGAGCATGGCTCACTCCCGGCTGATTCGGGTTCCGGTCGTACCCCGGAGGGCGTCGGTGAATCCCTCGATGGATGTGATCAGCGCCTCCTCGCCGCCGCCCGCCAGGAAGTTCAGCGCCGCCTCGATCTTCGGGCCCATGCTTCCCGCCGGGAACTGGCCGTCCCGAAGGTGGCGTCGCGCCTCTTCGACCGATAGCCTCGGGAGCGGTCGCTGGGCCGGCTTGCCGTAATCCAGGAAGACGAACGGCTCGCCGGTCAGCATGACGAGCCGCTGGGCGCTCACGGCGCGGGCCAGGAGCGCCGAGGCCAGATCCTTGTCGATGACGGCGTCCACGCCCCTCAAGCTCCCATCGGCTTCCTCGGCCACGGGGACGCCGCCTCCTCCCGCGGCGATGACCACGACGCCGGCGTCCAGGATCCGGCGGATCGCCTCGGCCTCGACGATGCTCAGCGGTCGCGGCGAGGGCACCACCCGGCGGAACCCGCGGCCGGCGTCGTCGGCGACGGTCCACCTGCGTTCCCGCCTGAAGGTCTCGGCCTCCGTGGCGCTCAGGAAGGGGCCGACGGGCTTCGTCGGATGGGAGAAGGCAGGGTCGCCCCGATCCACCACCACCTGGGTGACGATCGTCACCACGGCCGCCGGCCGCTGCTCGTGCCTCAGGCGGTTCAGCAGGGCCTGCTGGATCAGGTAGCCGAGGGCGCCCTCCGTATCGGCCACGCAGACGCCGAGGGGCAGCTCGGGGACCTGCCCCCGCGCGGCCTCGACCATCAGGAGCATCTGCCCGACCTGGGGGCCGTTGCCGTGGGTGAGGACCAGGGACCAGCCCGCCCCGAGCGCCGCCACGATCCCGTCCAGCGAGAGCTGGATGTTGGCGATCTGCTCCTCCACGGTGCCGCGCTGGCCGGGGCGCTGGATGGCGTTCCCCCCGAGGGCGATCAGCATGCGCCCCGCGCCGGTCATGCGGTAGCCCCCCTCCGGGTCAGTCACAGGCCCCTCAGGATCTCGTCGAAGTCGGGATGGCCCACCTCTTCGATCCGGTAGCGGACCCGCGCCACCGGGTGGCGCAGCGTGAGGCTCCGGCTGAGGTCGATTGGCGTCCCCAGGAGCACCAGGTCGCACGGCACGGCGTTGATCGTCGCCTCGAGCTCGGCGATCTGCCCGGCGCCGTAGCCCATGGCGGGGAGGACAGGACCGAGGGCCGGGTATTGTTCAAAGACCTTCAGGATGCTGCCCCGGGCGTGGGGACGCGGGTCCACCAGCCTGGCGCCGAGACGCCTGGCCGCCAGCTCGGCGGCGCCGGTGGGCATCCCCCCGTGGGTGAGCGTGGGGCCGTCCTCCACCGCCAGCACGCGCCGGCCTCGGACCTTGTCCGGCTCTTCGACGCTGATCGGAAGGCGGGTGTCCACGATCCTCGCCTGCGGATTGAGCGCGTGGATGGCCGCCCGGACGGCTTCGACGTCCGCGGGGGCCGCCGTATCCTCCTTCACGATCACGGCCACGTCGGCCAAGCGGAGGTTGGCCTCTCCGGGATGGTAACGGGATTCGTGGCCGGCCCGGTGCGGATCCACGAGACAGAGGTGGAGGGTCGGGGCGAAGAAGGGCAGGTCGTTGTTCCCCCCGTCCCAGACGATCACGTCGGCCTCGGCCTCCGCCCACTTGAGGATCTCGCCGTAGTCCACGCCGGCGAAGACGACGCTCCCCGTCTCGAGGTGCGGCTCGTACTCCTCCCGCTCCTCCAGCGTGGCGCCGGCCGTGTCGAGGTCGCCGAACGTCGCGAAGCGCTGGGCGCGCTGGGCGAGGAGATCGCCGTAGGGCATGGGATGCCGGACGACCGCCACGCGGCGCCCGCGCGCCCTCAGGATCTCCACGACCCGCCGGCTCACCGCCCCCTTGCCGCAGCCGGTCCGGACGGCGCAGACGGCGACCACGGGCCGGGCCGAGGGGAGCATGGTGCGCCGCGCGCCCAGGAGGACGAAGTCCGCGCCCGATGCCAGGGCGCGGCTGGCCAGGTGCATGACGTGCTCGTGGCTGACGTCGCTGTAGGCGAAGACCACCTGGTCCACGGAGCGTTCGCGGATCAGCCGCTCCAGGTCCTCCTCGGCCTCGATCGCGATGCCCTCGGGGTAGCGCGCCCCCGCGAGCTCGCGCGGGTAGCGGCGCCCGGCGATGCCGGGGATCTGGGCCGCCGTGAAGGCGACGACCTCGGTGGCGGGGTCGTCCCGGTACACGACGTTGAAGTTGTGGAAGTCGCGCCCGGCCGCCCCCAGGATGATCACGCGGGTCGTCGCCATCCCGCGAAGCTTAGCATCCGGTTTTCGCCGGGGGCAAGCCCATGGTACGCTGAATCGGACAGGAGGAGCCCGATTCTCACCGATATTCTGCCGAAGGAGCTGGAGGCGGCCTACCGCGAGGGCCGCGTCGGCGCCGACGACCTCGACCTCTACCGCACCTTTCAGGCCCGCTACGCGTTCCCGCTGGACGAGTTTCAGATCCGCGCGATCGCGGCAATTCTCGAAGGCCAGTCGGTCATCGTCTCCGCGCCGACGGGGGCTGGGAAGACCCTGATCGCGGAGTTCGCGATCTACCAGGCCCTATCCCGCCACAAGCGGATCGCCTACACGACGCCCCTCAAGGCGCTCTCCAACCAGAAGTACGCCGACTTCTGCCGCCAGTTCGGCGTGGCCGAGGTGGGGATCCTCACGGGCGACGTCAAGGTGAACCCCCGCGCGCCGGTGCTGGTCATGACCACCGAAATTCTCCGCAACATGTTCTACTCCGGCGGGCTCCCGGGGCTGGCCGCGGTGGTGCTCGACGAATGTCACTACATGGGTGACCCGGGGCGCGGCACGGTGTGGGAGGAGATCATCGTCAACGCGCCGAAGGAGGCGGCGTTGGTGGCGCTGTCGGCGACGGTCGCGAACATCGCCGAGATCGCCGACTGGATCAGCCTCGTCCACCGCCCCATCGTCCCCGTCATCCATCCCCACCGGCCGGTGCCGCTCGAGTACCTCGCCGCGGACGCCGCCGGAGAGATTCATCCCCTGGAGGCGGTGGGCGGGTGGGAGCGGGGGGACCGCCGGCGCTGGGTCGCGCGCCGCGTGGCCGACCCCACGCTCGTGATCGAGGAGCTGGAGCAGCGCCGCTGGCTCCCCGCGATCTACTTCATCTTCAGCCGGGCGGGGTGCGAGCGGGCGATGGAGAGCTATCAGGCCGAGGGCAAACCGCTCCTGACGCGCCCCCAGCGCCAGGAGGTCGAGGCCGCGATCCACGAGGCCGTTCAGGAAAGCCCCGCCATGGCCGAGTCACCCCTGAACCAGACGGTCTTCGAGGCCCTGGGGATGGGGGTGGGACTTCACCACGCGGGCATCCTGCCGAGCGTCAAGCGGCTCATCGAGCTCCTGTTCGAGCGGGGCCTGTGCCGGGTGGTCTTCGCCACGGAGACGATGAGCCTGGGCATCCACATGCCCGCGCGGAGCGTCGTGCTCCAGGGGATGACCAAGCGCACCGACCGGGGGTTCCGCGTCCTCACCCACAACGAGCTCACCCAGATGGCGGGCCGGGCGGGGCGGCGCGGGATCGACCCCGAGGGCAAGTGCGTGATCGCCTTCGACAGCCGCGACAGCCTGGAGGAGGCGCTGCACGCCGTGGAGGGTCCGCCCGAGCCCGTGGAAAGCCAGTTCAGGCTCGGGTACGGCTCGGTGGCCCTCCTGCTGGGCACCGGCCACGATCAGGAGACGATCCGGCGGACGGTGGAATCCTCCTTCGGCCAGTACCAGAACCTGAAGCGGATCCACGGGCTGGAGCGGGAGGTTACGAGCCTCGCTTCGGCGCTGGCGGAGGCGAAGGGCTTCGAGGCCCCGTGCGGGGAGTTCGCGCGCATCGGCCGCTACCGCCAGCTGCGGGCGGAGGTGGAGGCGCGCCGCCGCGCGTTGGGGCGGGGCGGGGGCCGGCGAGGCGGAGCCGTGGCCGAGGCCGAGCCGGGGCGCCTCATCCTGCTGCGCCGCCGGGGCGGAAGCGGCCTGGGCGCTATCCTCTCCATCCACAGCGCGCGGGGATCCCGGGTGCTCGTGGACGCCCTCCTCCCGCACGGCGCGGTCGTGCGGGTCAAGTCCGGCAACATCAAGAAGGTCTTCTGGGCGACGCCCCCCCTGCCGGTTCCGCGCGACTGGCGACAGCGCCAGGACGGCCTGCTCGCTCAGCTCCGGGGGCTCTCTGTCGCGGATCTTCTCGAGCGCGAGCGCTCCCACGGAATCGAGGCTGAGCTTGGAAGCATCGAGTGCCACCGCTGCCCCTGGGGGGCCCAGCCCCGGTGCGAGGGCGCATGGAAGCAGCTGGAGAAGGTCGAGATCCGGTTCCGCCAGCGGGACGAGGCGCTCCAGGCGCTGAAGAACGCGTACTGGCAGGAATTCTGCCGCGTGGTGGAGGTGCTCGAGGAGTTCGGCGCCGTCAAGGCGGGCGCCCTGCTCTCCAAAGGGCGGCTCATCGCGGGGATCCGCCATGACAACGAGCTCCTCGTGGCCGAGGTCGTCGAGCGGGGCATTCTCGAGAACGTGTCCGTCGCGGACGCGGCCGCCCTGTGCTCCGGCCTGCTCGAGGAGTCGAGGTCGGGAGAGCAGGCGGCGTGGCGCGTCTTCCTGAGGAAGCGTCCCGCCCTCGGGAAGCGGTTCCGTCAGATGGAAGCCGCCGCGGAGACGGTGTGGAAGGCTCAGCGTGCCCGCCACCTGGCGCTGCCGGCGGCAGTCCATCCCGGGTTCATGCCGGCGGTTTTCCGCTGGGCCTCGGGAGACGACGACTGGGCGGGCATCGTGGAGGAATCCTTCGGCGGCCACGAGGGGGACCTGATCCGGGCCATGCGCCGGCTGATCGATCTCCTGCGGCAGCTTGCCGAGGCCCCGGAAGTCGCGACCCCGCTGGCCACGCTGCTCGGCCAAGCGGCGCGGGTCGTCGACCGCGGGATTGTGCTGGAGTCGGCCCTCATCTAACGCGCATTATTCGCGAACGGCGATGGCGCGACGGGGTGGGTGGCGCGGCCCCCCTCGTCCCGTCCGCCGCGCGCAGCGCGGCGTTCGGGCGAGGGGGTGACGGAGCCGGACCCACGGGGGTTGCGCCCTGCGACAGGCCCCGCCCGCTACACTCGACTATGGTTCGTGAAGAATGCAGGCTAAGGAGAGGCGGTGCGACGATGCCAAGCTTCGGGCGTGCGGTGGGGGCCCTGTTCCTGGGCGTCTTCCTGGGCGGCTGTGCCCTCTTCACCATCGACCAGCGGGCTACGGAGGGGCCGACGGCCCAGGACGTCTGGAAGGAGCGGTTCAAGATGGACAACGGCCGGGGGCCGAGCTTCTCGGAGACCCAGGGCTTCGAGGATCAGATGGACGCCCAGGTCCAGGAGTTCCTTAGGAAGAACCCCGACGTGGCAAACTCCTACCGGGTCTCCAACCTGCGGCTTGTCCGCCAGGTGATGGTGGGCATGACGAAGGGAGAGGTCACGCTGCTGCTGGGCAAGCCCCAGGATATGACCGACGACGCGGCGCGCATGGAGGCGCTGGCCCGGCGGTGGTGGCCGGCGGTGAAACCGAACGCGAAGGAAGCGTGGGTATACCCCGGGGGGTGGACGCTCTACTTCGACGGGAACGCGGTGACGGATATCTAGCGCGCATTATTCACGAACGGCGATGGCGCGACCGGGCGGGTGGCGCGGGGTGCAGCCCCCACGGGGCCGCGCGCAGTGGGCCCCCCTCGTCCCGTCCGCCGCGCGCAGCGCGGCGTTCGGGCGAGTGGGTGACGGAGCCGGACCCGTGGGGGCTGCGCCCTGCGACAGGCCCCGCCCGCTACACTCGACTATGGTTCGTGAATAATGCAGGCTAGTGCCGGTAGCCATCGCCCGGCACCTATAGCAGCCCCTTTTGCTGTCGTGGTAGACTGACCTGCCGGTTGCATCCGTTCACGTTTCCCAAGGAGGCTAAGCCGCATGATCGAAGAAAAAGTCATCGCCAGCTGGCGTTATAAGAAGGGAGTCCTCGACCCGAAGACGGCGTCGCTCTGCTACCTGGCGGCGAACCTGGCGGCCGGCAACACGCACTGAGCGAAGCGAGACCTGGCAGGTGCCAGGGCCGCCGGCGCCACCGAGGAAGAGGTCCGCGAGGCCATCAGCTTCGCCATCCGGGCCAACGCCGCCAAGACCCACGCCGACATCCTGAAAGTCTGGGACGGGGACAGGTAGCCCGCCATGGCCGAGATCAACCTGGTCGCCGCATTCTCCACGGTGCCGGCGGCGGAGGCGGAGGCGATCAAGCAGGTCCTCACCGAGACCATCCAGCAGATCGCCCAGGACGACGGCACCTTCAAGAAGGCCAAGATCGTCTTCACCGAGTCCGACGAGCGCTGCGGGCTCACCGCCGAGCTGGATGGGATCAAGAAGGAAGGCGTGCCGCTCCAGCTCGATCTGGAGACGCTGGAGGACGCCAAGAGCTCCGCCGGTGCCCGGGCGCAATTGAAAGAGTCGCTGCGCCTCTACTTCAGAAAGGTTCTCGGGCGGTAGGTGGGGATGGCTCCGCCCGACGACGGGATCCTCCTCTACCTCTATCGGGGCGCGCTGTTCAGGATCGCCGACGGCGTGCAGGTGCCGAAGGCCGGCTCGCTCTTTTTCTGCCGGCATCTTGAGTTCCGCCCCGGCGATCGGGTGCTGGAGCTGGGCTGCGGCGCCGGCCTCGCGGCCGTGCTCGCCGCGAAGGCGGGGTGCCGCGTGGTGGCCACCGACGTGGTCCCCGGGGCCGTCGAGTGCGCGCGGGAGAATTCGGTCCTGAACGGCGTGGCGGATCGGGTCGACGTGAGGCGGGGGGACTGCTACGAGCCCGTCGGCGGGATGACCTTCGACCTGATCTGCAGCAACCCCCCCCAGATGCCGACGCCGCCCGGGCGCGACAGGGAGGATCCGGTCGCCGCGGCGGACAACGGGGGCGTGAACGGCTGGGAGATCCTGGACCGCGTGATCCGGGGCGCTCCGCGTCACCTGGCCCCCGAGGGCCGGCTGGTCTTCACGATCTTCGCGTTCCTCGGCCAGAAGGCGGCGATGTCCAGGCTCGAGGCCGCGGGGCTCGTCCCGCGCGTCATCGGCCGCGAGGTCCAGGCCTTTCCGCGCATCGCCTACGAGCGTCTCGACCACATCCGGAGCCTCGATGCGGAAGGCGCGCTTCCGCCGACGGGGCTGCCGAAAACGGTGGAGCGCGTCGTGGTGCAGGGGACCAACCCCGCGTGAAGCGGCTGATCGTCAACGCCGATGACTTTGGCCTGACGGCCGGCGTGAGCCGGGGCATCCTGGAGGCCCACCGGCGGGGGATCGTGACCAGCACCACACTGATCGCGACCCGACCGCTCGATGAGGCGGGGCTCGACGGCCTGAAGGGGTCCCGCCTCGGCGTCGGGCTCCATCTGAACCTGACGCTCGGTGAGCCGGTCTCTCCCGCCGAGGAGATTCCCTCGCTGCTCGACGCCGGCGGGACGTTCTTCCGCGATCCCCTCCGGCAGGCCTCGGAGGCCAAGCCGGAAGAGGTGGAGCTCGAATTGCGCGCCCAGGCGGCCGTGTTCATTCGACTCCTCGGCAGGAAGCCGACCCATCTCGACAGCCATCACCACGTGGGCCGTCACCTTCCCATCCGCGACGTCGTCTTCGCCCTGGCCGAGGAGCTCGGCGTTCCCGTCCGCTGCCAGGATGGCGAGACGCTGCGGGCGGCCCGCGAGCGCGGGCTCAGAAGCCCCGAGCATTTCTTCGGGGAGTCGGGCCCGGAGCCCTACTGGTCGAGCGACCGGCTCCTGGCCCACCTCGCCGCCCTGCCCGATGGCGTCTCGGAGTTCATGACCCATCCGGGCTACTTCGACCAGGATCTGGCGTACAGCCGCTACGGCCGCCAGCGCGAGGTCGAGCTTCAAGGGCTGACGGATCCGGCGGTGGGCGAGGCCGTCGCGGCGCGGGGGATCCGCCTCTGCCACTTCGGGGATTTGACACCCCCTCACCCTGCCTCTCCCCCTCACCTTTATCCTCTCCCCCACTGGGGGAGAGGGGAGGGTGAGGGGGGAGAGGGGAAGAGGTGAACGGAGCATCGGGTGGTCCGCCGGGCGATCCTGAGCATCGACGTGGGCGGGACGACCACGGCGGCGGGCCTCGTGACGCCCGAGGGGGAAATGCTGGCGCACGCCCAGGCGGCGACGCATTCGCAGGGGCCCGGGACCGCGCTGGACGCCCTGTTCGAGGTGGCCGACGGCCTCGCGGCGACGGCGAAGGCCCAGGAGATCGCGCTGCTCGGCCTCGGCGTGGGCGTGCCCGGCGTCGTGGACGCCGAGCGCGGCGTCGTCGGGGAGGACATCAAGAACGTTCCCGAGCTGGCGGGGTGCCGGCTCGCGGAACGTCTCGCGGCGCGCTACGGGGTCCCCGCGCGCGTGGACAACGACGTGAACCTGCTGGCCCTCGGCCAGTGGCGCTTCGGGGCCGGCCGGGGCGCCCGGTCGCTGGTGCTCCTGGCCCTCGGAACGGGCGTCGGCGGCGGCATCATCGTGGATGGCCGGCTGGTCCGGGGGGCGGGCGGCTACGGCGGCGAGCTCGGCTGCATCCCGATCAATTTCGACACGTCCAGGGTGTCGGCCTTCGGCCGGGGCTGGCTCGACAGCTACGTGTCGGGGCGGGAGATCGCCGAGACGGCGCGCCAGCGGCTCCCCGATCTGGGAGACGGAATCAGCGCGGCGACGGTCTTCCAGGCCGCGCGCGACGGCCATGCGGGCGCCCGAGCGCTGGCCGAGGAGGTCTGCCAGGCCCTGGGGGCGGGGCTGGCCATCATCGTCAACGCGCTGAACCCCGAGGTGGTGCTGGTGACGGGAGGCGTGGCCGAATCGCTCATCCCGATGGAGGGCGCGGTTCTCCGATGGGTGTCGGAGTACGCCTTCAGGCGCGCGCTGGTCACGACCCGGATCACGTTTCTGTCGCTGGACAAGCGGGCCTCCGTCGTCGGCGGCGCGGCGCTGTACCTCTATGAAACGGGAGGCCAAGCATGAAGGCGATCGCGTTTCGCGGTGTCCACGATGTCCGCGTCGAGTCCATCGCCGACCCTAGGATCGTCGAGCCCACCGACGCGGTGGTGCGCATCACCACCAGCGCCGTGTGCGGGTCGGACCTCCACCAGTATCACGGCCGCGTCCCGGGGATCGAGCCGGGCGCCATCCTGGGTCACGAGTTCATGGGCGTGGTGGAGGAGGTCGGCCGAGAAGTCCGGGCGGTCTCGAAGGGGGACCGCGTGGTCGCGCCGTTTTCCATTTCGTGCGGCCGCTGCGAGTGGTGCCGCCGGGGACTGCCGACCCAGTGCTCCACCACCGGCCGCGCGGTGTTCGGGGGGCGGTTCGGCAAGCAGTACCCCGGCGCGCAGGCCGAGCGGATCCGCGTCCCGTTCGCGGACTTCATGTGCGAGAAGATTTCCTCCGACATGAGCGACGAGCAGGCGCTCTTCCTCGGCGACATCCTCTCGACGGGCTACGCCTGCGCCGAGAACGGCGGGATCCGGCCGGGGGACTCCGTGGCGGTCTTCGGCTGCGGCCCCGTCGGGCTCCTGGCCCTCCAGTCGGCACACCTCTTCGGGCCGGCGCGGATCTTTGCGGTGGACCGGGTGGACTACCGGCTGAAACTGGCCGAGGAGCTGGGCGCGACGCCGGTCAACCTCGACAAAGGGGATCCTGTTGAACAGCTGCGGCGCGTCACCGGCGGCAGCGGCCCGGACGTGGCGCTGGAGGCCGTGGGGCACGAGGTACCCTTCGCCCAGGCCATCCAGGCGGTGCGCGCGGGCGGCACCGTCTCGTCCGTGGGCGTGTACGTGGAGCAATCCATCGGGTTCCCCGCCCGCGAGGCGTTCTTCAAGGACCTCACCCTCAAGATGGGCATCTGCAACGCCCGCAACTACATCGTGCCGCTGATGCCGCTCGTGCAGGTGGGGAAACTCCAGCCCGCGCGCATCATCACCCACACACTGCCGCTCGGCGACGCGCCCCGGGGCTACAAGATCTTCGACCAGAAGGAGGATCGCGCGATCAAGGTTCTCCTGAAGCCATGATGCGCGGCGTCGTCCGCGTCGGGGACGGCGTGCGCATCCACTACCGGCGCGTAGGCGGGGGGCCGGGCATGGTGCTCCTCCACGGGTGGCCCCAGACCGGCCACATGTGGCGGAAAGTGATGCCGGCGCTGGCGGAGCACTTCGACGTGGTGGCTCCCGATCTCAGGGGATACGGGGATTCCGACCGCCCGCGGGCGGGTTACGACAAGCGCACGATGGCGGCTGATATCGCCGAGGTGATCCGAACCCTCGGCATCGCGCCCGTGGCCCTGGTGGGGCACGACCGGGGCGCGCGGGTGGCGCACCGCTTCGCCCTCGACCATCCGGCGCTTCTCGCCCATCTCGTGCTGCTCGATATCGCCCCCACGTACGACATCTTCGAGCGCCTCGACCAGCGGAGCGTCCGCCGCGTCTGGCACTGGTTCTTTCACCAGGTGCCCGATCTCCCCGAGGCGCTCACGGCCGGCCGCGAGGAGATCTACCTGCGCCTCTCGTACAAGGGGATGGCGTTCAATCCGGCGGCCATCGAGGAGGAAGCGATCCAGGAGTATCTCCGGTGCTACCGCCAGGCCGGCGCCATGCGCGCCGGGTTCGATGACTACCGGGCGACGCCGATCGACCTGGAGCACGACGCGGCGGACCGGGGGAAGAAGGTCCGCGTCCCGACGCTCGTCCTCTGGGGCGGGAGCCGGATGACCCAGGTCGCGGACATGCTCGATGTCTGGAAGGAGCGGTGCGAGCGCGTCGAGGGCTTCCCCGTTCCCGACTGCGGCCATTTCATCCCGGAAGAGCAGCCGGCGGTCGTGATCGACGCGATCCTGAAGTTCGTCGGGTCATAGGAGGGTCAGCCATGGGGATCACGACCTATGCCCTCTCCGACTTCGTGCGGGATCTGCGGGCGATCGCGGCCGGGACGACGAGCTACGGGGCGATCATCGAACGGGTCCGTCCGCTGGCCATCCGGCTCGCCCAGTCCCGGGAGTGGCTCCAGAAGCGTCATTACGAGTGCGATCCGGCTCAAGGGTTTGGCGTGCACCTCCTACACGAGGAGCCCGACCATCGTCTGGCCGTCTTCGCGGTCGCCTGGCTCCCTGGGCATGGGGCTCCGCCCCACAACCACGGCACGTGGGCGGTGGTCGCCGGCGTAGACGGGCCGGAGAAGAACGTGTACTGGAAGCGCATGGACGACGGCTCCCGCCGGGGCTATGCCGAGATCAGGCGGGTAGGCGAGGAGGTGATCGCACCCGGCGGGGTCGTATCGTTCCTGCCGGATGCGATCCACAGCGTGGCGAATGAGACGGATCGGGTCACCGCCTCGCTCCACGTCTACGGCAGGCACCTGAACTACACGGGCCGCTCCCAGTTCGATCCCGAGAGGAAGACCGAGACCCCCTTCAGCGTGACCGTCCAGCCAACTTAGCGGCGTTTCTTGGGGAGGAGAGGGTCGATTGCCCTGGCGAGGCGGGCCTCGTCCGCGGAGCCGTGGATTCTCGCCATCATCTCGCCTTTGGGGGAGATCACGACCGTGAAGGGCGTGCCCTTGAAGCCGAAGCGATTGGCGATCCTGAGGGTCGGGTCGAGGCCGGCGGGGTAGGTGGCGCCGTGCGCTTTCAGGAACCTGCGCGCGTCGGCCTCGGTGTCCTGGACCTGGATTCCGACGAACTCCACCCCGAGCGGCTTGTACTTGCGGTAGGCCCGCTCGAAGCCGGGCGCCTCGCGGACGCACACCTTGCACCACGACGCCTGGAAGCGCACCACCAGCACGCGCTCGCCGAGATACGCGCGCGAGTCGAGCGTCTTCTTGCCGTCGAGGAGCCGGAGCGTGAAGGCGGGGGCGGTGGGCCGGGCCGAGGCGGGAGGGGACGGCCAGACGAGAATGAGGGCGAGGAGCGCGATCAGGGCGCGCGGCACGGCCTCAGTATACCCCCATCCGCCTCCGCGGGTATAATGTGGCGCGTATGAACGACCTCGAACACGATCTCCGGCGCGTCGTCGAGGGCGAGGTGCGCTTCGACAAGATGACGCGCCTCCTCTACGCGACCGACGCCTCCATGTACCAGCTGGAGCCCATCGGCGTCGTGATGCCCCGCCACGCCGGGGACGTGCAGGCGGCCCTCGAGCTCGCCAACCGGGAGAACGTGCCGGTGCTCCCCCGCGGCGGCGGCACGTCGCTCAACGGCCAGACGGTCAACCACGCCATCGTCCTCGATTTCTCCCCCCACCTGAACCGGGTGCTCGAGGTGAACGAGGCGGAGCGGTGGGCGCGGGTGGAGCCCGGCCTGGTCCAGGACGAGCTGAACGTCCACGTGAGGCCGCTCGGTCTCCTGTTCGGCCCGGACACGTCCACGTCCAACCGCGCGACGCTGGGCGGGATGATCGGGAACAACTCGGGCGGCGCCCATTCGATCGCCTACGGGCTCACGGTGGAGCACGTGATCGAGCTGACGGCGCTTCTGGCCGATGGCAGCCGGGTCGTCCTCGGCGAGGTGACGCCTGAGGCCTTCCGGGCAAAAACTCAGGCGCCGGGGCTGGAAGGGCAGATCTATCGAGAGGTGGCCCGGATCAAGGAGCAGTACGCCGACGAGATCAGGGCGCGGTACCCGACGCACTGGCGGCGGGTCTGCGGGTACAACCTGGACGAGCTGGTCAAGGACCGGCCGCTCAACATGGCGCGCCTCGTGGTGGGGTCGGAGGGCACGCTCCTCACCGTCGTCGAGGCGAAGGTGCGCCTGGTGCCGCGGCCGAAGAAGACCGCGCTGGCCGTGGTCCACTACCGCGACATCCAGGAGGCCCTCGAGTCCTCCCAGGCTATTCTCGAGACGGGTCCGTACGCCGTCGAGCTGACCGACAAGATGATCCTCGATCTGGCACGGGGGAACATCGAGCAGTCCCAGCGGATGGGATTCGTCCAGGGCGACCCGGCGGCCATCCTCATCGTCGAGTACGCCGGAGAAAGCGACGCCGAGGTCAAGGCGAAGGTGGAGGCGCTGGAGGGCCGGCGGGCTCGGGACCGATTCGGGTACGCCTCCCACCTCACCTTCGATCCCGCCGAGCAGCAGTCCATCTGGAAGCTCCGCAAGGCCGGCCTCGGGCTCCTTCTCGGCACGAAGGGCGACGCCAAGCCCATTGCCTTCGTCGAGGACACCGCGGTCGATCCCAAGTTTCTGCCGGAGTTCGTCCCGCGCTTTCGGGAGATCATGGCCAAGCATGGCGCCCGGGGCGCGTACTACGGCCACTGCTCGGTGGGGTGTCTGCACATCCGCCCCCTGATCAACCTGAAGATTGAGCGCGGCCTGGCGCAGGTCCGGGCGATCGCGGGGGAGATCTTCGACTTGGTCCTGGAGTACGGAGGCGCCATCTCGAGCGAGCACGGCGACGGGCGAGCGCGGAGCCCGTTCCTGGAGCGAGTCTTCGGACCTCGCGTGTTTCGGGCGTTCAGGGAGCTCAAGCACGCCTTCGATCCCAAGAACCTGATGAACCCGGGGAACCTCGTGGATAGCCCCGGGATCACCGAGCACCTGCGGTACGGTTCTGATTACACAACCTGGGAACCCTCCACGCTCCTCGACTTCTCGGGGCAGGGGGGCTTCGCCGCCGCCGTCGAGATGTGCAACGGCGTGGGGGTCTGCCGCAAAAAGCTTGAGGGAACCATGTGCCCCTCCTACATGGCCACCCGCGACGAGGAGCACTCGACGCGGGGGCGCGCGAACGCCCTGCGGGCCGTCCTCTCCGGGCAGCTGCCCGCGTCGGAGTTCACGGGGCGCCGGCTCTACGAGGTCATGGACCTCTGTCTCGAGTGCAAGGCGTGCAAGGCCGAATGCCCCTCCAACGTGGACATGGCCAAACTCAAGTACGAGTTTCTCGCCCACTATTACCGCGCCAATGGGCTGCCCCTCAGGAACCGGCTCTTCGGCCGGATCGAACGGCTGAGCCGTCTGGGCTCGCGGCTGGCGCCCCTGTCGAACTGGATCGCCGGCTCCCGCCTCAATCGCTGGCTGATGGAACGCCTTGCCGGGGTCGACCGGCGCCGGCCGCTGCCGCCCTTCGCGCGCGAGACCTTCGCCGACTGGTTCGCGCGCCGGCCGGCGCCGTCCCCGGCCACGCGGGGCGAGGTCGTGCTCTTCCACGACACCTTCGTCACGTACAACGCGCCGCAGATCGGGAGGGCCGCGGTGCAGCTGCTCGAGCGCGCGGGCTACGCCGTCAGGCTGGTGGACAAGAAGTGCTGCGGCCGCCCGCTGATCTCGAAGGGGATGCTGGCCGAAGCCAAGGCCCACGCGGCCTGGAACGTCGAGCGCCTCCTGCCCTACGCCGAGCGGGGGGTGGCCGTCGTGGGGCTCGAGCCGTCGTGCCTCCTCACCCTGCGTGACGAGTACCTGGAGCTGCTGCGGAGCGACGCCGCGGGGCAGGTGGCCAGGCAGAGCTTCCTCCTGGAGGAGTTTCTCGAGCGCGAGCGGCGGACGGGGCTGTCCCTTGCGTTCGGCGCCGACGGCCGGAAGGCGCTGCTCCACGGTCACTGCCATCAGAAGGCGCTGGTGGGGACGGGGCCGACGGTGGCTGCGCTCAGGTGGGCGGGCTTCGACGTCCAGGAGGTGGATTCCGGCTGCTGCGGGATGGCGGGATCCTTCGGGTTCGAGAAAGAGCACTACGACCTGTCGGTCGCCCTTGGAAACCGCCGGCTTGTCCCGGCCGTGAAGGCGGCGGGCCCCGACGTCGAGGTCGTGGCGCCGGGCATCTCCTGCCGCCAGCAGATCGAGCATCTGGCCGGGCGCCGGGCCAAGCACCCGGCCGAGGTCTTGTGGGAGTCGCTGCGGGGCTGAGCGTCCTCGCGGTCCTCCTGGCGTCCTACATCAAGGGCGTCATCGGCTTCGGCTTCCCGACGGTTTCCACTCCCTTTCTGGCGCTGTTCGTGGATCTCCGCACGGCGATCGTCGTCCTCATCTTCCCCAACCTCGTGATGGACGGGATCCAGACCCTCAGGAAGCCCGGCCTCCTCGAGACCCTCCGGCGCCACTGGGCCCTGTACCTCTGCGGCATCGGGGGGACCTATCTCGGGACCCAGTTTCTCGTGTGGTTCCCCTCGCAGAAGCTCCTGCTGGTCCTCGGCGCCGTCGTGCTGGTCTTCGTGGCCGTGAACGTGAGCCGGCTGCGGTTTCACGTTGCCCCCAGCCTCGAGCGCTACCTCTCACCTCCGATCGGGTTCTTCGCCGGGGTGCTGGGGGGCGTGACCAACGTGCCGGGCACCCCGCTCGTGCTCTACTTCTACGCCCTCGGCATGGGCAAGGACGAGTTCATCCGCTCCATCGCCTTCTCCTTTCTGGTGTACAAGCTCGCCCAGTTCATATCGGTGATCTCCTTCGGTCTGCTGACGTGGCCGCTCTTCGGCCTGTCGGTGCTGGCGACGGCGCTCGGGCTCGGCGCCTTCTGGCTCGGCCTCAGGACCCAGGACCGGGTGGATCAGCTGACCTTCAACCGCGTGGTGCTCGGATTTCTCGGGCTCCTGGGGGTCTGGCTCGTCATCCGCTCCGTCGGGTAGTCCCTCACGCCCCTCACCCTGCCTCTCCCCAGAGGGGAGAGGAGAAGAGGTGAAAGGCACATCAACGGGGCTGGACGACGACGTCGGTGGGGGAGCCCTTGAGGAAGTTCTCGACGTTCCGGACGGCGCGGAGCAGCCCGTCGCGGATGACCTCCGGCGTCTGGCCCGCGACGTGGGGGGTCAGCACGACGTTGGGGAGGGCGAGCAGCGGGTCGTCGGGCGCGAGGGGTTCCTCGTGAAAGACGTCGAGCCCGGCCCCCTGGATCTTCCGCTCGCGTAGCGCGTCGAGGAGGGCGTCCCGGTCCACCAGGGCGCCGCGGCCGGTGTTGATCAGGATCGCGGCGGGCTTCATCAGCGCGAGTTCCTTCCGGCCGAGGAACCCGCGCGTCTGGGGCTCGAGCCTCACATGGAGGCTCACGACGTCGGCCTGGCGCAGGATCTCCTCCTTGGAGGCGTGCCGGACGCCGACCGCCTTGGCGCGTTTCTCGTCGCCGCTCGCGCTCCAGGCCAGCACGTTCATGCCGATGGCCTTGCCGAGGGTCGCCACCCGGCTCCCGATGGCCCCGAGACCGAAGACGCCGAGGGTCTTGCCGAGGAGCTGGGTCAGGAGCTCGCGGGGCCACTGGCCGCCGCGCATTGCCTGGTCCAGCGCTGGCACGCGGCGCGCCACCGCCAGCATCAGCGTGAGGGCGTGCTCGGCCACCGCGTGAGCGTTGAGGCCGGGCGTGTTGCACACGGTCACCCCGTTCCGGCCGGCCGCGTGGAGATCCACGTTGTCCACGCCGGTCCCCCAGACGGAGACGAGCTTGAGCGTGGGGCAGGCGCGGAAGACGGGCTCGGTGAACTTGGCGTGGGCGCGGATGTTGATGGCGGCGCGGGCCCGGCCGATCCGGCGGATCAGCTCCTCCTCCTGATCCGCGCCGCGCTCCTTGAAGACGACCACTTCCCCCAGTTCCATCGCGCGCTTGTGGGCCTCGGTCCCGCTGAAGACGGACGGGAAGTCGTCGGGGACGACGATGGTGACGCGCTCGGCTGTGACGCCGTGCCGGGCCAATTGACTACGGGTCAGGCCCCGTCGGCCGTGGCGAAGATGGACTGGGCCGCGGCGACCGCGGCGCCGGCTTCCGACTTGTAGCCGAGATCACGCAGCGCCAACTCCAGGGCCGAGAGCGTGGGCAGGACGTAGAGCGGGCTGGCGGTGATCCCCATGTGGCCCACGCGCAGCGTGCTCGAGCGGAAGCGGTCCAGCCCCGTGCCGATCAGAATGCCGTAGCGGTCGCGCATCTGCTTGACGACGGCGCCGGCCTCGACGCCGTTGGGGACCTTGAAGCAGGAGACCGTGTTGGACACGATGGAGGGATCGGGGAAGAGCTCGAGGCGCAGCGCGTCGAGGCCGGCGCGGAAGGCGCGGCCCGCGACAGCGTGACGCTGGAAGCGGTTGGGGAGGCCTTCCTCGAGAATGAGCCGGACCGCGGCCTGCATGGCAAGGGTGAGGTGGGTGGGGATGGAGATTGGCTGGCGCCGGGGGGCGCCGTCGGGGATCTTGCCGCCGCGGGAGACCGGGATCCAGAACTCCCGCCAGTGGAGGAGGTCGTACACCCACGTCCCCGCCTTGTGGGCGCGCCGCTCCATGGCTTGCCAGGCCCGGGGGCTCACCGACACCAGCGCCATCCCCAGCGGGGCCGCCAGGCACTTCTGGGAGCCGGTCATGTTGCAGTCCGCGCCCCACGCATCGGTCCGGACGTCGAGCCCCGCCAGCGAGGAGACGCTGTCGAGGAGGAACAGCGCCGCGTGCCGGCGCGCGATGGCTCCCACGGCCTCCCCGGGATAGGTCGAGCCCGTGGAGGTCTCGTTGTGGACCAGCGTGAGGATCTTCGGCTTGACCCGCTCCACCTCTCGGTCGAGGCGCGCGAGATCCAGCGGCTGCCCCCACTCCACGGGAAACTCGGTCACCTGCGCGCCCACGCGGCTCATGATCTCGCGCATCAGCACGCCGAACTGCCCCGCCACGATGACGACGACGCGGTCGCCAGGCTCGACGAGGGAGATCGCGGACGTTTCCAGGGCGGTCCGGCCCGAGCCCGGCATGATGAGGACCTCGCCGTCGGCCGTCTGGAAGACCTGCCGGAGGGCGAGGGTGGTCGGCTCCAGGATGTTCAGGTCGAAGTTCTGGTCGTACTGGATCATGGGAGGCTGGTTCATGGCCTGGATGACCGGCCATGGCAGCTCCGTCGGCCCGGGGATCATGAGGATCGGCCGGTTGTTGCCGCTCGCCCACCGGATGACCGGTTCCACGATCAGGCTCCGTGGCTGGCGGCCAGCTCTCGCTTGCGCCAGATCAGGTAGAGGTTGCGGCTGTACACGAACAGGCCCGCGGCCTGTCCGACGATGAAGACCGGGTCCAGGCGGAGGATGGCGTAGATTAGCAGCGTGAGCCCGCCGCCGATCGAGAAGTACCAGAAGTGGATCGGGACCACGCTCTCCTTCCTGCGCTCCGACGCGATCCACTGAATCAGGAAGCGCGCGGAGAACAGCGCCTGCCCGAGGAGCCCGAAAGCCACCAGCACCCATCCGATCGGCTGACCACACGGATCGCTCATCAACGTAACCCCTCGCGAAGTTGGTATGGTAGAATTTCTGCCGCCGAACGTTCACGATACTTCAGAACTCCGACTTCCTGCAAGCGGATTCCGCGTTTCCGGAGGCGGCGTGAGAGTGATCGACCGGGCCCTGGTGGATGAAGTCTGGCGGGAGGTCACGGCCTACCCGCCCGGGCGGCAGGCGGCGGAGGCCGAGGAATTCCTCGAGCGCCAGCCGGACGCGGCAGCCTTCTGCCAGGCGGTCACGAGGGAACTCGACGTCGCCGTTCAAAGGGCTGCGATCGGGCTGGCGTTCCTCATCTTCAAGATCCGCGAGGCGAGCCTCGGGGCGCCCGTTCCGCCCCTCGCCCGGTCACGCATCCGGGAAGCCTACGAGGCGACCACGGACTGGCTCGAGCGGCGGGAGGAGGGCGGGGGGGAGTTTCCGCATCGCAACCTGGTCCAGTATCTGGTGGAGTGGGTGGACGCCGATGAGGAGGCGAAGGCCACCCTCTTTCTCCTGCTGAAGACGCTCTCGGACGCCCTGGACACCCCTCACCCTGCCTCTCCCCAGCGGGGAGAGGAGAAGAGGTGAGAAACCTATCAGAGGGGTTCCGTCGGCCCGGTCGTGACGGCGAGGACGAGGGCCCCTGTCCGGCTCACGACGGCGTGGACGCACCCGGGCGGGCGCCGCGCGTAGTTGCCGGCCGTGCAGGTACCGGTCTCGTCGGACACGCTTCCCTCCAGGACGAAGATCTGCTCGTCACCCACGTGCCGGTGCCGCGGGATCGTGGCGCCGGCCTCGTAGCGCATCAGGATCGCGCGCGCCTTGCGGGCGGGGTCTTCCCAGAGGACCTTCCAGTGCACGCCCGGGTGCCGCTCCTGCCAGGGCAGGGCGCCCACGTCCACGTACTGGCTCGTCCGGGGCTCGCTCATCGGACCTTCCGAAGCGCCTCGTCGATGACTGCTTTGAACGCCTCGTAGGGCGCCGCCCCCTGGATCCGCTCCCCGTTGATGAAGAAGGTCGGGGTTCCGGTCACGTCGAGCTTGCGGCCCTGTTCGACGTCAGCGTCCACCAATCCCCGAAACCGGCCGCTGTCCAGGCACTGGGCGAAGGGGGCAGCGGGGATCCCCAGGTCCCTCGCGTAGCGGAGCAGGTCCGCCCGCTGGAAGTTGGGCTGGGCCTGGAACAGCCGGTCGTGGTACTCCCAGTACTTGCCCGCGGCGCCCGCGCACCGGGCGGCCTCGTGAGCGGGGCGCGCGAGGGCGTGCCCCGGCAGCGGGAAATCCTTGTACGCGAGGCGCACCTTTCCCCGGTACTCGGTGAGGACTTGGTCCAGCACCTGCTGGACCCGCTTGCAGTAGGGTCACTGGTAGTCCGAGAACTCCACGATGATCACATGGGCGGTCGGGGATCCCTTGACCATGACCGGATCGAGGGTCAGCCTCACCTCTGTCTCCGTGATCTGGGCCGAGGCGGGCGCCAGGCCCGACAGAGAACCCGTGAGCAACGCCACCCCAAGCCACCGTGTCAACCCGCGCATTTTTCCTCCTGGAAATGTAGTAGACTCTTGCGGGACACCAAGAGCATAGCCCAACCACACACGAGGAGGCAATCACACCATGGAGCTCTTCGGCACCTATCCATCCTGGTCCCTCTTGATTGTGCGGGTTGTCCTGGGTGTGATCTTCTTCGCTCACGGTGCGCAGAAGCTCTTCGGTTGGTTCGGCGGCTACGGCCTGAAGGGCACAATCGGCTACTTCCAGCAGGCCCTGAAGATTCCCGCGCCGCTGACCGTGCTGGCGGGCCTGACCGAGTGCTTCGGCGGGCTCGCCGTCCTGGCGGGCTTCCTCTCCCGGCCGGCGGCGGTGGGGCTGATCATCGTCATGCTGGTCGCCATCGCCAAGGTTCACTGGGCCAACGGGTTCTTCCTGAACTTCTCGCTTCAACCAGGAAAAGGCCACGGCTTCGAGTTCAACCTGGCGCTCATTGCGATGGCGGCGGCGGTCGTCGTGGGCGGGGGCGGGGGCTTCTCGGTGGACCGGCTGATCAACCCTTGGTAGGCGCGGGGCGCGTGACCCCTGGGTTCCGGAGCGCTTCGGCCAGGGGGCGCGGATCCCTCATCAGCGGACGGGCGAGTAGCTGATCCGGTAGACGACGCCGCCCCCCTGGTCCGAGAGGTAGAGGCTGCCGTCCGCGCCGACCACGACGTCCACGAGGCTGCCGTACGTGCGGCCGCCCTGGAGCCAGCCTGTGGCGAAGTCCTCGATCCCCTGCGGCCGGCCGTCCTTCAGCCGGACCCGGACCAGCTTGTAGCCGGTGGGGACCGACCGGTTCCAGGAGCCCTGGTAGACGACGAAGAGATCGCCCCGGTATTCCTCCGGGAACTGCCGCCCCGTGTAGAAGGCGAGACCGATGGGGGCGGAGTGGGCCTGGATCTCCAGCGTCGGCAGCGTGGTGCGGGCGCACGCCTGCGGATTCGTGTATTCGCGGTCGGGGTGGACCTTGCCTCCCTGCACGTAGCAGTACGGCCAGCCGTAGAAGCCGCCCTCGACGATCTCGGTGACGTAGTCGGGCGGGACGTCGTCGCCCCGCCAGTCTCGCTCGTTGATCGTGGCCCACAGCTTGCCCGTGACGGGATGGAAGGCGATGCCCACCGCGTTCCGGACGCCGGTGGCGACGAGCGTCTCGCCCGAGCCGTCCCCGTTATAGCGCAGGATCGCGGCCCGCCGCGGGTCCCGCTCCTCGCAGACGTTGCAGGAGGAGCCGACGGAGACGTAGAGCCGGCGGTCGGGGCCCACGACGACCGTCTTGTAGGGATGGTTGCCGCCGCGCGGGAGCCCCTCGACCAGGACCTCAGGGGCGCTGGCCCGCATGGCGGCGGAATCGTAGCTGAAGCGGACGAGGCGGTCGGCATCGCCCACGAGGAGCTTGCCATCCTGGAAGGCCAGGCCATGGGGCCGGCTCAGCCCGCCGACGACCTCGACGACGCGGTCGGCTCGGCCGTTGCGGTCGGCGTCGGGGAGCGCCAGGACCTTGCCCGCGCCGGGATCGGACAGGAGCAGCGTCCCGCGCGGGTCCACCGCCATGAAGCGAGCGCGGTCGAAGCCCGAGGCGAAGACGGAGATCGTGAACCCCGGCCGGAGGGTGATGCGGGCCTCCTGGGCCTGGCCGGGGACGGGGACGAGCAAGAGCGCCAGGACCACCGGCCAGAGCCGGAAGACCAGCATGGCTCAGGGCTCAGGCGGCGCGGCCTTCCTCGGCGATGGAGGTGATGATATAGGTCCCGCTCTTGGCGTCCCGCTCCAGCGTCAGGACCTTCTGCTTGGCGGCTTCCTCCAGGAGCTTGGAGAACGTGGAGTAGCCGTAGTACGTCTCGTTGAAGGCGGGGTTCTTCCGGATCATCGTCTGCTTGACCATGGAGCCCCAGAGGACCTCCTTGTTCTCTCGCTGGAGGGCCTGGACCGCCTCGATGAGCTGGGCGAAGGCCTCGGCCTTCTTCTCCGGGAGCCCGCGCAGGAGATGGGTCTTCTTCGCGTCCCGGATCAGGTCCTCGTAGAAGATGAACTCGTCGCAGTTGCCGACGAGCAGCTCCGAGGAGGAGGACTTGACGCCGAGACCGATCACGTAGCGGTCGTTTTCCCGGAGCTTGGAGACCAGGGGAGAGAAGTCGGAGTCCCCCGACACCAGGGCGAAGGTGTCCACGTGGGCCTTGGAATAGGCCAGATCCATGGCGTCCACCACCATCCGGATGTCCGCCGAGTTCTTCCCGCTGTAGCGGCTCTGGGGCACGTCGATCAACTCGATGGCGTGCTCGTGGAACGGGCGCTTGTACTCGGCGTAGCGGCTCCAGTCGGCGTAGGCGCGCCGGACCATGATCTTGCCCTTTTCCACCAGGCGCTCCAGGACCAGCTTGATCTCGAACCCCTTGTACTGGGCTTCCTTGACGCCGCGGGCGATGTTCTCGAAGTCGATGAACAGGGCCAGTTTGCGTTCTTCGTGACGTTCTTCGTTCATTCGGGATGTTCCTTCCTTGAGTTATGGCGGGGTCAACAGCCTCCAGCGGAGGGGAACCCTCAACCTCACACACCTATTATACGCCCGGAGGCAACGATTGGAAACGCGGTTTCTCGATGACGGGGAGCGGACTTACTGCGAAGCGGGCCGGACTTCCTGCCACTCGACGCAGGTGGCGTACACCTCGAGGGTCCCGTCCCTGTTGGGAAGGACCACAACCTTGACCTCCTGGCAGCCCTGCCGGAACAAACCGAGGGCCGCCTCCTGGACTCGGAAGTAGATGGAGTCGAGCCTCAGTGGGGGAGGCGTCTCGAAGGCGTGCTGGGGAGCAAGCCCCCCTTCGGCCTGGAAGACCGTCATGAGCCCCATCAGGAGAAAGCCGAGCGTCAGGAGGATCGTGAGGATGACCGAGCGCTTCATGCCTCCTCGTAATGCATCCGATATGCCAGGGCGGATCAGGCTGCAAGTGCCCGTCGAATAAGGGGGCAAGTCCCAGGCGGCCGCCGTCCGGGCGGGGGGCTTGGTGCCCATCTGGCAGGGGGATGCCAGGAGTTCCTACTGTTTCGCGGAAGCCTCGATGACCGTCAGCTCGTGCCGCTTGACCCCGCGGATCAGGGGCCCGCCGACGGTGAGAAACTCCAGGTTGACCTCAGCCTTCTCGTTGGGGGCGAGAGTCGCCTGCTTGGTCGAAGCGGTCGCGGTGCCGAGGAGGTTGTCGCTGGGGCCGAAGGCCTTGCCGGCCACCTTGACCGGGCCCAGCGCGACGCCCGCCAGGTTGTGGACGGTCGCCTTGATGTGCAGGTGGCCCGAGGCGCAGACGTACATCCCGGGGTCCATGCCAGGATGAAGCCCGACGGTCAGGACCTCGACCTTCACCTTGTCCGTGAGCTCCGCGGCCAGGACCGCGCCGAGTCCGCCGAAGATCACGAGGACCAGGGCGAGCGAAACCGTGGTGACCTTCATCGCGTTTCTCCTCCGGCGGCGAGAGCCGCTTCGTCATCTCGAGGGGTTCGGATGGTTAACTGTCTTCCGGCTCCGATGGTTCCCGCCCTTACTCAATCATGCGATCGGCTCGCAGGAGGATCGTCCGCGGGATCTGCAGGCCGAGCCGCTTGGCGGTTTTGGCGTTCACCACGAACTCGATCCGGTCCGGGAGCTCCACAGGGAGCGCGGCCGGATGGGTCCCGGACAGGACCCTGTGGGCCAGCCGCGCGGCCTGGCGCCCCTGGAGATACTGGTCGGGACCATATGACGCAAGGGCTCCGACCTTCGTCCAGAACGAGGCCGGATACATCGTCGGGATGTTGTTGGACGTGGCGACCTCGAGGCTGCGGCCGGGGATGTTGAGATGCGGCCCCGACTGAACGATCAGGATCCCGTCGCGCCCGCCTTCCCTGAGCTCGCCCAACCCGGGCTCCATCTCCAGGGAGGCCGTGATCGGGCGCTCCAAGAGCGTGAGGCCGAGGCGACCTGCCGCGGTCCGGGCCACCGCCACCGACTCCTGGTCCTCGGGCTGCCGGAGATCGTACGTGACCAGCACCCGCCGGAGAGACGGCACGGTCTCCTTGAAGAGCTCCAGGCGCTTGGCGGTCAGCTCTGGACGGAGATTCGCCATGCCGGTGATGTTCCCGCCCGGCCGGGCCAGGCTCTTCACGAGGCCGAGCCTCACCGGATCGCCCACCTCGGCGAAGAGGATCGGAAGCCTCTCGGTCGTCTTCGCACACACCTGGGCGGCGGCGGTCCCGTTGCAGTACAGCAGGTCCGGTTTGAGGCCCACCAGCTCCGACGCCAATTCCGGCAGGCGGGAGGTGTCGCCCTGGGTGGCGCGCGCCTCGAACGTGACGTTCTTACCCTCCACGTAGCCGAACTCCTTGAGCCCGTCCCGGAGCCCCTCGGTGTGGCTGTGCCATGGCGAGAAGGCATTGGTCAAGATCGCGACCTTGAAGACCTTGGGAGCCTGGGCCCACGCGGGCGGCGTCCCGCACAGGAGGACCGCTACCGCCGGCGCGATTAACAAGCGAGCCCTGCCGGCCATGCGGCTAGCCCTTGAGGCGGAGGACGTTGTGGGTGGTGACGGGGCGGGAGAAGCCCTTGAGGGTGAGCTCGCCCACGGGCTCGACCTCTAGTAGTTCCTCCACGGTGCCCAGCAGGCGCTGGGAGATCAGGATCTGACCGGGCCTGGCCTCACCGCACAGGCGCGCCGCGAGGTTCGTCACGGTCCCGATGGCGCCGTAGTCCCAGCGCCCTTCGAATCCGATCGCCCCGATCGTAGCGTAGCCCTGGGCGATGCCCACGCCGAAGTCGAGGTGGTACCCGCGCTTGCGCCACTTGGCGATCATCTCCGCCACCCGGTCCCGCATGGCCACGGCCATCCGGAGCGCCCGCTCGGCAGGGTTCGGCACTGGCGTCGGGTCGTTGAAGAAGATCATCATCCCGTCGCCCGTGAAGCGCTCGAGCGTCCCCTCGTGCTCGAGGATCAGCTTCCCCATCTCGGCGTGGTACTCCCGGAGGACGCCCATGACCTCCTCGGGCTCGGAAGTCTCGGCGAAGGCGGTGAAGCCGCGGAGGTCCAGGAAGACCACCGTGACCTCCCGCCGGTGGGTCTTGAGGGGGTCCTCGGCGCCGCCGGCGACGATGAGCTCGGCGAGCTGGGGGGAGAAGAAGCGCTTGAGCCGTCCCAGGCGCTCGAGCTGGGCCACCTGCTCTTGGACGCGCTCCTCCAGGGTCTTGTTCCACTCGGTGAGCTGGGCGGCCTGGGCCTGGATCGTGTCGTACATCTCCTTGATCCGGAGGAGCGAGCGGACGCGCGCCAGAAGCTCGGGCTGGTTGATCGGCTTGGTGAGGAAGTCGTCGGCGCCGGCCTCGATCCCCTTGATCCGCTCCTGGGCCGGATCGAGCGACGTCACCATCACCACGGGAAGGACCTGGGTGGCCAGATTCTCGCGAATCTTCCGGCAGACCTCGTAGCCGCTCATCCCGGGCATCACCACGTCCAGGAGCACCAGGTCCGGCCGCTCGGCCTCCACCTGCTTGAGGGCCTCGGGCCCGGACGCGGCGGTGGCGACCGCGTAGCCCTTGACCGTCAGGAGGTCGGCCAGCAGTTTGACATTCTGAGGGGTGTCGTCCACCACCAGGATCTTGGGAGCGCTCATGCTACTCATCCTCCACGCGGGCGGTCCAGCATCTCGCGGACCGCGACGAGGAACTCCTTCACGTTGATGGGCTTCGACTGGTAGCCGTCGAACCCGGCGGCCATGATCTTGGCCCGGTCGTGGGTCATGGCCGAGGCCGTCACCGCGACGACGGGGATCTTCTTCGTCTTCGGATCGGCCCGAAGGCGCCCCAGGGCCGCGATGCCGTTCATCCCCGGGAGTTGGATGTCCATGAGGATGAGGGCGGGGCCGGACTCCTGGGCCATCCGGATCCCGTCCTCGGCGCTCTCGGCCTCCAGGGTCTTGTACCCCTTGTGCTGGAGGACGTCCCGCACCAGCTTGCGGTTCTTCTCGTTGTCCTCGACGATCAGGATCAACTCATTCATGGCCTGAGCTCGGAGGGGGGCTCCGCCCCCCTTCCGACACCTCCCCCCGGGATGGCGCGGGCGAAGCCCGCGCTCGAACTTGCGCGTGGAGTGATCATGGCTCGGCTCCTCACTGCCGGACCGGGAGGGTGAAGGTGAAGGTGGAGCCCTTGCCCACCTCGCTCTTCACCCAGATCTTGCCGCCGTGCATTTCCACGAACTTTTTCGTGAGCGTGAGCCCGAGCCCCGTGCCCTCGCGCTTGCGGGCGTAGTCCGACCCCACCTGGCGGAACTCCTCGAAGATCGTCTCCTGGTCCTCGGGGGCGATGCCGATGCCGGTGTCTGACACCGAGATCTCCACGGAGCCGTCGGCGGGCATCGCCTTGACGCTGATCCGGCCGCCCTCGGGCGTGAACTTGACGGCGTTGGAGAGGAGGTTCAGGAGGATCTGCTTGAGCTTGCGCTCGTCGCCGACGAAGGTACCGAGCCGCTCGTCCACCGTGAGGCCGAGGGCGATCCCATGGCGGTCCGCCCGCTCCCTCACGAGGGTCATGGCGTTCTGAAGCGCGAGCGGCATGTCGAAGCTGGCCATCTCCAATTCCATCCGGCCGGCCTCGATCTTGGAGAGGTCGAGAATGTCGTTGATGAGGGAAAGGAGGTGGCGACCGGAGGAGAGGACGTCCTCGAGGTACTCGGTTTGCTTCTCGTTGATCTCGCCGAACATGCGCTCGAGCAGCACTTCCGAGAACCCGATGATGGCGTTAAGCGGCGTGCGCAGCTCGTGGGACATGTTGGCGAGGAACTCGGACTTGTGGCGGCTGGCGACTTCCAGCTCGCGGCTCTTCGCCTCGATCTCGCGGAAGAGCCGCGCGTTCTGGATGGCCAGCGCCGACTGCGTGGCGAAGGTCTTCAGGACGTCGACGACTTCGGGAGGAAACTCGCCCGGGGCCTTCCGGTTGAAGGAGAGACTGCCGATGACTTGATCCTCGCGTAGCAGGGGAACCGAGAGGAGAGCCCGATAGCCGGCGCCGATCAACAGATCTCGGAGGCGGCTCTGGTAGGCGTCAGGCTCCGCGATGTCGGGGATCTGCGTGGGCTCCCGCGACTCTGCCGCACGACCCATGAGGCCTTCGCCCTTCCGAAGAGGCAGCGTCCGAAGGGTCTCGACGATCTCCGCGTTGAGATTGTGGGTCGCGCGAACGTGGAACACCTCGGGAGCGTCGAGCTGACGGCCTGGCTGACCTCGCCCAGGGCCTTCAGTTCCTCGACCGAGCGGGTCAGGTCCTGAGTCCGCGCCTGCAGCTCCTGGAAGAGGCGGACGTTCTCGATGGCGATGACGGCCTGGTCGGCGAACGTCTTGAGGAGCGCGATCTGCTTCTCCGAGAACGGTCCAGGTTGGGATCGAGACACGGCAATCCCTCCGATGGACTTTTCATCTCGCAGAAACGGGACGCCGACGATCGCTCGGAAGGTCACGGCCCGGGCAATGGCGTGCTGGGCATAGTCGGGATCTGCTTGGATATCCGGGATCTGGGCGACGGCTCGGGTCAGCATCGCGCGGCCGATCGCGCTGTCCTGTCCCGCCCGGAGGGGGAAGCCCCGCTGGTAGGCCTCGGCCCCTTCGGCTGTCAGACCATGGTGGCCGACAAGGTGGATGAGCTCCCCGTCGAACCGAAACACAGCGCAGAAGTGACTGTCGCAGAGCCGTACGGTGCTCCGGGCGATCATGTCGAAGACCGGCTGGACATCGGTCGGCGAGCTGCTGATGACACCCAGAACCTCGCTGGTGGCCGTCTGCTGTTCCAGGGCCTCGGTGAGGTCGCGAGTGCGCACCTCGACCTTCTGCTCGAGGCCGGCGTAGGATTCCTGGAGCTGGCCGGCCATGCTGTTGAACTGGTGGGCCAGGGCTTCCAGCTCGTCGCCGGTCTTGACCTCCATCCGGTGGCGGAGGTCTCCCGAGCCGATCCGGAGGGCGCCCGCCTGGAGGGCCTGGATGGGGGTGACCATCTTGCGCCCGAGGAACAGGCTGGCAAGGACGGAGAGCGCGATGCCGAGGAGCAGGAGCAGGACCGTGCGGAGGGCCGAGGCGTAGATCGGCGCGAAGGCTTCTCCGAGGGAGAGGTCCACGAAGACGAGCCACCCCAGGGGGGCGATGGGGGCGTAGGCGGTCAGGACCTGGCGTCCCTGGAAGTCCTTGGCGATCGCCGCCTCCTCTCCGTCGCCGCCTGGCCTCGGGGAGGCCTTGCGGATCGCCTGGACGTGGGGAAGCCCCGACAGGTCGGTCTTCTGGAGGACCAGGCTGATGTCGGGGTGGGCGATCAGACGACCGCGCGAGTCCGCCACGTACGCCTGGCCGGCCCTGCCGACCTTGATCTGGGAGACGACTTCCCAGATGAACTTCAAGTTCACTTCGGCCACGGTCACCCCCGGATCCTCCCCGCTCCGTGGCATGGAGATGGTCATGTACGGCTCGGATTCCTTCCGGAAATACACCGGGCTGAAGTAGATCTTCCCCGCCTTGGCCTCGACGAACTTCGGCTCCTGGGAGAAATCCGTCTGGCTTCCCGCCACGTCCATGGCCAGGCGAGAGACGCGGAGCTGCTCCTTACCGGCCGTATCGAGCTGGCTGATCTCGGTCACAGCGGGGCTTTGCTTGAGGAGTCTGAGGTAGTCGAAGCGCCGCTGGTCCAGGGCCAGGGATCGGGCCCCCCACTGGGCCTGGGTCGTCCAGCCGATCTGGCGCTCGATCTCCTTGATGAACTGCTCGATCTTGGAGGCGGCGGCCTGGGCCTTCTCCCGCTGGATGCGGCCGAGGGCCATCTTGTTTTCCTGGTAGGAGAAATAGATCTCGACGAGGCCGCTGGTCACCAGTGCGCCGCTGACCAGGGTCACGAAGAGGACCACGTACTTCCGGAAGAGGCGACCCTTTGGCTTACTGAGCGCCATGCTGGGCCACATTATATAACTATTGGTGTATAGTTGAGGCCGTGACGTTTTGGAGGCGCTTCATGAAAGAGCCCGATCCCGAAATCCAGAAACGCCTGCCGCCCGGCCAGGTC